>JAWOGY010000146.1:0-17157 GCA_046496425.1 Vicinamibacterales bacterium
CACCTCCGTGACCATCCGCCTGAGCCAGCCGGTGACGGTGGTGGTTGAGAGAGATGAGCTCAGGGACCCACGCGGGTGATCGCGAGCGTCGCCGACAGGCTCGACGCGCACGGCATCACGTACTTCAAGACGGCGAAGGAGACGACAATCAAGGGCGAGCGGTTCAAGATCGACACCTCCGCCGTCGCCCAGGCCGAGTACCAGGGCACGCACAGGCTCCGCACGATGACCGGGACATGGGAAGCAACCGAGCAGACGATCCCCGCGGGTTCCCTCGTCGTCCCGATGGACCAGCCGCTCGCCCGCCTGGCGTTCATCCTCTTCGATCCGCGGTCGGACGACGGCTTCATGGCGTGGAACATCCTCGACCCGATCCTCGGCGCCACTCCCCCGCCCGGCTTCTATCCCGTGCTCCGGACCATGGAGACCGTCGCGAAGTAGCAGAGGGAGGCCACGGATGGACGACCCGCTGCGCCAGCCGCCCGCACCAGACTCCCAGGGCCAGCTTGCGGCCTGGCTCGCGCTGAAGGACCGCGCGCTCGACGTCGCCGCCGAAGGAGTGACCATCGCCGATGCGCGGCGGCCGGACCGCCCGCTCATCTACGCGAACGAGGGATTCGAGCGGATGACGGGCTACGCGGCGGCGGACGTGATGGGCCGCAACTGCCGATTTCTGCAGGGCCCGGCCACCGACGCGGACGACGTGGCCGAGATCCGGTCGGCACTGGCGGAGAACCGCGCGTGCGTGGTCGAGATCCTGAACTACCGCAAGGACGGCACGACGTTCTGGAACCGGTTGTCGATCACGCCCGTCCGGAACGCGTCGGGCGAGGTCACGCATTTCATCGGCGTCCAGTCCGATGTCACGGCGCGCCGGCTCGCCGAGGACGGCCTGCGGCGCTCGAAGGAGGCCCTCGAGCAGGATCTCCGGCTGGCGGCGCGCGTGCAGCAGGCCTTGCTGCCGCCCGCGGAGTTCGACGCCGGCGCGCTCCGCATCGCTCACGCCTTCCACCCGTGCGACGACCTGGCCGGCGACGCGGTGGGCATCGTCCCGCTGACCCCGGACCGGCTGGCCCTCTATCTGCTGGACGTGAGCGGCCATGGCGTCGGCGCCGCGCTGCTGTCGTTCACGCTGACGCACCTGCTGTCGCCGGCCGCCGGCGGGGCGTTGCTCACCGAGAACATCGGCGCCGGACAGGTCATCGTGCCGCCGTCCCGGGTCGCGGCGAGGCTCAACCGGCAGTTCCCGATGGATCGGACCCGGCAGTACTTCACGCTCGTGTATGGCGTGATCGATCAGATCACCGGACGCTTCGACTACGTGACGGCCGGACACCCGTCACCGATCAAGCTGCCGGGCGGCGGCGGGCCGTTCCCGGTGGAAGGCGCCGGCCTGCCGATCGGGATGCTCGAAGACGCCACGTACGAAGACGCGGCGCTCACGCTGGAGCCGGGCGACCGGCTGTACTTCTATACGGATGGCGTGATCGAGGCGCTCGACGCTCGCGAAGCGGAGTTCGGGCAGGTGCGCTTGCTCGATGCCATCGCCTGCCGGCGCGACCTGCCGTTGCGCGCCGGACTCGAGGCGGTGGCGGCGGATGTCCGGGCCTGGTGCGGGGGCCGCCTGACAGACGACGTGTCGCTGCTGGCCGTCGAGCGGACCCGCTGAGGCCAGGCGCGCCGGGCTTGAAGGTCATGCTGCCCATCACACCCACGTTCGCCATCGCCGACCACGAACTCGACGAGCGGTTCGTCCGCGCCTCCGGGCCTGGCGGGCAGAACGTCAACAAGGTGGCCACCGCGGTCGAACTCAGGTTCGACGTCCAGGGCTCCTCGCTGCCCGGCGAGGTGAAGGCGCGGCTGGCCGCCCTGGCCGGCAAGCGCATGAATGCGGACGGGGTCATCCTGATCGACAGCCGCGAGCATCGGACGCAGGCCGCCAACCGCGAGGCGGCCAGGGCCCGTCTGGTCTCGCTCGTCCAGCAGGCGTTCCGGCGGCCGCGGTCCCGCAAGGCCACCAGGCCCACGAAGGCCTCGCGCGAGCGGCGGCTGGACGCCAAGGGTCAGCGCGCGCAGGTCAAGGCCGGCCGCGGCCGCCTGCGCGGCGAGGACACCTAGGCGTCAGGCTCGGTCCGCGATAGAGTAGCGCGAACTCCAGGAGGACCTGATGCCGGACCGCGAGGCTGCAACCGGGCCGGCGGCCGCCCCGTTCGTGATCACGAGGCGCGCCGTCGTGAGCTGGGTCCTGTACGACCTCGCCAACACCATCTTCTCGATGGGCGTGGTCTCGGTCTATTTCTCCCTGTACGTGCGCGAGGCGGTGGGCGGGCAGCGGGCCGACAGCGTCTACGGGATCATCACGGCGGTGTCGATGGGCATCATCTTCATCCTGTCGCCGCTGCTCGGCGCGATGACGGATCGGGCCCCCCGGCGCATGCCGTTCCTCGTGACCAGCACGCTGATCTGCTGCGCCTGCACGGCCCTGTTCGCGCGCGGCCCCTTCGCCGTGTCGGCCGTGCTCTTCGTCGTCGCGAACGCGGCGTATCAGGCCGGCGTGCAGTTCTACGACGCGATGCTGCCGGAGGTCACGACCGAGGAGAACCGCGGACGCATCGGAGGGATCGGCGTGGGGGTCGGCTACGTGGGGTCGTATATCGCGGTCGGCGTGGGCCTGCTCCTCCATCCGATGAACTACGCGCTCTATTTCACGATCGTCGCGGGGCTGTTCCTGCTCTTCGCGGTGCCGTGCGTGCTGTTCGTCCGGGAGCGCGGAAACCGGAATCCGAGGCCCGTCATCGGGCGCGGGGTGATTCGCGAGAGCACGCGGCAGACGATCGATGCGCTGCGCCAGGGGCAGCGCTACCCGGGCCTGCTGCGGTTCCTTGTCGGCCGCGTGTTCTACACCGACGCCGTCAACACCGTGATCGCCTTCATGTCGCTCTACACCACCAACGTGGCGATCTCGACCGGCCTCGGCGCGGACGAGGGCCGGCGCCAGGCGGGATACATCATGCTGTCGGCCATCAGCTTCGCCGTGGCCGGCGGGTTCGCGTGGGGGCGGGTCGTGGACCGAATCGGGCCGAAGCGCACGCTGGATTTCGTCCTGCTGTTGTGGATGGCGATCTTCGCGACGGCGGCGGCGATCGGGTTCCTGCGCCTGCCCATCAGTGTCCTCTACGTCGTTGCGGCGCTGGCGGGCCTGGGTCTGGGCGGCACGTGGAGCGCCGACCGTCCGTACATGCTGCGGTTGACGCCGCCCGATCGCGTTGGCGAGTTCTACGGCCTGTACGGGATGGTGGGCCGATTCTCCGCCATCACGGGGCCGGTGCTCTGGGCGGCGACGACGTATCTCGTCGTGGAGCGCGGCGGCGCCTCCGAGTTGACCGGCCAGGCCTGGGCCATCCTCACGCTGCTCGCGATGGTCGTCGCAAGCTTCGTCATCCTGCGAAGGGTGACCGACGAGAAGCGCAACTGGGGCGACTTGCGATCAGCGTGATCGTCCGGAACCGCCCGGCGATCGCCGCCCGCCAGGGCCTGATCCCACGGTCCGGCCGAGGCCGTCGACGAGGCCGATGACGCTGTCGGCCAGCACGTCGGCCGTCTCGTGCACCGCGGCTTTACCGGGATAGATTTCGTAGAGTACGCGGTACTCGGGCGGCGTGAGGTTCGGCATGACCACGTTGGCGCCGCGGCACAGTCCGTTCGCGCGTCCGGCTGACGGATCGAGGATCGAAAGCGCCGTCGTACTCGGAATGTTCGTGTCGGGGCAGACCAGCCTCGTCAGCGCCACTGCCGTCAGTGTCGTCAGTTCGTCGTTCGGCACCTGCTCCCCCGGAGGCGCAGCCAGTTCGGCGCCGAGCGGACCGGCGAGCGGCGTCCTCGGGCCAGGCAGGTAGGGCCCGATCCCGATCATATCCATGTCGTAGTCGCGAAACGTCCAGATGTCGTTCGCCAGCGTGTCCCAGGTCTGACCCGGAATGCCGACCATCACGCCGGTCCCGATTTCGTACCCCATGTCGCGCATGCGACGGAGTTGGCCGAGGCGGTCCGACACGGTCCCTGGCAGGTCGGGATGGATCCGCTTGTACAGCGCGGCGTCGGTGGTCTCGAATCGGAGGAGATAGCGGTCGGCTCCGGCCTCACGCCAGGCGACGAGGTCGGCGTCGTTGCGCTCGCCGAGCGAGAGGGTGACGGCCAGGCCCGTCCCGGCCTTGATCGCGCGGACGACGTCGGCCACGAACGGCCCCGACAGGCCGGGGTCCTCGCCGCCCTGGAGCACGATTGTGCCGAAGCCGAAGTCGCGGCCCTGCCTGGCGCACGCGAGGATTTCGCCGCGCGTCATCCGGTACCGCCGCAGCGGCCCCGCGCACGCGGCGATGCCGCAATACGCGCACGCGCGCACGCAGTAGTTCGTGATCTCGATGAGGCCGCGCAGGTGGACCGCGTCGCCCACTCGCGACCGGCGCACCTCGTCGGCGCGCTGCCACAGCGTGTCGAGGGCCGCCTCGTCGCGCTCCTTCAGCCAGGCGCGGATGGCGGCGCGGTCGAGGCCGTCAGGCGCGGGCGGCACGATAGACCTCCAGGGCCGAGGGGAACGGCGCGAGGGCCCGCTCGAGGATGCCCAGCGAGTACGCGATCGTCAGCCCGTAGTTGGTGATGGGCACGCCCGCCTCGCGGCAGCGGTGGATCCGCGACAGCATCTCGCGGCGGTTGCCGGTGCAGTTGCCACAGTGAACGACGAGCGCGTACGGCGACAGGTCGGCGGGAAAATCACGGCCCTGGACGTGGCTGAACTCGAGGCCGGCCCCGGTGTAGTCGCCGAGCCACTTCGGGATCTTCACGCGCCCGATGTCGTCGCCGATCGGGTGGTGGGTGCAGGTCTCCGCAATGAGCACGCGGTTGCCGCCGGCCAGTCGGTCGATGGCGAGCGTGCCGCGCACCTGCTCGTCGAGATCACCCTGGAAGCGCGCCATGAGAATCGAGAACGAGGTCATGGGCACGCCCGGCGGCACGTCGGCCGCGACGGTCTCAAACGCCTGCGAGTCGGTCACCACGATCGCCGGCGGCAGCCTGAGCCCGTCCAGCGCCCGCCGCAAGCCCTGGTCCTGGACGACCAGCGCCAGGCTCCCGCCGTCGAGCAGGTCGCGGATCGCCATCACCTGCGGCAGGATGATGCGCCCTTTCGGCGCTTCCTTGTCGATGGGGATGACGAGCACGGCCACCTCGCCTGGCGGTACGAGGTCGGAGATGATGCGCCGGCTGTCGAAGTGATCCGCGGGGGCCAGCCGGAGCAGCGCCTCTCGCACGTCTCCCACGCCCTCCCCGCTCAACGCCGACAACGTCACGAGAGCGTCACCCGCGGGCTGGAGGAGCGCGCGTTCCTCGTCCGCCAGGGGACGCGCGTCGATCTTGTTGACGGCGATCACGACGGGCACGTGGCGCCGCTTCAGTTCGGCCACGAGGCCGTCTTCGAACGAGCCCCAGGAGCCGGCCTCGGCCACCACCACGCCCAGGTCCACGCGGTCGAGGATGCCGCGTGTCCGCTGCATCCGCAACTCGCCGAGCGCGCCCTCGTCGTCGACGCCCGCCGTGTCGACGAACAGCACCGGCCCGAGCGGCAACAACTCCATCGGCTTCTCGACCGGGTCCGTCGTCGTGCCGGCGACGGCCGACACGATGGACACGTTCTGGCGGGTGATGGCGTTCAGGAGCGAGGACTTCCCCACGTTGCGGCGCCCGAACAGCCCGATGTGCAGACGGAGCGCCTTGGGTGTCGATTGCATGAGGAGGGGTACCTCGTGATGACTATCAGCCAATCATACCTCTGAGACCACAGGCGCGGCTGATGGGCCTCGGCAGTATGATGGGCCACCTGCCCCCGATCGCATGCGCTGTTCTGTGACACAGAAAGTGGGGCCATGATCCACGCACGGACGTCAAGCAGCGACCTTTTCGTGGCGGTCGCCGTAACGCTCGTTGTCCTTCTCGCGCCGATGACGTTTGCTCAGTCCGGCACGCCGGCCACCATCGGCACCTGGGTGCTGAACATCCCGAAGTCGATGGCGGCCAGCGCCGACAGTGGCCCGACGATGGTCGCCACCGCCATCAGGTTCGAAGCGGCAGGCGCAGGTGTCAGGTGCACCATTGATCTGCTGGACATCGAGGAGGGCGCCCAGAGCCTGCTCAATCGCCTGGAGTTCAGCGGCCAGTACGACGGGAGGGACAACACCGTCGAGGGCAGCCCACTGTTTGGCGAGGTCGTCGCTCTCACGCGCGTCGATGCACACACGACGAAGAGCGTCTTCAGGCAGGGCCGGGCTGTCACGGTGACCATGACGTCAGTCGTGTCCAGCGACGGGAACACGATGACCGTGACCAGCACGGTGCCGGACGCGAACGGGTCGCCCGTCACGATGAGCGTCGCGGTCTACGACAAGCGCGGCGAAGGCGGAAGCCCCCAGCCCCCAGCCCCTAGCCCCTATCCGATGTGCTTCCCTCTCGCGGTGTAGTGGGTGTGCAGCAGCGTGTGGCTGACGTGGCCGCAGGGGCCGTCGGTGAGGAAGTCGCCGTAGAGCTTCAGCACCGCGGGATTCTCGTGCGACTTGCGCACCTCCGACGCGGCGTCCTCGGCGTAGATCGCCCGGGCCCGCGCCGCGCGGATTTCCGGGGAGGTCGGGATCGGCTGGCCGCCGCCGCCGAGGCAGCCGCCGGGGCACGCCATGAACTCGATGAAGTGGCACTCGCTGAACTTCCCGCCGGCCTTGATGTCCTCCAGCACGCGATGGGCTTTCGCGGTGCCGTGCGCCACCGCGAGCTTGAGCGTCGCCCCCTTCAGGAACTCGAACGTCGGGATGACGTGCCGGATGAGGGCCGGCACCTCCGCACTCACCTGCGCGACGGGCAGTTCGACGTAGCGCACGCCGTCGAACCCGCGCACGGGCACGATGTTGGCGTGGTCGAACAGGTTCTCGACCTTCTGGCCAGTGACCAGCTCGAGGACCGTCCTGAGGGCGGCCTCCATGACGCCGCCGGTCGCGCCGAAGATCACGCCGGACCCGGTCCGGCTGCCGAACGGATCGTCGAAATCGCTCTTCGGCATGTCCGGCAGGTGGATGCCGGCTTCCTTGATCATCTGGGCCAGCTCGCGCGTCGTCAAACCGTAGTCGACGTCCTTGAAGCCGCTGTCGGCCATCTCGGGCCGGTTGCACTCGAACTTCTTCGCCGAGCACGGCATCAGGGCGACCGTGACGATGTCCTTCGGGTCGATGTTGTTGAGCGTCGCGTAGTAGGTCTTGATGATTGCGCCGAACATCTGCTGCGGGCTCTTGGCCGACGACAGGTTGGGGATGTACTCGGGGTAGAAATGCTCGAGGTACTTCACCCAGCCCGGCGAGCAGCTCGTGAACTGCGGAAACGCCTGCGGTTCGCCCTTCACGAGGGCCTTGTACAGCCGCCCGAGCAGTTCGGTCCCCTCTTCGAGGATCGTCAGGTCGGCGCTGAAGTTCGTGTCGAACACCTTGTCGAACCCGCACAGCCGGAGGGCGGTGTTCATCTGGAAGGTCATCGGCGTGCCGGGTTCGCAGCCGAAGCACTCGCCGATCCCGGCGCGCGGGCTCGGCGCCGTCTGGATGACGACGTGCTTCGCGGGGTCGTCGATTGCGCCCCAGACCTCGTCCGACGCGTCGTTGGCGTGCAGGGCGCCGGTCGGGCAGCGGTTGATGCACTGCCCGCAGTTGATGCACACGACGTCGCCGAGCGGCTTGTCGAGGTACGTCGAGATCCGCGTCCGGTCGCTGCGGCCGACGGCCTCGAGCACGCCGACCTCCTGCACGTCGATGCACGTGCGCACGCACCGGCGGCACAGGATGCACTTGTCCATGTCGCGGACGACCGAGTAGCTCGACTCGTCTATCGGCACCTGCGACTCGGTGACGTGGCCGAAGCGGTAGAAGTCGACGCCGTACTCCTTGGCCAGCGCCTGCAGTTCGCAGTTGTTGTTCCGCTTGCAGCTGTAGCACTCGCCGTAGTGCGTCGAGAGCAGCAGGTCGAGGATGTGGCGCCGCGCCTGGCGCACCTTGCGCGTGTGCGTCCAGACCTTCAGCGAGCTGGTGATCGGGAACGCGCAGGCGGCCTGCAGCGCGCGCTGGCCCTCGACCTCCACGACGCAGACCCGGCAGACGCCCGCCACGCACAGGTCCGGATGGTGGCACAGCGTCGGGATGCGCACGCCGACCAGGCGCGCGGCCTCGAGCACCGTCGCGCCCATGGGCACCTTGACGTCGGTCCCGTCGATTGAGACCGTGATCTGGCCGCCGATCATCTGCATCACGTCGGGCCCCACCGACACCTGCTGGATCTTCTGGCTGCTCGGCGCCCGCGACGTGTCCATCCCCGCCTTCACTTCACCGCTCATCGCTCACCTCGACAACAGTCCCGGTGCCTGTTCATGGCGCCCCGGACCTTCAGGTCCGAAGGCTCTCGACAGCCGCCGTCCGTCCCAGGATCTCGTCCCGGAAGTGCGTCACGATCGACACGAAGGCGTTCGGGCTCGACTGCCCGAGCCCGCACTTCGACGCCAGCTGCATGGTTTCGCCGAGCGCCAGCAGGTCCTTCAGGTACGCCGACGAGCACGCCCCGCGCTCGAGCATCCCGATCCCCTCGAGCAGCTTGGCGTTTCCGGCGCGGCACGGCGTGCACTGGCCGCACGACTCCTCGACGAAGAACTCCATGAAGTTCCTGGCGACCTGCAGCATGTCGCGCCCCTGCCCGAAGACGATGATCGACCCGCCGGTCGCCACGTCCTCGAACGCGATGCGCCGGCCGAACTCCGCGGCGGGGAGGCACACGCCGGACGCGCCGCCGACCTGCACCGCCTTCGCGCCGGCGCCTCCGGCCGCCTCCACGAGCTCCGCCACGGTCACCCCGAGCGGGAACTCGTAGACGCCCGGCGCGCTGCAGTCGCCCGACACGCTGAACAGCTTGAATCCCGCCGACTTCTCGGTCCCGATGGCCTTGAACCAGGCCGCGCCCTTCGCGAGGATCGCGCTCACCGATGCCAGCGTCTCGACGTTATTGACCACCGTCGGCTGGCCCATGAACCCCGTGTTGACCGGGAACGGCGGCCGGTTGCGCGGCTCGCCGCGGTGGCCCTCGAGCGACTCGATGAGCGCCGTCTCCTCGCCGCACACGTAGGCGCCCGCGCCCATGCGGATCGCGATGTCGAAGGTGAACCCGGCGGTCCCGAGGATGTCCGCGCCGAGCTGCCCGTCCCGCCGGCGCCGCGCCAGCACGTCCTCGAGGTGCGGCCGCAGGTAGACGTACTCGCCGCGAAGGTACAGGATCCCCTTCGTCGCGCCGATGGCACGCGCCGCGATCGTCATGCCCTCGAACACGAGGTCCGCGTACTCGAGAAGCAGCACGCGGTCCTTGAACGTGCCGGGCTCCCCCTCGTCCGCGTTGCACACCACGTACTTCGCGTCGCCGTCGCGCACCCGGGCGGCCGCGGCCAGGTTCCACTTCGTCCCGGTCGGGAAGCCCGCGCCGCCGCGGCCCTTGAGATTCGACGCCGACACCTCGCCGATGATGTCCGCGCGGCTCTTCGCGAGCGCCGCCGCCAGGCCCTGGCCGGGCGGGATCGAGTCGAACGTGAGGGGAGTTCGCTTGCTGCTCGTCGGTTCCATCGCCTGCTCCTCCCCTACGCGTGCGCGGGCTGCGCCGCGTGCGCGCCGAACACGCTCCGGCAATCGTCGAGGATCCGGTCCACCTGTTCGGGGCTCACCCGCGTGTAGACGCGGTCGTTCACGAGCAGCGCCGGCCCCTGGTCGCACATGCCCAGGCAACTCGCCCACTCGAGGCTGAACCGCCCGTCCGGCGTGGTCTCGCCGAAGCGGATGCCCAGCTCGTTCTCGAGCTGTCGCGCCACGCGCGCCTTGCCCGCCAGGTCGCACGAGATCGTCTGGCACAGCCGGATCTGGAACCGGCCGCGCGGCTGGTGGTGCAGGAAGGCGTAGAACGAGACCACGCCGTAGACCTCGGCCGGGTGAATGCCGAGCTCGTCCGCCACGACCTGCATCGCGAAATCGGACACCGACGAGTACCGCTGCTGCAGGTCCTGCAGGATCGGCATCAGCGCGTCGCGGGCGCGCCCGTGCCGGCCGACGAGCGACCGGATTTCTTCCTGGAGCTTCTGCTGCTGACTGACTAGCATGGCCCTCTCCCTATTTCCTCAGCAGGCCGTCGACGGCCTTCAGCAAGTCGTCGGGGCGCACCGGCTTCTCGAAGAACACGTCGACCGGCACCAGGTCGCTGTCGCGGCCGTAGGTCATGCCGGTGACCTTGCCGACGCTCGTCAGCATGATGATCGGGACGGCCGAGCCCGCCCGTCTCAGGTCCTGCGCCATCGCGATGCCGTCATCCGGCTGCTCCATCATCACATCGAGGATGACGAGGTCGGCCGGGAAGGCCGTCAGGGCCTCCATCGCCTCGGCCCGGCTGGCCGCCGTGCGGACCTCGTGCTGGTCCCGTTTCAGGTACAGCGACACGGCGAAGGTGATGTCGGGGTCGTCGTCCACTACGAGGATTCTTGCCATCGGCGCGCTCCCTGAGGGTGCTGTCACCAGGACCGGTTTCATCGCCTGCGGACCTCGGCTCACTGGCGCCGGACGCACGTGGGCCGACCGCGTTTCGGGGGAAGAAGATCAGCGTGCAGGGATCCGCGGGGGCCTTGCCGCCTGGCACGACGTCCGCCGGGGGCGGAGGGGCGGCGTGCGCCGGACCCGCCAATCATAGCCGCGGGGCCGAGGCCGCGGCAAGTCCCCTCAGGGACGCGCGGGGGCGTGGGGGAGCGTGACGGTCATGGTGGTGCCCTTCCCCTCCTCGCTGGCCACGCCTATCTCACCCCCGTAGCGCCCGACGAGCAGCTTGACGATCGCCAGCCCCAGCCCGGTCCCGGATTCGCCCGCGGCCTTGGCGTTGGACGCCCGGTAGAACTCGTTGAACAGCGAGGGCAGGGCCTCGCGGGGAATGCCGATTCCCGTGTCGGTCACCTCGAGGCGGACGCCACCGCCGGCCATCGCCAGCGAGACGCGCACGTGGCCGCGCGCCGTGTACTTCACGGCGTTCCCCACCAGGTTGACGACGATGCGGTCGAGATCCGCGGGGTCGCAGAACACCTCGAGGGGCTCGTCCGGCTGGTCGTACAGGAGCGTGAGCCCCTTGCCTTCCGCCACCGGCCTCATCCGCTCGGCCACCTGGCCCGCCACCTCGCGCAAGTCGACCGTCGTCGGCTGCACCTGCGCCATGTCCGCCTTTCCGGCGGCAAGATCGAGCAGGTCGTCGATGAGTTCGTGCAGGGACGCGAGGCGCCGCTGGGCGCGCTGGAGCACGTCGGTCTGCTCCGGCGTCAGCGTGCCGACGAAGCCGTCGCCCAGGGTCATCAGCAGGCTCTCGGTGACCCGCACGGGCGACCGCAACTCGTGCGTCGTGATGCGCAGGAACTTCGACTTGTCGCGGTCGAGGTCGGCGAGCAGACGGTAGGCCTTCGCGTTCTCGATGGCGACCGCCCCGTGGGCCGCGACGGCCTGCAGGTAGGCGATGTCCTCGGCGCCGAACTCGTGCCCCGGCGCGCCGTACGCGCGCAGGACGCCGAGCGGGCCCATCCGGCCCTTGATCGCCACGCTGAGCATCGACGCGATGCGCTCGTCGCGCACCAGCTCCGGGTGCCAGATGCGCGGATCGAGCTCGACGTCCTTCACGTGCACCACGCCGTCGCGCAGCGTGTCCTGGTCGAGCACGGACTTCGCGTACTCGCCGGGCACCTCGTCGCGGTAAGTCTCGCTGAGGCCCCAGCTCGCCCCGAACTCCACGAGCGACCGGCTCTGGTCGATCAGGCGGATGGCGGCCGCCTTGCACGCCAGCACGCGGGCCGCGGCCTCGACGATGCGGTCGAGGACGGTTGTGATCTCGAGCGTGGAGGTGACGTCGCGGACACCGTCATAGAGGCCGCCGAGCTCGTTCTCGCGGCGACGCAGCCGGCGGGCGATCGTCATGCACGAGTACGCCGTCACGTAGCAGGCCGCCGCGAAGAACAGCAGGACGGCGCTCACGTACAGCGGCTCGCGGTAGCGCACCGGCTGGACGATGGCGACGTGCGCGACCAGCCCGGCGTACTCGAGCACCGCCACGAGTCCCACCAGCGCCGGCGCGAGCGTCACGTACAGGAAGCCGTGGTGGTGCGGCAGCAGCAGCGACGCGATGGTGATGTGGATCAGGAAGAAGATGATCGCCGGGCTCTCGGCGCCGCCCGAACTCGCGATGAGCACGGTCATCGCGAGCCAGTCCAGCACGATCTGCGCGCGGGCGAGCACCTCGAACTCCCGCGTCGCCTCCGGCCGGGCCTGGAGCAGCCAGCGGAGGACCAGCCAGAACCCGGCGTTGTAGAGAAGAATGCCGCCGCCGACCAGATACAGGCACCCGGCCGGGAGCGGCACGCGCAGGGCGAACGTCGCCACCGCGGTCGCGACGATCACGCCCGCGCCGGCCAGCCACCGCAGCGAGATCATCCAGCCCAGGCTGTTGATGAGCTCCTGCTCGACGAGCGACCGCCGCCGGCCCTGGACGGCCGGCCAGGCGGGTGCGGAAGGTTGCGGCATCGCCTACCGCGGGAACGTCCAGGCGCCCGCCAGCGAGCGCACCATCGACACCAGGTCCTCGGGCTTCACCGGCTTGTCGACGAACTTGTCGACCGGCAGCCACTGCGCATCGCGGTCGCGGTCCGTCAGCCGGAGCGACGACCCCTGCGCCTCGTGCTCCGCGTTGACCGACGTCAGCATCAGCAACGGGATGTGCTTCGTGCGTTCGTCCTGGCGCAACGCGCGCGCGAGGAGGAAGCCCTCGGTCGGCGTCGTCATCATCACGTCGAGGATAGCGACGTCCACGTGTCTGGCGGTCGCGATCCGCATCGCGTCGTCGCCGTTCTCGGCCGTCAGCACGTCGAACCCTTCGGCTTCGAGCGTGATCCGGTTGATGTCGAGCAGGTCGACATCGTCGTCCACGAGCAGCACCGTTTTCGCGTCCATCGTCCGACCTCCGTCAGCAGGCCGATCACTCGCGGGGGAAATAGCGGGCCGCGGCGAGCTCGACCTCGCGCAGCCACTCCCGCCGCGTGTCGGCGGTGCTGGTGATGATCGGCGAGAAATCCCACTTCTCGGTCCGGGGGATCCCGCACAGGCCGAAGACGACTTTGAGCCAGTGCGTGTGGAGCGGGTCCCCGAACAACTGCACTTCCTTGTCGTGGGGCGTGTTCGCGGTGGTGAAGACGAGGCCCACCCGCGCCTTCAGCAGGCCGACCGGCTTCGCGCCGCCCTGGTTGTCCGGCACGAAATTGTACGCGCGGCCCGCGCGGAGCACGCGGTCGCACCACCCGCGGAGGATGGCGGGCGGCGCGCTCCACCAGTTCGGGTGCACGACGATGATCCCGTCGGCCTCTTCGATTTCGCGGCAGTGGTGCTCGATGCGATCGGGCAGGACCGCGTCCTTGGGCAGCTCGGCCGCCGGCATCACCGGATCGAACTCTTCAGCGTACAGGTCGTGAAACCGGCACTCATGGCCGGCCGCCTGGAGCGCCGCGATGGCGGTGGCGCAGATCGCGTGGTTGAAGCTGCCGGGGGCTGGATGGCCAAGAATGATGGAAATTCTCATGAAACCTCGCGGGCGATCGGCAGCATGATCGCCACTCCGGAGGATTTCCGCAAGTCCGCTCGATTCGCCGTGGCCCCCGGCCGGACGGGACTCGGGTGTTTTCCGGAGGCGGATCGGGACTTTGTCTCCGCCGAAGCGGGCATCGGCCCGATGGCGCAGGCCTCCGCCAGGACGTACATTATCAATAGACAGTGAGAGCGATTCATAACCGAACTGGATTGATAGAAGGAAGGCAGGCACATCATGGCACACACGGGCGGCACCACGGTCAACTACGGATTCTACTGGAGCGCCAAGGCGTGGGACATGGCGATGGTGCCCGCCGAGGGCGGCCTCCTGCCGGGCGGGACGGACCGCCGCTACACGCGCATCCCGACCGTCCTGTTCCTTCTGATGGCCCCCCTGATGGGCGCCCTCTACGTCGTGTTCCTGCCGCTGGCCGGCTTCGCCCTGGTCGCCGGGCATGCCCTGGGCGCGCTGAAGACCCTGGCGCTGGACGCGTTCATGCACATCGCCGTGGCCGTGAGCCCGAG
Source organism: Vicinamibacterales bacterium (assembly GCA_046496425.1). GTDB lineage: Bacteria > Acidobacteriota > Vicinamibacteria > Vicinamibacterales > JAKQTR01 > JAKQTR01. Next base: position 14,232 of record JAWOGY010000146.1, read on the forward strand.
CTGGGCGCCCGGCGAGGCGTACCTGGCCGGCCGCAAGCGCGCCAAGGCCGAGCGCGCCGCCGCGCGCACGCGGACCGCGCACCACGAGTAACCCCGCCGCCCGTTCTCTTTTCTGCCGGTTCGGGCGGGGTTCCCTGCCCGATGTAGACTAGCCCGGTCATCGCGGTCGTTCCGCATACCGGAGTTGCGCCGTGCTCCTGCTCAAGAACGCTGACGTCTACGCCCCGGCGGCGCTGGGCCGCGCCGACATCCTCGCCGCCGGCGGGCGGATCCTCAGAATGGAACCGGGCATCGCGCTGCCTTCCGCGTATGCGGAGGAGGTGGACGCCTCGGGGCTGGTGGCGGTACCCGGGTTCATCGACGGCCACGTCCACATCACGGGCGGCGGCGGCGAAGGCGGCTACGCCACGCGGACGCCTGAACTCCTGCTCTCGGACGCCATCCGCGGCGGGGTGACGACGGTCGTCGGCTGCCTGGGCACGGACGGCGTGACGCGCACGCCCGCCGGGCTCCTGGCGAAGGCGAAGGCGCTCGCCGAAGAAGGGCTGACGACGTTCATCTACACGGGCCATTACGGCGTACCGGTGCAGACCCTGACGGGCAGCATCGAACGCGACCTGCTGCTCATCGACAAGGTGATCGGCGTCGGGGAAGTGGCGCTCTCGGACCACCGATCGAGCCAGCCCGCCTTCGACGAGTTCGCGCGCCTGGCGGCCGAGGCGCGGCGCGGGGGCATCCTGTCGGGCAAGGCCGGCGTGGTCAACGTGCACATGGGCGACGGGCGGCGCGGCCTCTCGCTCCTGCGCCGCGTCGTCGAGGAGACCGAGATACCGGTCACACAGTTCCTGCCGACGCACATCAACCGGAACCCCGCGCTCTTCGAGGAGGGCATCGCGCACGCCAAAGCCGGCGGGTTCGTGGACTTCACGACCTCCACCGTGCAGGCGTTCCTTGACCAGGGCGAGGTCAAGTGCAGCAGGGGCCTGCGGCGGATGCTCGACGCGGGGGTCGACGCGGCCAGCATTACCTTCACGTCGGATGGCCAGGGCAGCCTTCCCGATTTCGACGAAGGCGGGCGGCTGCGGCGCCTCGAGATCGGCCGCGTGACAAGCCTGTTCGCCGAAGTGCGGGACGCGGTGCGAGACGAGGGGGTGCCGCTGGCCACCGCGCTCCAGGCCGTCACGGCCAACCCGGCGCGCATCCTGAAGCTGCATGGCAAGGGCACGCTCGCCGCCGGCGCGGACGCGGACATCGTGCTGCTCGACGCCGCCAGCCTCGAGATCGAGAGCGTCATCGCCGGGGGCCGCTGGCTGATGAGGGCGCGGGTGCCGCTCGTCCGCGGCACGTTCGAATAGGGACGCCTCCATGTCCGAAGGCCGGAAGCCGCTCGTCAGCCGCGTGGCCATGCCGCACACCCTCGTGGTGGTGATGGCGCTCGTCATTGTCGTGCTGGCGCTGTCGTGGGTCGTCCCGTCCGGCGAGTACGAGCGGGTGAGGGTCGAGACAAGCGAGGGCGCGCGGAGCGTGACCGTCGCCGGCACCTACCGCGAGGTGCCCAAGGTGCTGCTGGGGCCCGAGATGGTCCTGGCCGCGCCCATCAAGGGCTTCCTGGACGGCGCGCTGCTCATCTGCTTCCTGCTGATCATCGGGGGCAGCTTCGCCATCTTCCAGGAAACGGGCGCCGTCGAATTCGGCATCCGCAGACTGACCGACACCATCACGAAGCGCCCGCACCTGGAGGGGCTGCTCATCCCGGTGCTGATGGTGATCTTCTCGCTCGGCGGGTCGGTGTTCGGGATGTCCGAGGAGGTCATCCCGTTTGTCGTCATCTTCATCCCGCTGGCGCGGCGCCTCGGGTACGACTCGATTGTCGGCGTCGCCATCCCGTTTCTCGGGGCGGCGGCCGGGTTCGCCGCGGCGTTCTTGAACCCGTTCACCGTGGGCATCGCGCAGAGCATCGCGGGCATCCCGCTCTACTCGGGGCTCGGCTACCGGCTGTTCACGTGGGTCGTCGGCACGGGCGTGATGATCGCGTACGTGATGTGGTACGCCCGGCGCGTGAAGCGGAACCCGGAGACGAGCCCCGTCCGCGACATCGACCTGGAGCGCGAAGCTGTCGCGGAGGCCGGGAGCCAGGGCGGCTGGAACCCGCGGCACGTCGCGACGCTCGCCTTGTTCGTCGCCGCGATGGTGCTGCTTGTCGTCGGCGTCCTGAAGTGGAAGTGGTACATCGACCAGATCGCGGTGCTGTTCTTCGGCATGGGCATCGTGCTCGGGTTCGCCGGCGGGCTGGGGCCGAGCCGCGTGGCGCGCACGTTCGTGACCGGCGCGAAGGACATGGTCGGCGTGGTCTTCATCGTGGCCTGCGCCCGGGCGCTGCTCGTCATCGCGCAGGAGGCGAAGATCCTCGACACGATGCTCTACGCCGCCTCCGCCGCGCTGGCGAGCCTGCCGGTCGGGATCATCGCCCAGGTGATGTTCCTCATCCAGTGCGTCATCAACTTCTTCATCCACTCCGGCACGGCGCAGGCGGCCCTCACGATGCCCATCATGGCGCCGCTCTCGGACCTGGTCGGCATCACGCGCCAGACGGCGGTCTACGCGTTCACGCTGTGCGAGTTCATCAATCCGATCCTGCCGACCAGCGCGGTGACCATGGGCGTGCTCGGCGCCGGGAAGATCCCGTGGGAGCGGTGGGCGCGCTGGTTCCTGCCGCTCGGCCTGATGCTCGTCGTCCTCAGCTTCCTGCTCCTCGTGCCGCCCGTGCTCCTGTTCCGCTGGGAGTAGCCGGAGGCATGAACGGGGCGCGGGCAGGGCGGCCCCGGCCCGGCCGGACGGGACTCGGGTGTTTTCCGGAGGCGGATCGGGACTTTGTCTCCGCCGAAGCGGGCATCGGCCCGATGGCGCAGGCCTCCGCCAGGACGTA
>JAWOGY010000148.1:0-6433 GCA_046496425.1 Vicinamibacterales bacterium
GCGGGGATGAAGTGGATCGACTCGGAGGATATCGGCATCGCCCTCGACGAGAAGTTTCCGGACGTCGATCCGCTTGCGCTCCGGTTCACGGACCTCCGGCAGCGCGTCGTCGACCTCGACGGCTTCTCGGACGATCCGCACGCGTCGAACGAGCCGAAACTCGAGGCCATCCAGATGGCGTGGTACGAGGAGCGGAAGGCGAGGCGCGAAGAATAGGGGCAGGGACTGGGGCTTGGCGCTGGTCCGTCCAACTGGACGTACAATTCGTCAGAACTCATATGCGGCGTGTGCTGGCGTGCGTCGTCGCGTGTCTCATCGGCCTGCAGCCGGCCGCGGTGTGGGCGCAGCAGAGCGCTCCCTCCATCGACTCGCTCGGTCTCTCGTTCGCGCGCATCAAGCGGGAGCTTCGTACCCTGCCCCCGTCGACGGCCCAGACGCCGCTCAAGCTCGAGTATTACGTCGAGGTCCAGGGACTGGCTCCGCCGATTCCCATCTTCAGGCCCGGCGAACTCACGTCGGGGCCGGTCCCCTACGGCGCGCCGACCCATTCCGACATGATGAGCCACGTCACGCCGGAGGAATTCAAGTCGCCGCGAATTCCCGTCAGCGGCATCGTCATCATGGGCCTGGCGAAGCTCCTCCAGTGGGAGGCCGCCCGCGCGAGGGAAGAGCGGCGCGAGAAGGACCGCCAGACGGCGATCGAAGCCGAGCGCGAACGCCAGCGCCGCCTGAAGGAGTCGGTCCTCCTCTCACCCCCGAAATAAGAGCCGATCCCTCCGTAGTAGACTGACCTGATGCGCATTACCGTTGCCCACAGCCCGGATTCCGACGATGCCTTCATGTTCTACGGCCTCGCGAGCGGCGCAGTGGACACCGGCGGCCTGGAGGTGGGGCATCTCCTGGCGGACATCGAAACGCTGAACAGGGCGGCGTTCGAGGGCACGTACGAGGTCACCGCCGTCTCGTTCCACGCCTACGCGTACCTCCACGACCGCTACATCCTGCTGCCGCACGGGGCCAGCATGGGCGAGCACTACGGCCCGATCGTCGTGGCTCGCGAGGACGGCCCCGCGTCGCTCGACGGCGTCCGCGTGGCGGTGCCGGGGCTGCTTACATCGGCCTACCTGGCGCTCAAGCTGTACGACGAGGGCGTAGACACCGTCGTAATGCCGTTCGACGAGATTCAGGATGCCGTGCGCCGCGGCGACGTGGCGGCGGGCCTGCTGATCCACGAGGGCCAGCTGACCTATCAGGACGAGGGCTTGCGCAAGATCGTGGACCTCGGCGAGTGGTGGGCCGTGCGGACCGGCGGGCTGCCGCTGCCCCTCGGCGGCAACGTCATCCGCCGCGACCTGGGGCCCGAGTTGATCGCGCGTGTCAGCCGCATGCTGCACGCCAGCATCAAGCACGCCCTGGACAACCGCGAACAGGCCCTGGCCTACGCGATGCAGTTCGGGCGCGGCCTCGACCCGGCCAAAGTCGATCGATTCGTCGGAATGTACGTGAACAGCCTGACGCTCGGGTACACCGACGATAGCCGGCGCGCAGTACGGCTGTTCCTCGACGAGGCCCACGAGAAGGGCCTCATTCCGTCTCGCGTTCCCGTCGAGTTCGCCCAGGAGCCGGGCTAGCGCAGCGCGGCGGCAAACGCGCGGGCGGTGAGGACCACTCGAGGGCCGGGGACGACGAGCTCGCCCCCGTAGAGCAGGCGGACGCGGCCGTTCCTGACCGCGGGAACGCCCGGCAGCAGCTTCCACGCATCGCGTTCGCGCGCCGCGTTCTCGCGCGACGCGCTGTCCGCGTAGTGCAGCTCGACAATCACCTCGGGCTGCTTTGCCAGGATCGTCTCCGTCGAAACCATCATCGACTCGCGCTTCACGTCGCCGAAGACGTTGTCGCCGCCCGCGAGATCGAGCAGGTCGTGCAGGAAGCCGAAGCCGCCGCTGACGCTGATCGCGCGCAGCGACTGAGGCTCGCGGCCGATGACCAGGATGGCCCGCGGCCGAGGGAGTCCGGCCGCAGATGCGCGGACCTCGGCCAGCCCGCGCTCGATGTTGGCGGCCGCCCGCTCGGCATCGGCCTGCATGCCGATGCGATTGCCCAGTGCGCGCATGCCCGCCGTGACGTCCGCCAGCGAGCCGTGGCGGTAGATGTAGATCGGAATGCCTGCGCGGCCCAGCTGGGCGAGCAGGTCGGTCTGGCTGGCGTACGCGACAACGAGATCGGGCCGTAGCGACAGGATGCGCTCGACGTCGGGATCGACCAGCGCGCCGACGCGCGGCAGGCGCTCGACCTCGGGCGGGAACCGGTCGTAGCTGCTCACCGCCGCCACCCGCGGCCCGGCGCCCATGGCAAACAGCATCTCCGTCGCCGACGGCACCAGCGAGACGATCCGCGTGGGGGGCTGCTGAGCACCGGCGGTTATGGTCAGAAGTCGCAGTGCGGCAACGATGGCGGTGAGGCACGCGAGCAGGACACTGCGTCGACTGTGTATCGGCCGCGGGTCCTGTCCGGGCCGTTCCCATCCGTGCTCGGGTGACCTTCGCCTGTCCTCCCTGCGTCCTTCGGCAGGCTCAGGACGCCCTGAGCTTGTCGAAGGGCGCGCAGATGGGAAGCGCCCCGGCCACCCACGGCCGACGAGCCCCGAGTCCCGAGTCCCGAGTCCCGGCTTCAGACCAGCGCCCAGCGCCCAGCCTCTAGCCCCTAGCCTCATGCCCCATGCCCCTAACGCTGTCTCACCAGCAGCCACAGGAAGAACGGCCCGCCGACAAGCGCCGTGATGATGCCGACGGGCAGTTCGACCGGCGCCATGGCCGTGCGCGCGACGACGTCGGTCGCGACGAGGAACGCGGCGCCGAACAGCGCCGATGCCGGCAGGACCACGCGATGGTCCGACCCCACCATGAGCCGGACCAGGTGCGGCACGATGATGCCGATGAAGCCGATGGGGCCGCCGAGCGACACCGCCGCGCCGGTGGCCATCGACGCGCTGAAGAACGCCACCCGCTGCACCCGCAGCACGTCGACGCCCCTCGACGCGGCGGCGTCGGTGTCGAGCGTCAGCAGGTTCAGCGGCCTGGGCAGCCAGGCGAACGCGACGAATGCGACGGCGCACAGCGGCAGTGCCGCCACGAGCGGCGCGTAGCCGGCGACATCCAGGTCGCCCATCAGCCACCGAATCGTCCTCAGCGCCTCGGAGGAGTCGGCGAGGTACTGGACAAAGAGGATCAGCGCCGAGAAGAACGCGTTCAGCGTGACGCCGGCCAGCAGCAGGATGTTCGTGGAGAAGCCCCGATGCCGCGCGCGTGCCATGGCGTAGACGATGGCGACGGCGCCGAGCGAGCCGAGGAAGCTCGCGGCGGTGACCGCGGAAACACCCCAGAGCGAGAGGTGCAGCCGGAGGGTGATGGCGAGCATCGCGCCGAGGGCGGAGCCCGCCGACACGCCGAGCGTGAACGGCGTGGCGAGGGGATTGCGCAGCAGCGCCTGGAACACAACGCCCGCGGCGGCGAGCGTCGCCCCGACCAGCGCGGCGGCGAGCGCGCGCGGCAGGCGGGCGATGAAGAAGATCTGCGCGTCCACGTTGCCGGCAAACGGGATCGACCCGTCGAAGACGCGCCGCAGGCTGATGGGCGTGGTGCCGATGAGCGGGGCGGCGATCACCGCCGCGCACGCGAGGCCGCCGAAGGCCAGCGTCCACACGGCCAGGCGGCGGCGCACGTCAGTCACGCCGCACTCTCCGGAGCGGGACCACCGTGAGGTGGCCCGCGGCGTGGTGCGGATAGACGTCGGCCACCACCCCGTAGAGCGCCTGGATGGACAGGCTGGTCAGCGTGTCGGCGGTCGACCCGGCCGCGACCACGCGCCCCCCGGCGAGCATCACGACGGAGGCGCAGAGGCTGGCGGCGAAGTTCAAATCGTGCGTGGCGACGACGATCGTGAGCGCGCGCTCGCGATTCAGGCGCGCGAGCAGGGCGGCCACGTCGAACTGGTAGCCGAGGTCGAGCGACGCCGTCGGTTCGTCGAGCAGCAGGATCTCCGCCTGCTGGGCGAGCGCGCTGGCGATGACGACGCGCTGCTTCTCGCCGCCGGAGAGGGTGGCGAAACTGCGGCGCTCGAGGGCGGCGGTCCCGGTGGCCGCGAGGGCCTCGCGGGCGATCGCCACGTCGCGCGGTCCCTCGAGCTCGAAGGTCCCCAGATGCGGGTAGCGGCCCATGAGGGCGATTTCGAGCACGGAGTAGTCGAAGGCGAGGTGGGTCTCCTGCGGCACGACCGCGATCGAGCGCGCGAGGGCGGCGCGGGCCAGCGACGCGACGTTGCTGCCGTTGAGCGTTACGGTCCCGGAGTCGGGCGTCAGCATCCCGGCGAGCAGGCGGAGCAGCGTGGTCTTGCCCGAGCCATTCGGCCCGAGGATGCCCACCACTTGCCCTCGCTCGATTCGAACGGTGATGTCCTGAACACCCGGCAGCGCAAGGCGACCCGGGCCCGGCAATACCTGCGCGCGGCCGGTGCCGCTTCGGGCCCTGTCCCGGTCGTGGACGTAGGTGAGGCTATCGGCCCGCAGCAACGCGCACTCCCACGGTGAACGATCGGCGCGGGGCGGGGTAGCCGAAGACGGCTTCGTACTGCCGGTCGAAGAGGTTGTCGGCCCTGACCAGCACGTCGGCGTGGCGGCCGGCGTGGATCGCGACCCCGGCGTCGGCGACGCCGAATCCCGGCGCCGTGAACAGCCCGCCCGACGCGCCCCAGTTCGGCTCGACGTCGATCACCTGTGAGCGCCCGCCGGCGCGGAGATACGCCGTGGCGCGGCGGTGGCGCCAGAGCAGATCGACGTGCACCTGGTGCCGCGGCCGGCGCAGGAGCCGGTCGCCCACGGCGAACGGTGCCGGGGCGACGCCCGGCGCGTTGTCGAGCGCGAGCACCTCCGTGGCGAGGAACGCGTAGCTCGCGCGCGCCTCGAAGCCCCGCTTCGTCCTGAGCGCGAGGGAGGTCTCCAGCCCTTGCGCCTGCGCGTTCGCGATGTTGTCGGTGCGGTAGCGGCTGAAGTCCTGCAGGGAGCGCCCGACGGCCACGATCAGGTCGTCGTACCGGTTGAGGAACCACGTCGCGTCGATGATCACCAGGCCGCCGGAGAGCGCCTGCTCGACGCCCGCGTCGAGGCTCTTGCTGCGCTCGGGTTTCAGTCCGGGGTTGTCGGTGAAGGCGATCTCGAACGCGTCCGGCGGGCGGATGCCGGTTCCCGCGCCGGCGTGAAGGCGGCTCCAGTTGCCGCCGCTCGCGTCGGAGGTCCGCAGGTAGTAACTGATGGCCGCGCGCGGGTTCGCCGAGACCACCCGATCCTCGGGGAGGGCATCCCTCGGCGAGAAGCCGAGGGGGTCGCCTTCGATGGCTCCGCGAAGGATGTCGTCGACGCGCAGGCCGGCCGTGGCGAACAGGCGCGCCGCGGCGCGCCAGCGCACCTCGGCGAAGTAGCCGGCCACGCGCCGCTCGATGGGCACCTGCTGCGCGGCGGAGCCGGTGATGTACGAGCTTCCGGCCTGCTCGAGTTCGAGGGCGGCTCCAGCCGTCAGCGCGAGGGCCGGCGTGAGTGCGCGGTCGACCTGCCCGCGCGCCTGGACCCTCTCGGTCCGCGCGTATCTCGACATCAGCCATCAGCCAGCTGCATTTGTTAAGGAACATTTCCCCACCATCCATGAAAAGCTGATGGGGCTGGGGATCGACATGACCAAGGGCCCGATCCCGGTAGTGCCCGCGCAGCATTACACCTGCGGCGGGATTCTGATCGATCTGGCGGGGCGGACCGATCTGCCGGGCCTCTATGCCGCAGGCGAATGCACCGAAAGCGGGCTGCACGGGGCGAACCGGCTGGCGTCCAACAGCCTGCTGGAATGTTTCGTGTTCGGCGAGGCTGCGGCAGCCGATATCCTGGAACACTGGGACAGCTTCGAAGCGCCGCCGCCGGTGCGCGCATGGGATGAAAGCAGGGTGACGGATTCGGACGAGGAAGTGATCATAAAGCAGAACTGGACCGAAATCCGCCGGTTCATGTGGAATTATGTCGGGATCGTGCGCACCACCAAACGGCTGGAGCGCGCACAGCACCGGATCAGATTGCTGAACGACGAGGTTGCCGATTATTACGGCCATTTCCGGGTCACGACCGACCTGATCGAACTGCGCAATTTGCTGCAAAGCGCCGAACTGATCGTGCGGTCCGCGCTGGCTCGGCACGAAAGCCGCGGGCTGCATTATACGCTCGACTATCCTGAAACGGATGAAGCCGCCCGCGATACGGTTCTGGTCCCTTAAGCCAGATTAGAAAGAAATCAGATACCCCAAATTACCGCCAACAACATCGCCATCGAATATGAATCCTATGGCGAGGAGAGCAACCCGGCCATGCTGCTGGTCATGGGGCTGGGCGCGCAATTGA
>JAWOGY010000164.1:0-8150 GCA_046496425.1 Vicinamibacterales bacterium
GATGCCGCGGGCCGGCACCTCCACCCAATTCGGATCCCCGTTGGCCCTCGACACCGACTGCCCGGCCCGCATGGCCGAAACCAGCGCGTCGAACGCCGCTGCGGAATGCGTCGGGAGCCCCATCCCCTTCAGGTCAAGGGGCTCGAGCAGTTCGAGACCGTGCAACACCTGCATTCCGCTCTCGGGCGGCGGGGCCGATAGTACTGTGTAGCCCCGGTAGTCGGTGCAGACCGGGCGCCGCCACTGCGGCTCGAACGCGCGCAGGTCGTCGAGGCGAGCCGGATGACCGCCGGCGTTGAGCGCGGAGACGAGCGCATCGGCCGTCGGTCCCTCGTAGAACCCTCTCCGGCCCTCCTTCGCGATCCTCCGGAGTGATTCCGCCAGCACGGGGTTGCGGTGGACATGGCCGGGCTGGAGCGGTTTTCCGCCGGGGAAGAGCAGGGCATGAGCCTCGGGGAACGGCTTCACCTTCGCCTCGTTGCTCGCGATGAACCCGGCGAGGATCTGCCCGATTGGAAAGCCCTCGTCGGCGAGGCGGATCGCCGGCGCCATGACGGTGGCCAGCGCGAGCTCGCCGTATTTCCCGTGCAAGGTGAGCAACCCCGCCACCTCTCCCGGGATCGCGACGACGCGAAGGTCGCCGGGCTTCCGAGGCGGGGGCCCGGCCGACTCCTGACCTGGTGCCGCTGCCCGCTCCGGCTCCTGCGGCCGCGCTGGAGCTGGCTCCGTATGCCCGCGCCAGGCGTCGACCGGCTGCGCAGCGTAGAAGTCGAGGTACACCGGCTGTTTCTCGCGCTGGAGCCAAACGTTGGCGACCCCGCTCCCACCGAGGCCGGACATCTGGGGTTCGACGACGCCGATCGCGAACGCCGTGGCGACGGCGGCGTCGACGGCATTGCCGCCGGCCTTCAGGATGGCTATACCGGCTTCGCTGGCCAGCGCATTGGCTGAGGCCACGACGCCGTTCGCGCCCTGCACCCGCCGGCCGGCGTCGGCCGGCGCCGGCACGAATCCGGACGCCACGGGTCCCTGGCCGACGGCGCCAGCCGAGGCCAGCGCGCCGAGCAGCGCTGCCACGAGGCCGGCGCGCGTGAGTCGACCGAATCTGGTCCTCGCGCTCGTCACTATCGCCATGGAGCCCCCCTGAGCATGCAGCATGCCCGCAGGCGAAGACCCTGGCAAGCGACATTACGCGGCGAGGCGGCCGTGCCGCGTGATGTCAGACGAGAGAATCGCGGCCTTGCCGCAACGTGCCGCGCGCCCTCGGCGCGATCGCGTCACTCGATGCGAGCCTCGCCTGCGGCGACGACGACCCCGTACTGATCCAGCAGGCGGCCGGTCGCCCGGTCCAGCGCGGCCCGCGCGATGCTGTATCCCGCGCGCGCGGCGGCCTCGGCGCTCTGCGCCTGGGCGAGGTCGCGCTGATACTGGATCACGAGATACGTCGTCGAGACCCCGACGCCCAGCCGTTCCTCCTCGGCCGCCAGCGCGCGCTCCTGGAATTCGCGCTCACGGGCGGCCGATTCGAGGGTGGCCCTGGCCTGGGCGAGTGCGATCAAGGCGTTCTGGATCTCGACGGCGACCTGTTTGTGCAGCACTTCCAGGCGGAGTTCCTGCTGGCGAATGGTGATGCGGTCCCGCGCCGCGTCCGCAGAGGCCGCACGGCGTCTGAGCGGCACGCTCACCTGCAGGCCGATGCCGTAGTCCGGGTACGCGGCGCTCCCGATCTGCCCCAACGCGTCGCGGAAGTCTCCGACAAACTGCGGCTGGGGCAGATGGGGTGCGCCCCCTGGCACGACAAGAGGATTCACGACGCCCGCCAGGCCGTTGGCCCGCACGCTGGCGACGATGTCGAGCGCGGGCTTCAGGGCGTTCTCGCTGCCTTCGGCGGCCGTCCTCGCGTTTTCGATCTGCAGCCGCGCCTGCGCGAGATCCGGACGCGCGTCAACGGCCCGTGTGACCAGATCCTGCAGGGACAGCGGCTCGGCGTCCGGCGACGCCGGCGGCCGGTCGGTCAGAAGGAGCGACGAGGTGGCCAGCCCCGAGTCGGCAATCGTGCCTCTCGAAAGGAAGTCCTTCAGGATGGTCTCCTGCTGGCGGGCCAGCCCCTCCACCGCGATGAGATCCCGCCGCGCGCGGGCCACTTCGGCGCGCGCCCGGACGGCGTCGATGTCGGCGCGCGTGCCGACGTCCACCTGTGCGGCGGTGTCGCTCAGCAGTTTCTCCGAGCGCGCGAGGTTCTGGCGTCGCACGTCGACCTCGGCGGTGAGGCTGGCGAGGTCCCAGTAGAGGCGGACGACGGCCGACACGGTGCTGATGACCTGCTGCTGGAAGACCAGGTCCGCCACCTCCCGGTTCCGCTTCGTGATCCGGATGAAGCGCGTGTTCAGCGACGTGCCGGCTCCGCGAAGCAAGGGCTGAATGAACGAGATCCCGGCGATTGCCTGCGTGTAGGGATTGACGTCGACGCGGCGGTTGTTCGAATGCGGCGAGGCGGCGTCGAACGTCACGGCGAGTTGTCCGCCGGTGTGAAACCCCTGCAGGAACGAGAGGCCCCCGGTGGTCACGTCGGACTCGAGCACACTGGTCCCCACCGAGAAGGCATTGGCCTGCGGCAGGTTCTGCTGGCTCCAGCGAAGGCTGCCGGCCAGCACGGCGTCGAACGACGGTGGCAGCGGCCCTGTCGTCGCCGACTGGCCCCCGGCCAGGGACAGGTTCGCCTCGCCCCCCGGGCCGAGCGGCGACGTGGCAACCACGGACATCGCCGAACCGGACACGCTTCGCGGCCCTTCCCGGACGGAGAGCGGTACGCCGCGCGCCTGGCTGCCAGCCTCGGCCCGGAGGATATCGGCATCGGCAATCCCGAGGCCGACGCGCTGCAGTTCGATATCCAGATTGCTCTCGAGCGCCAGCGCGATGGCGTCGGCCAGCGAGAGGCGGACAAGATCCCCCTCTCGCAGCGTCTGCCAGCGCGGCGACTCGCTGGCGCTCTGGCCCGCCGGCTCAGCCGCTGCCGGGCCCGCCAGCATCGCCGCAGCGGCAAGAAGCACAAGCCGTCTCATCACATCGCTCCAATCACGATCACTTGGTCTTCGGCTGGGTACTCGGCTGCGCGCCCCCCGGGCCTTGTCCCGGGGCGCCCGCCTGTACCACGGGCGTGACGATCGCCCCGTCCCGAACCGCGTCTGTCACCGTCGTGACGACCTTCGTCCCTGGCTCGAGACCCTGCACGACCTCGATCTGGGCCCCCAGGTCGCGACCAAGGCTGACCTTCCTGAACCGGACGACATTGCCTGCATCCACGATGGCCACGCTGGGTCCGCCGGCACCGGTGCGGAGCGCGCCGGCCGGGATCATCACCGGGGGCGCCTTCCGCGTCACGCGGATGACAACGGTGGCGTACATGCCCGGCAGGATCACCGCGCCGGGATTCTCCAGCTCGATCTCCGCCAGCATCGTGCGCGACACCGGGTCGAGCGCGCCCGCCGTACGAGTGACGACGCCGGGAAAGACCGTCTTTGGAAACTCGCGAACCGACAGCTCACAGGCCATGCCGGCCTGCACGGAGGGCGCCTCGCCCTGGGGGATCTGGATCTGCGCTCGCAGCCGGCCCACCTGGGCCACCCGGAACAGCTCCCGCGCGGCCGTCCCGCTTCCCGGGTTCACGAGCGAACCGATGTCGATGCCGCGCGCGGTCACGCGGCCGTCGAACGGCGCACGAATCTGGCGGAATGCCTGCAGCTCGCCCAGGCGCGCCAGGGCAGCTTCGGACGCCCCCACCGATTCTCTCGCCGACTGCACGGCCGCCCGCGCCGCCGCTTCGTCGGCCTGACGTGCGGCGAGCGTCGTGCGTTTTTCATCGCCGTCCTGCTTTGACAGGACGCCCTTCCCGACAAGCGTCTGCCACCGCTCCGCGGTCACTTCGGCGAGCCGGAGATTGGCGACCGACTGTCCCAGCTGCGACTCGGCCTGCCGTTGCGCAGAGCGGCTGCGGCGGAGCGAGGCCTCCGATTCGAGCACCTGCTGATCGAATTCCGGCGAACTGATCTCGGCGAGCAACTGGTCCCGCGTCACCAGGTCGCCGATGTCCACCAGGCGCCGGCGAACGTAGCCTTCGGCGCGGGCGTAGAGAGGGGCCTCGACCATGGCCTGGATCGACGCCGGCAGCGCCAGTTCCACCTCGGCCGGTCCGCGCTTCACGGCCGCCACGCTCACGCGCGGCGCGGCGGGCGATGCGGCCGTCTGCTGGCGTTCCTCCCGTGCCAGCCTCGGCAGCAGCCCTGCCAGCAACAGGACACCCAGCACAACGACCGCCGCGACCCCAATGGTCCGCAGCGTGCGGCGTGACACGGCAGGGTCGGGCGCGGGGGCCTGCGAACCGGGCGCGGCCGTTCGATCGATCTCGGGACTCATGCGAGCAACTCCTCGTCGGCGGCATGCCCGGCAGCCGGCTTGCGGCGCCCGACCATGCTGAAGATGACAGGTACGACAAACAGGGTGGTCACGGTCCCCACGAAGAGGCCTCCGATCACGGCCCGCCCGATGGGCGCATTCTGCTCGCCGCCTTCACCGAACCCCATCGCGGACGGCAGCATGCCGCACATCATGGCCAGGGCGGTCATGAGCACCGGCCTGAGCCGGGTGATGCCGGCCGAGTGGGCAGCGTCGACCGGCGACCACCCGGCCGCGGCCTGATCGTTGGCGAAGGTGACGAGCAGGATGCTGTTCGCCGTCGCGACGCCGATGCTCATGATGGCGCCCATCAGTGCCGGCACGCTGATGGTCGTCTGCGTCACGTAGAGCATCCAGACGATGCCGGAGAACGCGCCGGGCAGCGCGGAGAGGATGACCGCGGGATCCCGCCAGCTCTGGAAGTTGACGACCATCAGCAGGTACGCCAGCACGACGGCCAGCACGAGGCCGCCCGCCAATCCGGCGAACGACGTCCGCATCGTTTCCATCTGGCCTCGGATCTGCAGGGTGGTGCCCCTGGGCAGCGTCGGCTCGATCTCCCGCACGATCTGCCGCACGTCGGCACCCACCGCCCCGAGGTCCCGGTCCTGGACGTTGGCGAAGACGTCGATGACCGGCTGGATGTTGTGGTGGCCCACCACTAGGCTGCCTGCGCCGCGAGAGATCCCGGCGAGATTGCCCAGCTGTTCCGGTGTCCTGCGCGTTTTCATGGCGAGCGGGATCGCCGACAGCGCGTCAATCGAGTCGATGCGGAACTCCGGCGTCTGCACCGCGACGAGGTAACTCACGCCGTTGGCGGGATTGAGCCAGAAATTGGGTGCGACCTGGCCCGAAGAACTCAAGGCGATCAGGACGCTGCTGGCCACGTCGCGCTGGGTCAGTCCCATCTGGCTGGCGCGAATGCGGTCCACCTCGAGACGGAGCTCCGGAGCGTCCGACAGCTGGTGGAGATGCACGTCTACGGCGCCCGGCACGCTGGCGATCCGTCCGGCGATCTGCCGGGCGACGGCCTCGCTGGCCGAGCGGACCTGGCCGACCACCTGCACGTCGACGGGAAACGGCACGCCGAAATTGAGGATCTGGCTGACCATATCCGGGGCCTGAAAGTAGAAACTTGCCGTCGGGAACGCCTTTGGCAGCTCCCTCCGCAGCCGCCGCGCGTACTCCCAGGTCACGCCACGCGGCCGGTCCCGCCGCAGTGACAGCACGATCTCGCCGTCGGCCGATCCGAGGGTGGTCGAATCGCTGTACGCCAGGTTGATCGGCAGGATGGGCAGGCCGATGTTGTCGACGATGGTGTCGAGGTGCTCCGGCGGGATGATCTGGCGGATCCGGTCCTCCACCTGCGAGAAGAGCTGCTCGGTCGACTCCAGGCGCGTGCCCGAGGGCCCGCGCACGTGCAGCCGGAGCTGGCCCGTGTCGACGCTCGGGAAGAAGTCCTGCCCGACGATCAGCCCGAGGCCGCCCGAGAGCACACAGAAGCCCGCGAACACGGCCAACACGGCGGCCCGGTGGTGGAGCGCCCACGACAGCGAGCGGCCGTAGCCGTCCCGGAAGCGCAGGAATCCCGCGGAGAAGGCCCGGTGAATCCGGGTGAAGACCCCTCCTCCCGCCGGCTGCGCCACTCCGGCGTGCTCGCGCGCGACTTCCGTGGCCAGCATCGTGAGGGCCATGGTCGGCAGCAGCGTGCGCGACAGCACGTAGGAGGCCAGCATCGCGAACACCACCGACAGCGCGAGCGGCTGGAACAGGTACTTCGCCGTGCCGCCCAGGAAGATGACGGGCACGAACACGATGCAGATGGTCAGCGTGGCGACAAAAGCCGGGAGGGCAATCTGCTGGGATCCGTCGAGGATGCCCCGCACGAGCGGCTTGCCCTCGGCGAAATTGCGGTGGATGTTCTCGATGGCGACGGTGGCGTCGTCGACCAGCATGCCGATGGCGAGCGCCAGCCCGCCCAGCGTCATGATGTTCATCGTCTGGCCCATCCACTGGAGCACGATGATCGACGACAGCATGGACAACGGGATCGACACCCAGACAATGAGCGTGCTGCGCCAACTGCCCAGGAACAGCAGGATCAGCAGGCCCGTCAGCACGGCGGCGATCAGGCTCTCGTAGAGCACCGCGTTGATGGACGCCCGCACGAAGATCGACTGGTCCAGGAGCAGCCGGACCTCGGGCTCGGTCGGCAGCGTCGCGAGAATGCCCGGCAGCACCTGCTTCACGCGATCGACGATGTCGAGGGTGGAGGCGGAGCCGCTCTTGAGGATCGACACCAGCGCGCCGCGCCGCCCGTCCTGCCTCACGATGTTGGTCTGCACGGCCGCGCCGTCACGGACGTGGGCGACGTCCCCGACCAGCGTCGTCACGGGTCCGTCCGTGGAAATTGGCAGTCGGTTCAGCTCCGCGACGGCCTCCGGACTGCTGTTGAGCCGGACGTTGTACTCGCGATCGCCGATCTTGACGGTGCCCGAGGGCAGGATGAGGTTCTGCAGGTTCAGCGCGCTCGACACGTCGGCGGGCGACAACCCGCGGGCGAACAAGGCGTCCTGATTGAGGTCCACCATGATCTGCCGGGGTTTCCCGCCGGCGGGTTGCAGGATCGACGCGCCCTGCACGGTGGCGAGCCGCGTCCTCAGGAAGTTCGAGCCGATGTCGTAGAGGGCCTGCTCCGACAGCCCGGCGCCACCCAGTCCGAGCTGCAGGATCGGTACGCTGGAGGCGTTGTAGCGAATGATGAGCGGCGGCGTGGTGCCGGGCGGCATCTGGCGCGTGACCGTCTGGGAGATGGCGGTCATCTGGGCCACGGCCGCCTCGACCCGGGCCCCCGGGTGGAGGAACACCTTGATGATGCCCATCCCGTTGTACGTCTGCGATTCGATGTGCTCGATGTCGGCGACGGTGGTGGTCAGCGACCGTTCGGACAGCGTGACGATTCGCCGTTCCATCTCGTCGGCCGACAGTCCGCGGTACTGCCAGATCGCGCTGACGACCGGGATGTCGATGTTGGGAAGGATGTCGGTGGGCATGCGCGCGATGGCGATCCCGCCGAGGATCACGATCAGGATGGCCATCACGACGAAGGTGTAGGGTCTGCGCAGCGCGAGCCTGACGATCCACACGACACTGTCTCCTGATCGGGTGCGGTCCACGCCCGCCGGCCGTTCTGGCCGCGGCGTTCACGTCTCAGATGGCGAGTTCGTACACGCGCTCCACGATGACGGCCAGTCTGTCGAAGCTCGTCTTGACGTCTGCGCCGTTGCGAACCGCCGCGGCCAGCGCGTCGACCGCCTGCGTCAGCTCGGGCAGCGCCGCGAGATATGCGTCCCGGCTCGGGGTGCTCGGAGCGGGCGACAGGAGGACGCTGTCGCGGGCCGCCATGATCTCTTTCACCAGCGCCAGGGCCTTCGGCGCGGAGCCCGCGGCCAGCAGACCCCGCGCGAGACCGAGCTTCTTGCGCAGGACCGTCATCGTGTCGATGGCCAGGACGACGCCGTTTGCGTCGTGCATGGTCGCGATCAGGCCGCAGGCATGCGCGCACGACAGGAAGCCGGGCCGCCAGCCGCCGGCGGCGATGTCGTGCGCGCATGCCTGCGGCCTGATCGCGACCATGCACGACGCAAACGGCGTCGTCCTGGCCATCGACACGATGACGGTCCTGCGCAAGAAGCTCG
>JAWOGY010000007.1:0-31202 GCA_046496425.1 Vicinamibacterales bacterium
GAGTCGAAGCCGGAGGCCATCATGGAATCGGTCAGAGCCGAATGCGCCAGGTGCGGGATGAAGGACAAGGCATGCCGGTCGCCGGAGGGCCAGGCGCCACCCTACTGCCCGACGATCGCGAGTGCCGCCACCATCGCCCGCACGATCGACGAGTACGCGAAGCCGGGGGTCGCCGACTTCGCCCGCCAGGCGTCGATCCAGGAGAGCGAGTGCTATGCGGATCGGGGCGTGCGCCCGTACGTGCTGCACCCGGTCAAGACGCGCGTCCAGGAAACCTGCGAGTTCGCCCGGCGGATGGGCTACCGGCGCCTCGGCGTGGCGTTCTGCGCCGGGCTCCACCAGGAGGCCCGGACGCTGGTCGAGATTTTCGAGGCGCAGGGATTCGAGGTAGTTTCCGTCATCTGCAAGGTCGGGTGCACGCCGAAAGAGCGGATCGGACTCGAGGAGCACCAGAAGGTCAGAGTGGGCGAGTTCGAGTCGATGTGCAGCCCGATCGTCCAGGCTGTGCTGCTCGACGAGGCGCACACGGATTTCAATATCCTCGTCGGCCTTTGCGTCGGCCACGACTCGCTGTTCCTCAAGTACTCACACGCTCCTTGCACGGTGCTCGTGACGAAGGACCGGGTGCTGGGCCACGCACCGGCCGCCGCCCTGCATACCACGTCGTCCTACTACGCCTGGCTCAAGCAGCCGCGATAGGCACAGGAAGCGGACGCCTCCACGTTTTGACAATCCCGCGATCCGGCGTATCCTCGTCTGCAGCGAGTCCCCGTGTCGACAACCCGGCCCCCGCGTCAGGAGGTCAGATGGCGGACCCACCCGCCGGTTGCGCCCGCATGACGGGCGCCGTCGTGGGCGACAAGCCCGCGACAGCCCCGCCGATCCAGTCCCCGCAGCCCCAGAAGGAGATTTCGCGTATGAGCGCCCGCGTCGGACAGAAGGCACCTGATTTCGAGGCTCCCGCTTACTACAGAGGCTCGTTCACGAACGTCAAGCTCTCGAGCTACCTCGGCAAGTGGGTCCTGCTCTGCTTCTATCCCGGTGATTTCACCTTCGTTTGAGCGACGGAAGTGTCGGCGGTCGCCGACAAGTACGCCGCACTGCAGGAACTGGGCGTCGAGGTCCTCTCGGTCAGCGTCGACAGCCACTTCGTCCACAAGATGTGGAACGACCACGAGCTTGTGAAGATGGTCGAGGGCGGCGTTCCGTTTCACATGGTCGCCGATCAGGCCGGCAACGTCGGCCGGGCCTTCGGCGTCTGGGACGAGAACCAGGGCATCGAGCTGCGCGGCCGCTTCATCATCGATCCGGATGGCGTGATCCAGGCGATGGAAGTCCTGACGCCGCCCGTGGGCCGCAAGTTCGCGGAGTCCGTCCGCCAGATCAAGGCGTTCCAGCACGTCCGCGCCAGCAAAGGCACGGAGGCGACGCCGGCAGGGTGGGAGCCGGGCCAGCCCACGCTCAAGCCCGGACCCGACCTTGTCGGAAACGTCTGGAAGGTGTGGCAGCCGAAGATGGAAAAGTAGGCGCGCCCCGGTACGGGCAGCGCCGTCGACGACAGGCGGGGGCCGGCAGCGCGCCGGCCCCTGCCGCTGTACGCGCTCAGAATCCGAGGAGCATTGCGCCGCAGCCCAGCGCGAGCCCGGCGACGATGTTGACGGCTTTCACGCGAAGGAACTCGACCCGCGATTCCGCCAGGAGCGGCAGCATGCCGTGCCCGTCCTGCACGGCCGACGAGGCGAGGAGCACCGAGAAGGGAAGCACACCGCTGGCGTAAAGCGTCGCGAACATCACGTGCGGGCCCGATTCCGGAATGACGCCGATCGCCACGGCGACGACCAGCGCAAGCGCGGTGTGGTCGCGGACAAACGCCTCCAGGCCGAATCCGCTATGCGTCACCCACTCGGTCACGACGAGCGCCCCGAAGGTCCAGAGGAAGATCCGCGGCGCGTGCTCGCGCACGACGTGGCGGATGAGATGCTCGCGCACGAAGTGCGACGGGGCCACGACCACGAACCCGGCGAGCAGCAGGCCGAGCACGACCAGCAGCGCGCGCATCCATGCCGGCGCATCGGCCGCCACGGCCCCGGCACCCAGGCTCAGCGCGAACGCCAGGAGCCCGCCGGTCAGCAGCACGCGCTCCAGAGACCAGGAGACGCCGCCGGCCGGCCACCGGAGCGGATGGAACGCCTTCGCTTCCTCGTCATGCAGGGTCAGCCCGGACGCGCAGTTGGCCTGGCGATAGAAGCGCATGCCGAAAAGCCGGTCGACAATCCAGGCCACTGCCAGGCCAGAGGCGAACAGCACGCCGAACAGGATGAGCGCGCGGCCGGGAAACAGCGCGAGCATCACGAACGCCTCGTCGCCGGAGGCCGCGATCATGCTGCCGGCAAGCGCGCCGAACGACACGGTGCCGTGCACGTACAGGGTGACGTTGGTGAACGCCCCAAAGCACCCGGGCACGGTCCCGATCAGGACGGCGGGAAACCGGCCGCCGCTCTTCTGCAGGCGCTGGCGGACGACGCCGCGGGTGGCGACGTTGAGGAACTCCACCAGGAGCATCATGACCAGGACGAACCCGGTGACCGTGATGGCGTTCCAGAGGATCGCGACCGCCACGACATGCCCTCCTGCGCTGTGGCGAGACCGGAATTGCCCGACCGGAGTTAATAAGCATATGCTCACAACAAGTCCGCGTCAACTCCGTGATCAGGCGCGGCGTGCGCGAGGCCTACGGCGGGTTGCCACGCTCGGTTGACAGGGCGGCATTATGAGCATATGCTCTCAGCTACATGCCGCGTCCACCGCTTCCCCGTCGCGTCTGCTGCCAGCTGAACGGCCTGGGCTTCAGGCCCATCGGCGCCGCGGCGGCCAAGGCCGACGCCTTGCGGATCGGCGTCGACGAACTGGAGGCCATCCGGCTCGCCGACATCGAGGGGCTCTACCAGGATGCGGCGGCGGAACGGATGGGGGTCTCGCGCCAGACCTACGCCCGCATCCTGAATCGCGCCAGGATGGCCGTCGCGCGCAGCCTCGTCGAACAGAAGATGCTGCTCGTCGGAAGCCCGGCCTCGGAGGCGATCCTCGACCAGCCGCCCGTGCAGCCCGATTGCCCGGTGCACGGCGGCCCGCGCCGGCACGGCCGGGCCTGTCACTGCCCCGCCGGCGAGGCCGAGGCGCCGGCGCAGTACCTGGGATGGCGGCACCGCACATCATGAGATACTCGCAACGCATTTATTCAGGAGTCTGACCAGCCATGCAAATCTGTATTCCCGTTCTCGATGACCGCGGCCTCGACAGCCAGGTGTCGGCTCACTTCGGGTCGGCGCCGGGATTCATGATCGTCGATACCGCCTCAGGCCATTGCCGTCTCATTGACAACCGCAACCAGCACCACGCCCACGGCATGTGCCAGCCGCTGGCCGCTATCGCGGGCGAAACGGTGGACGGCATCGTCGTCGGCGGCATCGGCATGGGCGCGCTGATGAAGCTCCAGGCCGCCGGCGTCACGGTGTACCGCGCGATGCACCCGACCGTTGGCGAAACCCTGGCCGCCTTCACGGCCGGAAGCCTTCAGCCCCTCGACCAGCGCGAGGCGTGCGCCGGGCATGGCCACCACCACGCCTGACGCCGGCATGCCGCTCGGCACGGAAGAGCTGGCGCAGGCGAAAGCGCATTTCTGGAGCCGCACGGCGTACTACGCGAGCCTGGGCTACGACAGGCTCGCGGCCGCCTCCTTCGTGCTCGACGAGGCCGGCCCGCTCGCGGGTCCCGTCCTGGACGTCGGCACGGGCATGGGCATTACCGCCCGCGCCCTCGCCTCCCGCGGCCTGGACGTTGTCACGGTCGACACGAATGCGCACGACCAGGAGGTGGCGGCGTACCTCACCGGCGAGCCGGACCACGCCACGCGCATCCGCTTCATGGTCGCAAGCGCCGCCGGGCTGCCGTTTCCCGACGGCTATTTCGGCTCGGCGATCGGCGTCGACGTGCTGCATCACTTCGAGGACGGGCGGCCCGCGCTCGCGGAACTGACTCGCCTCGTCAAGCCGGGAGGAGTCGTGGTGCTCGCAGACTTCTCGCCGGAGGGTTTCGATCTGGTGAGGCGCGTGCACAGCTCCGAGGGCCGCGTGCACCCGGAAGGGCCGGTCACGATGGACTGGGCCCGGGGTTTCCTGTGCGGCGGCCTGGGCCTGGTCGAGGAGAAGGCATTGACGGGCCACCTGCACCGGGTCAGCGTGCTGCGTATCCCGGCCGCCGGCCGGGTCTCCCCGGCGTTCGCCGCGCTCGATCGGGCGGGCCTGCTTCGCTCGCTGGAGGTGTTCGCGAGCAACTGGCTTGCCCATGACGGCTGCTGGTTCCTCGCGGCGGAGGAGCGCTTCGGCATGGAGACGGCCATGGACCTCGATGCCGCCTCGTGGCGGCGGTTCGCGGCCGCCGAGGCCCGGCGCATCATGGCCGCGTTTGCCATCCCGCCCGGCGGAGGCCTCGAGTCCCTCCGGCGGGCCCTCGCGTACCGCATGTACAGCTTCATCAATCCGTGGAGAGCCGAGATCACGCCGGGCGGCGATCGGCTGAGGTTCTTCATGGAATCCTGCCGCGTGCAGGACACACGACGCCGCAAGAGTCTCCCCGACTTCCCGTGCAAGCGCGTGGGCGAGGTCGAGTTCGACACGTTCGCCCGCACGGTGGACCCGCGTATCCGAACCACCTGCCTGTACTGCCCTCCCGACCCCGAGGCCGGCGGCCACTGCGGGTGGGAATTCCACGTCGCCGGCGGCGCGCAGGCGCCCGGCGCGGAGCAACAGGAGCAACGATGAGCGCGAAGGCACTCGGCATCAACAGCAAGCTCGTGCACGGCGGCTACCACCCCGATTCGACGGGTGCCGTCAACGTGCCCATCTATCAAAGCTCCACCTTCGCGTTCCGCAACGCGGCCCATGGGGCGACGCTCTTTGCGGGTAAGGAGAAGGGCTACATTTACACGCGGATCGGGAACCCGACCATCGCGGCCTTCGAGGAGAGCGTCGCCTTGCTCGAGAACGGCGTGGGCGGCATCGCCACCAGTTCCGGCCTCGGCGCCGTCAACACGCTGTACATGGCGATGCTCGGGCAGGGCGCGCACATGGTGAGCACCGCGGCGGTGTACGGGCCCAGCCGGGGCCTGGTGGAGAAGCACTTCTCGCGGTTCGGAACAGAAGCGTCGTTCGTCGACACGTCGGACATCGAGAACCTGCGGCGGGCCATGCGCCCGTCGACCCGCCTGGTCTACGTGGAGTCGCCGTCCAATCCGGCGATGCAGGTCACCGACATCCAGGCGGCCGCGGCCATCGCCCACGAGCACGGGAGCCTGCTGGCCGTGGACAATACGTTTGCCAGCCCGTATCTCCAGCGGCCGCTGGATCTTGGCGCGGACATCGTCCTGCACTCGATCACCAAGTTCATCAACGGCCACGCAGACGTCGTCGGTGGCGTCCTGGTAGCGAAGGACGCCGCGGTCTACGCACGGTTGCGGGATGTCATGGTCACGACGGGGTGCAACATGGATCCCCACCAGGCGTACCTCGTGCTCCGCGGCCTGAAGACGCTCGGTCTTCGCGTGGAGCGCGCCCAGCAGAGCGCCGGCATGATCGCGCAGTGGCTGGAATCGCATCCGAAGGTGCAGAGCGTCCGCTACATCGGCCTCCCCTCCCATCCCCAGCACGAGCTTGCGAGCCGGCAGATGAGCGGGTTCGGGTCCATGATCGGCTTCGAGCTCAAGGGCGGCCTCGAGGCGGGACGCATCGTCATGGACCGGGTCCAGCTCGCGACGCTGGCGGTGTCGCTTGGCGGCGTCGAGACCCTGATCGAACACCCCGCCTCGATGACGCATGCCGCCATGTCGAAGGAGGCGCGCGAGGCGGCAGGCTTCACCGACGGCCTCGTGCGCTACGCCGTGGGCATCGAGGACGTCGAAGATCTCATCGCGGATCTCGATCAGGCGCTGAACGCGATTCCCTGACGGCGGCTCGCGAGAGGCAGGAGGAGCGGGACATGACGATTCTGGACGAACTGCTCGACAGCGTGCGTGAGGACGCGGCGGTGCGATCAGTGCTCGTTGGCGCGCACTACACCGCGGTGTGCAGCCGAAGGTGCGGCCTCGCCTCGACGCTCCTCGTGTGCCTGCCTGGCGTGCACGAGCCGGTGCGTGACGTCGGGCGGCTGCACACGAAGAGCGCCAGGGAACTGGCCGGCTACGCGCGGTCGGCGAATCCGTTGGAGGCCAGCATCGGCATGGCGGCTCTGAACTCCCTGCTGCCCCCGGACCAGGGTGCCGCCGCCGAGTTGAACGCCCTGGCCGTGCTGGCCGCAAGAGGCGCCGGGAAGAAGGTCGCGCTCGTTGGCCACTTCCCGTTCGTGCCGGAGCTCGAGCGCCAGGTGGGCACGCTCTGGGTGCTGGAACTCTGTCCTGCCGACGGAGACTGGCCCGCCGCCGCCTCCACCGATCTCATCCCCCAGGCGGACGTCGTGGCCCTGACGTCGAGCGCCTTCATCAACCACACCTTCGACAGCCTCCTGTCGCTCTGCCGGCCCGATGCGTTCGTCGTCGCGCTCGGCCCGACCACGCCGTTGTCCCCCGTGTTGTTCGACCGAGGCGTCCACGTGCTCGCCGGTTCGGATGTCACCGACGAGGCGCTCGCTCTCCACACGCTGGGCCAGGGCGCGTCGTTCCGCGAGATCCAGGGCGTGCGGCGGGTCTCGCTCGCGGCGCCGGGCGTGAGGCTGTGACGGCCTTCACTGCCGGCGCCGAAGGCGCCGGCAGCGTCCGCGCCCGCCTGCACCCGCACTGCATCGTCTGCGGGGCCGGCAACCCGCGCGGGCTCGGCCTGATGTTCACCCCGTGCGCGGACGGCGGCGGGGTGGAGACCCGGTTCGATTGCGCCGAGAGCGTCGAGGGATACACCGGCCTGGTGCATGGCGGCGTGGTCGGCATGCTCATGGACGCCGCCATGGCGCAGTGCCTGTTCCACCTCGGCTGCGTTGCGCACACGGGAGAATTGCACGTCCGCTTCCGGCATCCCATCGTCGTGGGGCGCGAAGCCCGGGTCCGGGCATGGCGCGAGCGGACGCGTGGACGCCTCCACGTGCTCGGCGCCGACCTCCGGCAGGATGGGCGCGTGAAGGCGGTCGCTACCGCGAAGTTCCTGGAGCCCGCCGCAGCCGGCGAGGATGCCCGCCTGAAAGCCGACTGACACGCCGCAAGAAAAGGCCGGGGCGGGGGCGAGCACGCCAATGCTCCCCCGCCCCGGCAATGCAAGCAGCCGCCGAAACCGTCCCCTTCAGAAAATCCAGTTCAGGCCCGCGTAGAAGCCCACGCGGCTGCCCGTCGTGTCGTAGAGATACACTTGCGAGTCGTTCAGGTCGCCAACCGACAGCATCGTGTTGATCATCACCCTGTTCGACGCCCGGACGTTTACACCGACTGTCTGTGTGATGGTCCGGTAGTCGAGGTCGGAGAATCCCGCGAACGACGCCGACATCAGGGGGAAGTCGAGGGCGCCGGCCGGCAGCGCGGTGCCCGGGATGATGTTCGACGAGTCGTAGACGAACGAGTTGATGCTGGCCTTGCCGCTGTTGTACATCGTCGTCGCGAACGCCTCGACGCGCGGGCCGACGAGGAACTGCAGGTTCACGAACGCGTTCTGGTTCTCACTCTCGTAACCGGCCTGATCGAGCACGGACCCCAACTGGGTCCCGGTGACGCCGCCCGCTCAACCACCGAAGTTGAGCGTGCTGAACACCGTGTCCAGCGTGTCCTTCTGATAGCCCCATCCGGCGGCCATCGTGAAGCGCGGCGTCGGGGCCACGTAGATCTCGACGCCGGGCATGTGCATCGCGTGGCCCCACGTCGAGTAATTGAGCTCGTCGTTCGTCTGGTCGCGGTAGCGGTAGTGGCCCGACACCGTGAACTGCTGCGAAGGCGACCAGGTGGCCGTCCCTTCGAGGAACAGCGTGTCGGTCGGGTGCGCGGCGAGGTTGGCCATCCGCGAGTCGTACATCTCGAAGTACTGGAGCGACAGCGGCCCGAACGGCATTCCGCCCGGCGTCGGCACCAGCTGCAGGGCGGCCGGCTTGGCCGCATTGATGTTGGCGAACGGGTCGGAGATTATGGCCTGTTCGTAGCGGCCGCGCAGGCTGAGGGTCTTGTCGGGACGCCAGTAGGCCGCCGCCTTGAACAGGCTGCTTGTCGTCTTCTCGACGTGGAAGGTCTCGCGGCTGATCTCCTCGTATTCGTAGCCGAGATTGATCGAGGATCGTTTGCCAGGCCGGAACGCCAGCTCCAGCGCCATCTCGGTGGGCGAGCGGGAGGCCGCCGACTCGGTGTTATAGTCCAGCGGCAGCATCGCCGGGTACAGCTGCGCGTAGGTCAGGCCCGCGCCGGGCCCTGCCGGCGAGACCGGCTCCACCACATCCACGAACACGCTCTCGGTTTCGATCTCGTACTTGCGGAAGAGGCCCCTGAGGTACGCCCGCTTGCCGAGCGGGATCGTCACGCGGGCGTGCCCGCCGGTGAAGTCGGAGCCGAACCCGGAGTAGTCGTTGAACGATGACGAGTGCGTGAAGTTGCCCGAGACTGCGCCATCGCCGGGCAGGGCGTACGCCGCCCGCACGGTGCTGGTCTGCTTGGTGAACTTCGGGAACAAGTCGAACGTGAGCGGCCCGTTGCCGTCGTCGTACTGCACGCGGTTGAGAAACACGTCCGCGAGCGTCACCGGGTGCACGGCGTTATCGTAGGTGTTCGTCGGGGTCGGCGCATTCTCCTCGAAGGTCCTGTTCTCGTAGGTGTAGTCCGCGGAGAACCGGCCGGCGTTGATTCGCGCGCCCGCCGCCAGCGTGTTCGTCGTCTGGTCCAGCTTGCGTCCGTACGACTCCACGTGGCAGTTCGCGCAGTGCGACATCGTCAGCCCCTGGTGCACGCCGTCGCGCATCACCATCTTGTGGCTGACGAAGAACTCCACGTTTTTCGTGGCCGCGAAGCTGACGTCGGTGCTCAACAGGCCGTTGGCAGTCGAGTACTCCGTGCCGGGATCGTGGTCGGTGGACCGCACGACGAAGTTGCCGACGCCGGCTTCCATGTAGTCCAGCGGGTCATGGTCGAGCCTGTGGAGGAACCGGTCGAAGGTCACCGACGCCTTGAAGCGGCCGCCGCCGCCCGACAGGTACGCCCCGTACTTCTGGTCGCGGTTGTCGCCGCCGTGCGACGCCAGCAGGTCGAACTTGAACGACCCGTTGTTGCCCCACACCTGGGCCCCGAAGTTCGGCAGCGTGCCGTCCTTGGCGACCTCGTACTCGTTGAGGCGGTTCTGATTGCCGTCGTTGCTGCCGACGATGGCGCCGGCGGTGACGATGCCCTCGGTCCTGGGCTGAGGCGCTTGTGCGAGGACGCTGCCCGACAGGGCGGCGACCAGGACGAGGCCCAGCGTCACGGTCGATAGAGGACGCATGCTCATGATGGTCACCTCGTTATCGGGAGAAGGCCTTGCCCTTGCCGGTCACACCTTGTGACGGCAGGTCGGACCCGTGGACCTTGATATGGCAGTTCGTGCAGCGCGTGTTGTAGCCCTGCATGAACCCCGTGGCACCGCCCTTGTTCGAGATCAGGCCCGCCGACGGGCTCAGGTACGGCGTCGTCAGTCCTGCGCGCGCCGCGTGGAAGTGCATCTCGTGGCACTGCAGGCAGAGGAACGGCTCGTTCTGCTTCAGCATGTTGTTCGCCATCGCCCCGTGCGGGTCGTGGCACGTCAGGCAGCTTTCCTCGACCGGAGCGTGCTCGAAGACCCAGGGCCCCTGGTGCTGCGAGTGGCACGACAGGCACAAGTCGTTGATGCGCTGGGTCGACTTCACCGACTTGATGCCGGCCCCGTGCGACTCGTGGCACGAACTGCAGCTCATCCGGCCCTCCTGGATCGGGTGGCGGGACTGCTGCATGAGCTTGGTCCGGATCTGCTGGTGGCAGCCGAGGCAGAGCTCCGTCTGCGGCTTGGCGAGCGAGCCTCTGGACGCGGGAGCGGTGGCGTGCGACACCGCCATGCCCTCGGCGCCGGCCAGCTTGCCCATCACCGTCCGCGACTGGTGAATCGTGTGGCAGTCGAGGCACGAAACGCCGGCCATCTGGTGCTGGCTGCCCGCCCATTCCATGGCATGCCCCTGCCGGTGGCAGGTGAGGCAGGCCTGCGCCTCGTCGCTCGCCGACAGCGTTTTGAAGGACCGAATCGTGTCGGCGCCGCCGCCGGCCTCGGCGTGCTTCGCGCCGTTGCCGTGACAGGCCTCGCATCCGGAGTACTGGTTCCCGCCTTCCTTGAGCACCAGCTCCGAATGGGCCGACCGGTCGAACTGCGCCACCACCTGGTCGTGGCAGCCCGCGCAGACCTCCTTGCCGGCCGGTGCGGCCGGTTGCTGAGGCGCCGCCGCCCCAACGACCGTGAAGGCCGCGATCATGAACCCATGAATGAATGCCATCTGCTGCCCCTCCGGGCGTCCAGCGAATGTGAGAGCGTCAGACCCGCAGAAGTACACGAATCCGAGCGGAAGGGCTGCAAGGGCGGTGCCGCTATTCGGCCATTGAGGACAATCTCGGTGAATGGCAACAAGTGACTGTACAAGAATGATTTACGATCATTCCATGCCACGTCTCTCGATCGCGCGGGAGTTGTCGGATTTGACAATCTGTCATGCACTGAAGCCTGGCGCCTCTTCGGCTGCGACAAGTTGTCAACTACGCGGTCATCGCCGCGCCCGTCCCGACAGCCTGCCAGCGTGGCGCCCGTCGCAGAATGGCGGTCGGCTCCAGCGGTCTTCTGTCTGTGCGTGAGTCGAGCGTGAGTTGTGCGCGACTGCCGCGAGACGCCGAATCGAACCGCGCGCCGATCGCGGGATCCACAGGGCGTGCGATTGGGGTATCATCGGCACGCCCCGCGGATTTCTTATCCCTCATTCACGTGTGAAGGAGAAACGCAGCATGGCATTGAAGGACACGCTCAAGCAGAAGATCGAGGAATTCCGTCCTCGCACGACGCGCCTGACCAAGGAGTTCGGAAAGATCGTGATCGACCAGGTCACCATCGACCAGGCGATCGGGGGCGCGCGCGACGTCCGCTGCCTCGTGACGGACATCTCCTACCTCGACCCGCAGGAAGGCATCCGCTTCAGGGGCAAGACGATCCCCGAGACCTTCGAGGCGCTCCCGAAGGCGGCCGGGTCCAAGTATCCGACGGTCGAGTCGTTCTGGTACTTCCTGCTGACCGGCGAGGTGCCGACGCAGGCGCAGGTCGACGAGGTCGTGGCCGAGTGGAAGACGCGGCAGGCCGTGCCCCAGTACGTGTTCGACGCCATCCGGGCCCTGCCCCGCGACAGCCACCCGATGGTGATGCTCTCGATCGGGCTGCTGTCGCTGCAGAAGGACTCCAAGTTCGTCGCCTTCTACAACTCGGGCAAGTTCAACAAGATGTCGGCGTGGGAATACGTCTACGAGGACGCCAGCGACATCGTCGCCCGCATCCCCGTCATCGCGGCCTTCATCTACAACCTGAAGTTCCGGGGCGACAAGCAGGTCGCCATCGATCCGAAGCTCGACATGGGCGCCAACTTCGCCCACATGATCGGCCAGAGCGAGGAGTACAAGGACGTCGCCCGGATGTACTTCATCCTGCACTCGGACCACGAGTCGGGCAACGTCTCGGCCCACACGACGCACCTGGTGCACTCGGCGCTGTCTGACCCCTACTACGCGTACTCGGCCGGACTGAACGGCCTGGCGGGCCCGCTGCACGGACTGGCCAACCAGGAGGTGCTCGACTGGACGATGAAGTTTCAGAAGAAGTACTGCGCCGACCAGGAGCCGACGAAGGAGCTCATCACCAAGGCGCTGTGGGACACGCTCAATGCCGGCCAGGTGATCCCGGGCTACGGTCATGCCGTCCTCCGGAAGACCGACCCGCGCTACATGTCACAGCGGGAGTTCTGCCTGAACACCGCGGGGCTGAAGGACGATCCTCTGTTCAAGGTCGTCTCGATGATCTTCGAAGTCGCGCCGGGCGTGCTCACCGAGCACGGCAAGACGAAGAACCCGTGGCCCAACGTCGACGCCCAGTCCGGCGTCATCCAGTGGTACTACGGCCTGAAGGAATGGGACTTCTACACGGTCCTGTTCGGCGTCGGGCGTGCGCTGGGCTGCATGGCCAACATCACCTGGGACCGCGGCCTCGGCTACGCGATCGAGCGGCCGAAGTCGGTCACGACGGCGATGCTCGAGAAGTGGGCCGCCGAAGGCGGGCGCAAGCTGGCGTAGGGCTCGCCGCGCACCGATAGACGCGTACGTGCGAAGGGGGGATGCCCGAGCGGGCATCCCCCCTTTGCTGTGTACTCACCCAGACGCTACTTCGGCGCGTCCGCGGTCACCGCCGTGATCGCTGCCACGTTGACGATTTCGGCCACCGTCATGCCGTGCTGCAGGATGTTGACGGGCTTCTTCATGCCCATCAGGAGCGGCCCGATGGCGTCGGCGTTGCCGAGGCGCTGCGCCAGTTTGTAGCCGATGTTGCCGGACGTGAGGTCCGGGAAGACCAGCACGTTGGCGTCGCCCTTGATGCGCGAGTGCGGGTAGTTCTCGGTGACGATCTCCTCGACGACCGCCGTGTCGAGGTGCATCTCGCCGTCGATGACGATGTCGGGGTTCTTCGCCCGCACGAGATCGACCGCATCGGCCACCCGCTTCGAGATCGGGTGCGGCACCGAGCCGAAGCTCGAGAACGCCAGCAGCGCGACCTTTGGATCGATGTCGAAGCTTCGGGCCAGGTCGGCGGCCAGCAAGGCAATTTCCGCCAGTTCCTCGGACGTCGGCTCGATGTTCACCATCGTGTCCGCGCAGAAGAAGACCCGGTCCTTCAGCACGAGCAGATGGGCCGCCGACACCCTCGACACCCCGTCTTTCAGCCCGACAATCTGCAGCGCCGGCCGGATGGTCTCCGGGTAGGCCTTGAACATGCCGCCGACGAAGCCGTCCGCGTCGCCGCGCTGCACCATCATCAGGCCGTAGACCGTCGGGTCTTTCACCAGATCCTCGGCGGCCGGAAGCGTGACCCCCTTGCGCTGGCGCAGGTCGTAGAGCGCCTGGGCGTACGCCGCGCCGTGCTCCGGGTTCGGGACGTTGACGATCTCGAACTCCAGGTGATCGATGCCCAACTCGGCGGCCTTCTCCCGGATCGCCTTTTCGTTCCCGAGCAGGACGGGCATCGCGATCTTCTGATCGACAATGTCCCGCGCGGCGCGGATGATGGAGTCGTGCTCGCCCTCGGGGAACACAATCCGCTTCGGCGCGTCGTTGCGTGCCTTGCGGACGACGAAGTGCATGACCTTCCGCGACGGGCCGAGCAGGCGCTCGAGCTGCTCGCGGTAGGCGCTCCAGTCGGTGATCGGCTTCTTCGCCGCGCCCGTGTCGCACGCGGCCTTGGCCACGGCCGGCGCCTCCCACGTGAGGACGCGCGGGTCGAACGGCTTCGGGATGAGGTACTCCCGGCCGAAGGCCATGCTCTTCACGCCGTACGCCTTCAGCACGACCTCGGGCACGTCTTCCTTGGCGAGCGCCGCCAGGGCGCGCGCGGCCGCCATCTTCATTTCGTTGTTGATGGCGGTCGACCGCACGTCCAGGGCGCCGCGGAAGATGAACGGGAAGCCGAGGACGTTGTTCACCTGGTTCGGGTAGTCCGATCGGCCCGTCGCCATGATGACGTCCTTGCGCGCCGCCACGGCCACCGGGTACGGGATCTCCGGATCGGGGTTCGCCATCGCGAACACGATCGGGTTCGCGGCCATCGTCTTCAGCATATCGGGCGTGACAAGATCCTTCGCCGATACGCCCACGAACACGTCCGCGCCCTTCAGCGCGTCGGCGAGCGTGCGCTCCTTCGTTTCCACCGCATAGCGTTCCTTGTAGGGGTTCATCTTCTCGGTGCGCCCCTTCCAGATCACGCCGACGGTATCGACGAAGTGGATGTTCTCCCTTTTCACCCCGAGGTTCAGGTACATGTCCGCGCAGGCGATGCCGGCGGCGCCGGCGCCCGCGAAGACCACCCTGACCTCGTCGATCTTCTTGTTCACGATCTCGAGGGCGTTGACCAGCGCCGCCCCGGAGATGATGGCCGTCCCGTGCTGGTCGTCATGGAACACCGGAATGTCCATGATCTTCTTGAGCGATTCCTCGATGTAGAAGCACTCGGGCGCCTTGATGTCCTCGAGGTTGATGCCCCCGAAGGTGGGCTCGAGCAGCTTGACGAGCTTGATGATTTCGTCGGGATCGTGGGTGTTCACCTCGATGTCGAAGACGTCCACGTTGGCGAACCGCTTGAACAGGACGCCCTTGCCCTCCATGACTGGCTTGCCGCCCAGCGCGCCGATGTCGCCCAGACCCAGCACGGCCGTGCCGTTCGACACGACGGCCACCAGGTTGCCCTTGCCCGTGTAGCGGTAGGCCAGCTCCGGGTCGCGCTCGATCTCCAGGCAGGGCCGCGCCACGCCCGGCGTATACGCCATCGAGAGGTCGCGCTGCGTCAGGCAGGGTTTGGAGGTGATGACCTCGAGCTTACCGGGCCTGGGTTTTTCGTGGTACTCATAGACATCTTCGTCGCTGATCTTGATCATGGCTGAGGCCTCACGAGGTATGAATGGCGGCGCGCCACACGCGGGGGGACAGGAATTCACTCTGTAAACGGCCACTGTTGAAGGCGGCCGTCAGCATCCCATAGCCTACTCGATTTCGCTGCCGTCGGGCGCCTGTTTTCGGTAGATCGTCCGGGCCGAGATCCCGAGCAGCGAGGCGGCCTGCACCTTGTTTCCGCCCGTGTGCCGGAGGGTCTCCGAGATGACCAGTTTCTGCACCTCTTCGAGCGGCGTGCCGACCGGGACCGAGATGACCCGTTCGCCCGGCGCAGGCTCCGGCTCGGGCCCGGCCGCCAGGCGGATGATCTCCGGCAGGCACTCCCGCGTGATGATGCGGCCCGAGGCCAGCACGACCGCCCGCTCGACGGCGTGCGAAAGCTCCCGGACATTGCCCGGCCAGTCGTAGGCCCTAAGCGAATTCAGTGCGTCGGCGTCGAACCCGTCTATCGCACGGTGGTTCCTGGCCGCGTGGAATGCAAGGAAATGGCCGAGGAGGAGGGGCACATCGTCCTGCCGCTCTTTCAGGGACGGCAGGGCGATCCTGATCACGTTGAGCCGGTAGTAGAGGTCCTCCCGGAAGAATCCCTCCTTGACCGCCCGCCCCAGGTCGATGTTTGTTGCCGCGATGATCCGGCAGTCGGACTGCAACGTCCGCGTGCCGCCCAGCGGCTCGAACGTGCCGTCCTGGAGCGTCCGGAGGAGCTTGGCCTGGATGGGCAGCGTGAGCGTGCCGATTTCGTCCAGGAAGAGCGTGCCGCCGTCGGCCCGCGCGAACCGGCCGTCCTTGCGCGCGAGGGCCCCGGTGAAGGCGCCGCGCTCGTGGCCGAAGAGCTCGGCCTCGAGGAGCGTGTCGGGGATGGCGCTGCAGTTCACCTTGACGAGCGGGCGGTCCCGGCGCGGGCTCAGCGCGTGGAGCGCTTCGGCCACCAGTTCCTTGCCCGTGCCGCTGGGCCCTTCGATGAGCACCGTGGCCGTGCTCGGGGCCACCTGTTCCACCACGCGCAGCACGGACCGAATCGCTTCGCTCTGGCCGATGATGCGGCCAAGCGGCGCGCCGGATCGGTCGTCGAGCTGCTGCCGCAGGCGCCGGTTGTCGGCGGCCAGCGCCTGCTTCTCGAGCGCGCGGCCGACCACGCGCTCGAGGTCGGCCCGCTTGAAGGGCTTCGTCACGAAGTCGTAAGCCCCGCGCTTGATAGCCTGGACGGCCAGCGGGATGCTGCCGAAGCCCGTGAACAGCACCAGTTCCGTGTCCGGCCGGAGTTGACGCGCGCGTTCGATGACCTCGAGGCCGTCGAGATCGGGCAGGCGGAAGTCGGTGAGCACGAGCTCGTATGGCTGTTTCGACAGGAGGGCCAGTCCCTCGGTCGCGGTCCCGACCGTGTCGACGGCGTGGCCCAGGCGCGACAGGATCTTCGCCACCGACACGCGAAGCGCCCCTTCGTCGTCGATGACGAGGATCCGCGCGCTCACGGGGAGACGGCCTCGGCCGCCGCGCCGGGACGCGGGGCGCACGCGCAGGGCCCCGACTCGGTCCGCGACGGCGGCAGTGTGATCCTGAACCTCGTTCCGCCGCCTGGCGCCGCGCCGAAATCGATCTCCCCGTCGTGGTCGCGGACGATGTGCGCGGCGAGCGGCAAACCGAGGCCCGTCCCCTGCGGCTTGCTGGTGAAGAACGGCTCGAAGATCTGGCAGTGCAGTTCCTCGGGAATTCCGGGGCCGGTGTCGTCCACGCTGAGGGCCACCGCCCCTGAGGCGGCGACATCCGTCGAAATCACCAGGCGTCCCCCGCCGGGCATCGCCTGCATGGCGTTTCGGACCAGGTTCAGGGCAGCCTGCTTGATCTGGTGCGGGTCGATGAGCGCGCACGGACAGCCGTGCGAGAGCCTCGTCTCGACCGTGATCCCGGAGCGCCTGGCCTCCTCGCGCACAAGGTGCGCCAGTTCCTCGGCCACCGCGTTCAGGCTCTGGTGGGCCGTCGCCGGGCGGGGCGGCCGGGCGAAGGCCAGATATTCGTCGGTCAGGTGCTGAAGGCGCTCCGCCTCTTTCTTGATCGACGCGATGAGCGCCGCGGCTTCTGACGCATGTTCGCAGTCGCACTTCCCCGCTTCTTCCTCGAGCAGTTCCGTGTTCAGCATGATTGAACTGAGAGGGTTGCGCACTTCGTGCGCGACGTGCGACGCGAGCTTGGCGAAGGCCGCGAGGCTCTCCCGCCGCTGTTCGCAATCGCCGACGCGCGCCTGCAGCGCCAGTTCTTCGCGTGCCCGGGCGGCATCCTGCTCGGCGGCGATCCGCCTGGCGCGATTGCGCATCAGCCCGTGACCGGCAGCCAGCGCCGTCACGGCCACGAGGACCAGCAGAAGGTCGTCGATGGCGGTGGAATGCAGCAGGCTGTGCGCCACGAGGAAGGCGGCGGCGATCATGGCCAGGCCCATGGTCGGCCAGAGCTGCCTGGCGAATCTGGGCACGGCGAGCGCAGGGGTCGGTGACTCAGCCACGGGGATCAGGGCTCCAGGGTCAGCAGCGACCATTGTAGTGATTCTCCCATCCCTTGACACCCCCATCACACCGGGGCAGCATGAGCAGGGCCGGAGCACACCATGAAGACGTTTTCGCTGCGCGTTGACCCCCTGACCAACGAGGAATACTGGGAAGTCTACCTGCGGGGCCAGCAACTTCTGAACGAGCCCCTGCTCAACAAGGCCTCCGCCTTCACCCAGGAGGAACGGCTGTCGCTCGGGCTTGCCGGCCTGCTGCGCACCGGCGTCTCGACGCTCGAGTTACAGGTGACACGCACGCTCGACAACTTCCGGCGCAAGCCCGACGACATCGAGAAGTACATCTTCCTCCAGGGGCTGCTGAGCCGGAACGAGGTGCTCTTCTACCGGCTCCTTGGCGAAAACCTGACGGAGATGGTGCCGATCGTCTACACCCCCACCGTCGGGCAGGCCTGCCTGGAGCTGAGCCACATCACCCGGCGGTACCGCGGGCTCTATCTCAGCCCGGAGAACATCGCCAACATCGACCAGATCTTCCAGGGTGTGTCGCTGCCGAGCGTCAACCTGATTGTCGTCACCGACGGCGAGCGCATCCTCGGTCTCGGCGACCTCGGATCGGATGGCATGGGCATTCCGATCGGCAAGGTCACGCTCTACGTCGCCGCAGGCGGACTGCACCCGGGCTGCTGCCTCCCGATGATGCTGGATGTCGGCACGAACAACCCCCGGCTGCTCGAAGACCCGCTCTACCTCGGCTGGAGGCACCCGCGCCTGGAAGGAGACCACTACTGGGATCTCGTCGAGAAGTTCGTGCTCGGCGTCCGCCGGAACTTCCCCGAAGCGCTCGTCCAGTGGGAGGACTTCGCCAAGCACAAGGCGTTCACGCTGCTCGAACGGTATCGCGACCGCGTGCCGTCCTTCGACGACGACATCCAGGGCACGGGCGCCGTCGCTGCCTCGGTCCTGACGACGGCGATGAGGATCAAGGGAAGCCGCATGGCCGACCAGCGCGTCGGGATCGTGGGCATGGGTCAGGCTGGCATCGGCATCGCCACCAACGTGCTCGCGCTGCTGCGCGCGGAAGGGCTGAGCGAGGCCGAGGCCCTCAGCCGCATCTTTACCTGCGACACGCCCGGCCTGCTCTGCGAAGACACGCCCGGCCTCTCGACGTGGCAGCAGGCCTTCGCCAGGCGCCGGGCGGATGTCGCAGGCTGGACGCTGGAATCGAGCGACCGCATCAACCTGATGGACGTGGTGCGCAATGCGAAACTGACCGTGCTGGTCGGCGTCACCGCGCAACCCGGGCTCTTCAGCGCCGAGGTGCTCTCGGCGATGGCCGCCCACGAGCCGCGGCCGGTCATCATGGCGCTGTCGAACCCGACCAGCAGGTGTGAGTGCACCGCCGCCGACGTGGCGAAGGCCACTGCCGGATGCGGGATGTTCGCGGCCGGAAGTCCGTTCGCCGACGTGCAGTGGGGCGAGCGGACGCTGGTGACCTCGCAGTGCAACAACCTCTACATCTTCCCCGGTGTCGGCCTGGGCGCGCTGGTGGCCAAGGCGCCGAAGGTCACGCACGGGATGTTCCTGGCCGCGAGCCGCGCGTTGAGCTCCTTGGTCACGCCCGAGCAGGAGGCGCAGGGCCATCTGCTGCCCCCGATGACGGACCTCCGCAGGGTTTCCCGGGCGGTGGCGAAGGCGGTGGCCATCGAGGCGAGAGAGTCGGGCCTCGGCCGCCTGCTCGGCGACGACGAGTACGAGCAGGTCGTGGAGCGGGCGCAGTGGGCGCCGGAGTACGCGCATTTCCGGCCGGGGAAGACGGGGGGCTAGGTTCGGGACTCGGGACTTCCGCCTTCGCGAGGCGGCCGGCCGGCCGGCTTCGGCGTGACAAGCGGGATTCGGGACTCGGGATTCGGGATTCGGTTCGTCGAACGCCCGTTGGTGAATCGCAGCATGAGCGTTCGCAACCCGTTCTAGCGGCGTCGGCATGCCGCCGCGCGCAGGTTGTGAACGCGGTGATGAACAGGGAGGTTGTTGATGGTGAAGGAATTCAAGGAATTCGTGATGCGCGGGAACGTGATGGATCTCGCCGTGGGCATCATCATCGGCGTGGCGTTCGGCAAGATCGTCGCGTCGCTCGTCAACGACGTCCTGATGCCGGTCATCGGCCAGTTCACGGGCCGCATGGACTTCGCCAATCTCTTCGTGACCCTTGGCGACGGGACCTTCGCCACCGTCGCCGCCGCGAAGGAAGCGGGCGTGGCGACGCTGAACTACGGCGTCTTCCTCAACACGATCATCGAGTTCGTGATCGTCGCCTTCGCGATCTTCATGGTGGTGAAGCAGGTGAACCGGCTGAAGCGGCCCGAGCCCGTGGCGGCGCCCGCGACGAAAGATTGCCCGCACTGCGCGACGGCGATCCCGGTGGCGGCGAAGAAGTGCCCCAACTGTACGTCGGCGCTCTAACAGGCGCGAGGCTAGAACCCGCGCGCCGGCGGTGGTCAGAAGCAAGAAGCCAGAAGGGCTTCCTGACGGTTGTCAGGAGCAAGGAGAAGACACGGTGCACCGGTGGTCCTTCTTCTTGCTTCTTGCTTCTTGCTTCTTGCTTCTTGCTTCTTGCTTCTAGTCCCCCGACACGGTCAGCGCCTGAACGACCGCGTCGGTATCTGACAGCGACTCGAAGACCGTGCCGGCGCCGGCGGCGCGCAGCGTGTCCACGCTGTAGCCGCCGGTGGCGACGGCCAGGCAGCTGACGCCCGCATCGCGCGCGCAGGCGACATCGAGCGGCGTGTCGCCGATGATGACGACATCGCGAGGGTCCAATTCCGGACAGCCGGCCCGGCGTGATCGCTCGACTGCGACGGGCACGAGCGCGTGGCGGTCGAAACTGTCGTCGCCGTACGCACCGCAGCGGAAGTGGCGCCACAGGTCGAAGTACTCGAGCTTGATGCGAGCGCCCTGCTCGTAGTTCCCCGTGAGCAGGCCCAGAAAGACGTCGGGCCGGCCGTCGAGCGCGTGGAGCACCTCGCGCACGCCGGGCAGCACACCCTTGAAGCGGTGCTTCGCCGAAACAACAGGACCGGTGTCACCGCTTTCAGGCGCGGGCTTGTGAATTTCCTCCGCGAACCGCGCGAAGTACGCGGCCTTGTAGCGGGCGATCTCGCCGTCCACAGGGTGCACGCCCGTCGCCGACAAAGCGTCCGCGAGAATCTGCGACTGGGGAATGGCCCGCGTGAAAGCGTCTTTCAGGATCGCGCCGTCCGTGCGCCCGGGCATCGGGACGTGCTCGAAGGCGCCTCGTATGCCGAACACCTCGTGGAAGGCGTCGTCCATGGCACGCACCGCCGCGCCGGCTGTCAGCACGAGTGTTCCGTCGACGTCGAAAAGCAGCAGTTTCATACTGGACCAGTCTCGTCACCTGCGTGCTGCGGCGCGTACGCGCCGCGAGAACGGGTGACTCAACCGCCTCTACCGGAACAGGCGCCGCCACCCGCCGCGGGCCTTCAGCTGTCCCGTCGCCGCGTCGAGGGCGAAGACCCGCTCGGCAACCGCGTTCGCGAACGCCTCGTCGGCCGTCAAGGCTATCACGGCCATGCTCCGGGCCTTCGCCAGCGCAGCGATGTCGCGGCCGAAGCCGGTGGCGCCGCCGGGAACGAGTGCGTTCGCGTGCTCCAGCACGAGCACGGCCGGTGAGGTCGCCAGCGCCCGCGCCAGACGGCACCGGGCTTTCACCATCGCCACCGCGTCCGAGAGACGCGTGCCGAGATCCTCGTCGGCGAGTCCCGCGTCGCGGGCCAGTCGCGACACGTCGGCAGCCACCGCCTCCGGAATGGGATCGAGCGACAGGGTGTATGCCATCGCGATGCCCTGCGCGACGGTGAAGTCCTCGGCGAGCATGGCGCGCGGCGACACCATCCCGATGCGATCGAGCGTCTTCATCCAGTCGTCGGCCTCCGAGATCGACGACGTGGCGCGCCCGAAGACGTGGACCTCGCCCTCGTCGGGCAGCGTCGCGCCCGTGAGAATGTTGACCAGGATTTCCGCCGATGGCGCGTCGAGGCCCGTGATGGCGATGCGATCGCCCGGCCCCACGGCAAGGTCGGCGAGCCGCAGCGGCCGCAGCCCGCCGTAGTTCTTGCGCACGCCGCGAACGACGATGAGAGGTTCGGCCACGCGTCAGGCTCCGGGCTTCCGCGCAACGAGGCGGGCCATGGCCGCAGGCTGCTCAACCTCTTCCGAGTGAAGGACCGTCCAGCCGCCGAACGCGCTTTCGAGCTCCCCGGGATTGAGCAGGTGGTCCGGCGATGAAGGGCCGAACCCGCACGCGATCTGGCCCGTCGTGAACGTCTCGTACATGACGAAGCCGCCGGGGCGGACGCTGCGCTTGAGATCGTCCCAGCGCGCGCGCAGCAGGAAGCGCGTGCAGAACAGCAGATCGAAGTAGTCCGCCGGCAGCGGGTAGGTGTCCAGGTCCGCCGCCCACTGCAGGACCCGGAGCCCGCGCCTGCCCAGCGTGCGACGGGCAATCTGGAGCCGATCGACTGCCAGATCAACGCCGTACGTGAGGAATCCCGCTTCCGCCAGCGGGACGGCGTGGCGGCCCTTCCCCATCGCCAGGTCGAGGGCGCGCCGCGGCCCAAAGCGGCCGTTCATCGCCGCCGCGACCCTGGGAAGCCACTCTTCTACGAACGGCGAGATTCTCGCGTCTGGCAGGATGCCACCCATTCCGACAATTGTACTGTGGGTGCAGGGGCTTGGGGCTGGGGGCTGGGGGCTAGTTAGAAGCAAGGAGCAAGAAGGACCCACTATCGATTGTCAGAATCAAGAAGAAGACACGCTGCATCGGTGGGTGTTCTTCTTGCTTCTTGCTTCTTGCTTCTACTGACTTCTGCGTCCGCGCAGCGCAGCGAAGTCTGCGGCGGGCAACTGAATCGTGCCGAATCCGCTCGAGTGAGCCGAACGAAACCCGTGGAAGTCCGATCCGCCGGTGGCGCACAGGCCGATTTGGCGAGCCATCGCGAGGTAGCGGGCGGTTTCCTCGGCGGAGTGATCCGTGTGGTAGGCCTCGAGGGCGTCCAGCCCGGCCGCCGCCAGCCCGGGAATCAGTCGGTCCTGCCTGGTCACGCCCGGGTGGGCCATCGACGAGATCCCGCCTGCCTGGCGGATGATCGCCACCACCTCCGTCGGCGTTGCGCCCCGGCGCGCCACGTAGGCTGGCCTGCCCTCTCCCACGAAACGGTCGAACGCGTCCTGTTCGTCGACGGCATGCCCAACCGAGACGAGAGCCTGCGCGATGTGCGGCCTGAGCACCGGACGGCCCTCCGCCCGGGCGATGATCGCGTCCATGTCAATGGGCGCGCCGAGCCCCACGAGCCGTTCGCCCACCGCTCTCGCGCGGCGGATGCGATCCTTGATCTGCGCCTCGAGGAACGCCACGAGCACGGGGGCCTCGCGGTCGATGAAGTAGCCAAGGAGGTGAACGTCGCTCCCCTCCCAGGCGGCCGTGATCTCGATGCCGGCGACGAACGTGATCCCGGCGCGCTCCGCCTCTCGGGCGGACTCCAGGGTCGCCGCGGTCGTGTCGTGGTCGGTCACCGCCATGGCGGTGATGCCGGCGTCGCGGCACGCGCGCACCAGTTCCGCCGGCGAGTCGGTGCCGTCGGAGGCGGTGGTGTGGAGATGCAGATCGATCATCGGTGCGGCTGGTGGCTTCGATGGCAGCCGAATGTCAGAAGTCAGAAGGGTCCACTAACGATTGTCAGAAGCAAGAAGAAGACACGCTGCACCCGAAGTTGTTCTTCTTACTTCTTACTTCTTACTTCTTACTTCTTACTTCTTACTTCCGTCTTCTTGCTTCTGTCTTCTGGCTTCTGGCTTCTTCTTCGTCAGAATGATGTACTCCCGCAGCAGCATGTCGAGGTGGCGGCGCTCCTCGTCGGCGAACTCGAGGAAGATCTGCTTGCCTTCCGAGTCCTCGAACCGGCTGCCGTAGCGCTTGAAGAACTGGTGCGACATGCGCTCGCACCGGATGCCGATCTTCAGGGCCTGCCGGTCGTCGACGCCCTGCGAGATCTCGTCGGCGCCCGCGGCGAACAGCCCGTTGGCCGCGCCCTTGAAGAACAGGAACGTAGGCCTCGATTCGAGCTCGGGATCCTGCTCCAGCAGCCGCCTGTAGCGGGCCTCGAGCGTCGACAGGTGATCGCGTTCCTCGTCGGCCAGCTTCTGGAAGACGCGCCGGCCCCGGACGTTCTTCGTCGCCCTTGCGGCGCGCGAGTAGAACTCGAGGCCGCTCCGCTCGGTGGCGATGGCGATCCGGATCGCGTCGCGCGCGAACACCAGTTCGCTGGTGGCCGGCTCGGGCCGCGGCGACTTCCCCGAGCGGCACTGTTCGCACGTCCCGTAGATCTGCAGCACGCTCTGGCGCGCGGCGAACCCGCGGGCGGCGGCGATTTCCTCGACGAGCGCCTCGATGTCCGAACTCAGGAACTCGGACGAGCGGTTGCAGCTCTTGCAGATGAGATGAAAGTGCCGGGGATGCCGGTATGAGTGCTCGAAGCGGAAGCGGCCCTCGCCGAAGTCCACCTTGCGCGCCACGCCGGCGTCCACCATCCACTGCAGGGTGCGGTAGACGGTGGCCCGGCTGATGCGCGCGTCTTCGCGGTGGATGAGCGCCACCAGGTCGTCGGCGCTCAGGTGCCCTTCATGCTTGAGAAAGACGCCGAGGATGCGCTCCCGCTTGGTGGAACGCCGCCCGCCTGCCGGATGCAGGCGGGAAACGTCAGGGACATTCGCCTCGGTGTCGGCCGGCATCAGGGAGTGCCCCCCTGACTAGCCGCTGAACGACGAACCGCACCCGCACGTCGACTTGGCGTTCGGGTTCTTGATCGTGAAGCCGCCGCCCGTGACGCTCTCGACGAAATCGACCTCGGCGCCGTCCAGATACCTCGCGCTGATGGGATCGATGAACAACTTCACGCCATTCGACTCGATCGACTGGTCGCTCGGCCCGGGCTGGTCCTCGATCATCAGTCCGTACTGGAACCCGGAACACCCGCCGCCCTGCACGAACACGCGCAGGCCGCTCTGGGGCTTCTGCTCTTCGGCAAGCAACTCGCTGATTTTGGATGCTGCCGTGGTGGATACGTTAACCATTGGGGAAACTCCTCGCAGATTGGTCAAACAACGAACATCCTATTATAGCCTGCCCGCAGTCCCTCTCGGGCTCCCGGGGGCTTCCAAATGGCGCTCGAAATCCCGCATCGTGTTATCCTTCATGAGTTTAGACGCCACGGCCACCGTCAAGGATCCGGACAAAACCGCCCCCGGAGCGCCCGTCATGGCCAACGAACACCCCTTCTACCTCGCCGGTCAGTGGCACAGGTCGAACGAGGTGCTGCCTGTCACCAACCCCTGGGACGACTCCCCTGTGGGCTCGACCTGGCTGGCAAGCGAGGCCCAGGTCGAGGCAGCCACGGCCGCGGCCGTTTCTTCCGTGGGCATCATGCGGAACCTGCCGGCGTACGAGCGGGGCGCGATTCTGGCGAAGGCATCCTCGGTGCTCGGCCGGCGGCGGACGGAGATTGGCCGCGCGCTCGCGGGCGAAGCGGGCAAGCCCATCAGGGACGCGCTCACCGAAGTTGATCGCGCCGCCATGACGTTCCACGTCGCAAGCGAGGAGGCACGCCGGATCGGCGGCGACGTCATCCCGCTCGACCTCGCGCCGCACGGCAAAGGCCGCATCGCCATCCTGCGCCGGTTCCCCATCGGGCCGGTCGCCGCCATCTCCCCCTTCAACTTCCCGCTCAACCTCTCGGCGCACAAGCTCGCGCCCGCCATCGCGGCCGGCAACCCCATCGTCCTCAAACCCGCGACGAAGACGCCGCTTTCCGCGCTGTTCCTCGCGAGCGCGCTCGAAGAGGCCGGGCTGCCGAAGGGCGCGTTGAGCGTCCTGCCGATGTCGCGGCAGCTGGGCGACCGGCTCGTCACCGACGAGCGCTTCAAGCTCCTCACATTCACCGGTTCCTCGTCTGTGGGGTGGGCCATGAAGGCGCGCGCCGGCAAGAAGAAGGTGATCCTCGAGCTGGGCGGCAACGCGGGCGTCATCATCGACGAGTCCGCCGAGGTGGACTGGGCCGCGAGGCGCGTCGCCACCGGCGGGTTCGCCTACGCGGGCCAGAGCTGCATCTCCGTCCAGCGCGTGTTCGTGCACGAAGGGGTCTACGACGACTTCGCCGCGAACCTCGTCGCGCGCGTCGAGTCGCTTGTGGTTGGCGACCCGTTCGATGGCGCGACGGATGTCGGGCCGATGATCGACACGGGCGAAGTCGATCGCATCGAGGCGTGGGTGAAGGAAGCCGTGGCCGAGGGCGCGCGCGTCCTCACCGGCGGCTCGCGCGTCGGACGATCCGCCTATGCGCCGACGGTGCTCGATGGCGTGCCCGAGGTCGCCAAGGTCTGCGCGCAGGAGGTATTCGCGCCGGTCGTCGCCCTCTACCGTTTCTCGGACTTCGAGGACGCCGTCGCCGCCGTCAACCGCTCGCGCTACGGATTGCAGGCCGGCGTCTTCACCGCCAGCCTGCCGCACACGCTGATGGCGTTCGACCGCATCGAAGCGGGCGGCGTGATCGTCAACGACGTGCCGACCTGGCGCATCGACCACATGCCGTACGGCGGGGTGAAGGACTCGGGCGTCGGCCGCGAAGGCCCGCGCTACACGATTGAGGAAATGACCGAGCCGAAGCTGCTCGTGATCAATACGGAGATGGGGTAGAGAGGCTGCAGGGGCTAGTCAATCTATAGCGGTCTCACGTCGTCCAGCAGGCGTCGGGCGGCCACGGCGCGGACCGACGGTGCGAGGGGGAAGCTGTCGCCCCCGGCGTGGATGACGTCCAGACGAGTCAGTCCGAGATCGGCGAGCGCCGACTTCATCGATGGCGAAATCCCCGGGGCGGTCGTACGCTTGATCTCGAAGCCGAACCGCTTCCGTCCGTCGACCACGAGCAGGTCAAGCTCGGCGCCGGTATGCGTCGCCCAGAAATAGCATTGATCCGGGCGGGCGCCGAGGCGCTGGATGAGCGCCTCCACCATGAACCCCTCCCACGATGCACCGACTTTCGGATGCCGCTCCAAGCCTGTCCGGTCGCTGATGTCGAGCAGGGTGTGCAGAAGTCCGCTATCTCGCACGTAGATCTTCGGCGACTTGACCTGGCGCTTGCCGATGTTCTCGAACCAGGGGCGCAGCACGCGCAGCATGAAGGTGGCCTCGAGCGCGTCCAGGTAACGGCCGACGGCGTGGTGCGACACCCCGAACGCCCGGCCGAACTCGGAGGCGTTCCAGACCTGACCGTGGTAGTGCGCGAGCATCGCCCAGAAGCGCTCGAGCGTGGCCGAGGGAATGCCGATGCCCAACTGCGGCACGTCCCGCTCGAGGAACGTGCGCAGGAAGCCGCGCCGCCACGCGGCGCTCTCGACCGTCGAGCGTGCGGTGTACGACCGCGGGAAGCCGCCGCGCAGCCAGGCCCGATCCAGCGAGGCGAGGCCGACTTCGTCCAGCGACAATCCCGGCAGCTCGTGGAAGGCGATGCGGCCGGCCAGCGACTCAGCGCCCTGGCGGAGCAGCTCCGGCGCGGCGCTGCCGAGCACGAGGAACCGTGCCGGCCGGCGCGGCCGATCAGCAAGGACACGGAGCGCCGGGAACAGGTCCGGCCGTCTCTGGATCTCGTCGAGCACCACGAGGCCCCTGAGGTCGCCCAGCGCCAGTTCCGGATCGGCCAGCCTCGCCACGTCACCCGCCCGCTCGAGGTCGAACATCGTGGCGCGCGGCGACGCCTGGCCCAATTGCCTGGCGAGCGTCGTCTTGCCGACCTGCCGGGCGCCGAGGACAGCCACGACGGGACTGCGGGCGAGCAATCTCCGGACGGCGTCAACGTGTGATGTGCGGGCGATCATGTCGCCTATAATACCATGAAATTTGGACGCGTCACGTCCAATTTTCAATGTTGATTCTCTTTATTCGTAGTGCAGCGACTGGACGGGGTCGAGCGTGGCCGCCCGCATCGCGGGATACACGCCGAACACCAGGCCCACCGACACCGATACGACGAACGCCAGGATGATCGACGCCGGCGTGGTGATGGTGGACCAGCCGGCGAAGCTCCCCACGAGCCGCGAAAGCAGGACTC
This sequence comes from Vicinamibacterales bacterium, assembly GCA_046496425.1. Taxonomy (GTDB): domain Bacteria; phylum Acidobacteriota; class Vicinamibacteria; order Vicinamibacterales; family JAKQTR01; genus JAKQTR01. The sequence continues at coordinate 27,368 of JAWOGY010000007.1, forward strand.
CGACAAGCGCCCCGATCGCCCCGCCGGTCGTCGTGATGAGCGTCGTCTCCACCAGGAACTGGCGGATGATGTCGCGGCGCCGCGCGCCGACGGCGCGCCGGACGCCGATCTCGCGCGTGCGCTCGAGCACGCTCGCCAGCATGATGTTCATGATGCCGATGCCGCCCACCAGCAGCGAGATCGACGCGATGGCCACCATCACCACCTCGAAGATGCGCCGCGTCCGCTGCTGCTCGGCCAGCAGCTCCGCCGGCACGACCACTGTGAAGTCGCCGGCGCTCCGGTGCAGGGCGTCGATCATGCTCCGGACGAGCGCGCCGGTGGCGTTGACGTCGGCGCCGGCCTCCAGGTTCAGGTAGAGCCCGTCGATTTCGTCCTTCAGGTAGTTCTGGGCGTCCTCCAGCCGCAGGAGCGCGGCCAGCAGCGGCACATAGATGATGTTGTTGCGGTCCTGCGCGGGCAGCCCGGCCACGTCGGTCTGCACGGCCAGCTGCGGCCCGGCCACGCCGATCACGCGGAACCACTGCTCGTTCACCTTCACGAATCGCCCGATGGGGCTCTCGGCGCCGAAGAGCACGGCGGCCGCGGCCTGGCCCAGCACCGCCACGGCGTCGGCCGTGTCGTTGTCCCGGCTGTCGAAGAAGCGGCCCGACACGACGCGCAGCCCCGACAGGCCGGCATACGCCGGCGCGACGCCGAACACCACGGGCATCTCGCCCTGCGGCCGAGGCAGCAGCTTTGAAGGCGTCAGGCGCTTACGCGCGCTGACGGCGGCGAGACCGCCCACATTCGCCTCGACCACGCGGAGATCCTGCAGCGACAGTCCCGCCGATAGTTTCCGCACCTTCTGCAGCGCCTGCCGGTCCGTGGTTTCGCGGGCCTCAACGATGATGTTGCGCACGCCCAACTGCTCGATGAAGGCGATCACTTCCTGCCGCGCGCCGGCACCGATGGACAGCATGGCCACCACTGCAGCCACGCCGAAGATCATGCCGAGCATGGTGAGCATCGATCGCAGTTTGTGCGTGCGCAGGTTGTCGAGGCCCTGGTGCACCTCGGGCGCGAGGTCGAGGACGGCCGCGCGGGCCCGGCGGATGGCGGCGGCAGGGGTCGTCATCGCACCGGGCCTCCGGCAGATGGCGCCCCGGCTGCCGCGGAGGCTGCCGCGGCTGATGTTTCGGGGTTCACAAGAGCCACTTCCGCGCCCTCGTCGACGCCCTCTACCGCGACGCGGCTCTCGGTCCGGTGGGTGATCTTCACCTCGCGCGCCTCGAACCCGGACTCTGTCCTCGCGTACACGATCGGCTTGCCGTTCTTCTGGAAGATCGCCTGGCGCGGCAGCGTCAGCACCTGCTTCAACTCCTCGCCGGCCAGCACGACATGCACCGACGTGCCAGGCTTGAGGCGCGGCTCCGGCTTGTCGAGCTGGAGCCCGACGTCGAACGTCCTGGTCGCGCCGAGCCCATCGTCGAACATGCCGCCGCGGGAGGCGGCGCCGGCGAGCGACGACACGCGCGCGGCGAGCGGCTCGTTGGGCAGCGCGTCCGCCAGCACCGTCGCCGCTTGTTTCTCGACGATGTTCGCGCGCTCCAACTCGCTCACCCTGACGCGCACCTCCATGGGGCCGGAGGCGTGGACTTCGAGCACGAGCCGTCCGGGCATCACCAGGTCGCCGGCGCGGTACTCCGGCAGCACCATGCCCGTGTAGAACACGTTCGACACATCGCGGTTCTCCCGCGCCACGACACGGCCGTCGATGGGCGACGAGACGACCAGGCTGTCGATGATCTGCTGCGCGCGCTGCGCGGCCAGGCGCGCCTTGGTGCGCTTCTCGTCGACCACCGCCAGGGCCGCCCGGTTCGTCTCCGATCGGGATTGGATGTCATCCTCCAGCTGCTCAAGCCGGCGCTTCGCTTCGTCGAGGGCGAGGAGGCGTTTCTTTCGATCGACCGCGGCGATGAGGGTTTCGTCGGTCAGGGCGTCCAGTTCGGCGCGCCGCACGTCGAAGCGCGCCGTCAGCAGATCCACCTGGTCCTGCGCCGTGCGCACGTCCACGTCCGCGCGCATCTTGATGATCTCCTGCTCGGCCTCGGCCAGCTCGGAGTTCGCCTGCTCGAGGGCGAACTGCTGCGCCGCGGGGTCGAACTCCATCGCCACGTCGCCCGCGCGCAGCGGTGCGCCTGTGTCGGCCATGCGGACCAGGCGGAGCGTGCCGCCGGCCGGCGGCGCCATCAGCGACGCCACGCGGCTCGCCCGCAGCGTGCCGGTGGCATGCACGTCGAGCTTGAGCGTGCCGCGCACGACGCGCGTGGACGGCACCGTCCGCCCGGCAGCCGGCGCCTGGGCGACAGGCCAGAGGGCCGCGGCGGCAACCGCCAGCACGATTGCGCCTCCCACCCACGCCAGGCGCGTCAGTTTCATGACCATCCCCGCATCAGCGCCCGCCCTCGATCGTGGCGACGGGAGGTTTCGCCGCCGCCAGCCGATCTCCTGCGTCGATGCCCGACGCGACGGCCACCTGTTCGCGTCCGCGCCGCGCGATTGTGACCACCACCGGCTCGAAACGCGATCCTCGCCATCGATACACCGTCGGCCGGCCGTCGACGAGCGACACCGCCTCGGCCGGGATGACGAGCGCGTTCGCCACCCTGTCCACGGCCACCCGGATGGCCGCGGTCATACCGGGCTTGAGGCGGGCGTCGGCGTCCTCCACCTCGAGGTCCACGTCGAAATCCCTGGGCGGCGGCCATCCCGACGAGAAGTCGGCGCGCGCGAGCAGCGAAATGTCGGCCACCTTCGGCTGGGCATTCAGGCTCTCTGGGGAGCAGCAGAGTTCGCTGCCGGAGCATGTGATTCCGGCATAGCAGCAGTTTCCTGGCTCGTCACCGGACACCGGTTCAATCGAAGAGTAGATGCCCACGATTCCGCAGGCAAGAACAGTCGCCAAGTACGTTGGCCTGTACATCGCGCTCCTCCTTCCATTTTTCGCCGCCCAGCCAGCCCGAAACCACGAGAATGTCTTCGAACGCGGAGTCGCCTGACCACCTCCTTCGGTTCTGGTTGTACTTCAGCTTCCACAACCCCGATGATTCACGCGCCTTGCGCACGGCATGAGTGTGCACGCTGCGATGCCGCCAAGCCATACAGAAACCGCTGTAAAATTCGCTGTCATGCGGCTAAGGGCCCAGGCCGAACGCCGTGGCGTGAAGCGGTTGCATGCGCCGCGCCTCGAGAGCCGAGCGCGCAAGTACGCCGCGGACTTCGACATTGCCACAACCGAACACCATGCTCCATCAGATCTCAGAACGGTGGGCACGGCGCTCGCCCTCACGAAACCCCGCGTTCTCGTCGCCCACGAGAAGCGCGATCAACGATCGAGCGGTAGTGTGCTCTGAAGGTACGAGGCGTTGCTTGTGGATGAACTCGAGTGCCGTGGGAACGGTCTCGCTCTCAATCGGCAAGCCGCCGTCCTCCAGCATGCGCAGCATCGTCCGCGTGTCTGCGACCTTCAGCCACTCAGTCGGTCTCCATAGCCCTCCCTGAGATCGCCGCACCGCTCGGAGCAAACGTGCGAATCTCAGAGACCTGCCCGGTGGAACCCCGGATGCGTAGCAGCGTTGCCGCAAGGCCGCCGAAGAGGCACCAGCAGCCTTGGCCCAAGCAGATACTGTGCAAGGATCAGACGGGGCATCCACCGCCAACAAGACGAGAAGCGCCCATGCTTCAGCGGTGCTCCGTGCGTCACTCGTGCAGCGCACATAGCCCGGCCCTGGCTCTCCAGCAGTTCTACTGTCGCTGCTCATCCGCAGGACACCACTTGATCGTCGCGCAACAG
>JAWOGY010000063.1:0-82698 GCA_046496425.1 Vicinamibacterales bacterium
GCGCACCACGTCTCGTCGGGCGAGAGTATCGCGCGGTTCCGACAGGCCGTGCACCTCGTGCACGTGCTGCGCGGCGGCCCGCCCCTCGCGCACTACGAACCCGCGACGCAGTAGACGGCGGGCCCGGGCGGGCGCAACCGGCGGCGACGCGCTTGACAGGCCGGAGCGGTAAGTATTTAATACTTACATGAGGCGCAAGATCGTCCAGACGGGCAGTTCCCTCGCCGTGACCCTCCCGGCCGAGGTGGTCGAGGCGTTCGGGCTCAAGAAGGGCCAGGAGGTGGACGTTGCCGTCCACCCCGCGACCGGCGCCGTCGTCATCCGGCCGGGCGTGAAGTTCTTCGAGGATGGCAAGGTGACGAAGCGATTCAAGGCGATGTCGACGTCCCTGCTCGAGCGCCGCGCCGCGCTGCACCGCGAACTTGCCAAGTGACGTTCTACCTGTCGCTGGCCCAGGTCGTCGAACTTCAGCGGGAGCTCCTGGCGGCATTCGGCGGTCTCGCCGGCATCCGCGACCGGGGGAGTCTCGAAGCGTCCATCGCGCGGCCGGCCATGACGTTCGGGGGAGAAGATCTATACGCGGACCTGCCCGCGAAGGCGGCGGCGCTGTTCCATTCCCTGGTCCTCAACCATCCGTTCGTGGACGGGAACAAGCGAGCCGGCGCGGCGGCGGCCGAGTTGATGCTGGAACTCAACGGTTTCGTGCTGGCCGCCAGTGATCAGGGGTTCGAGCGCGTCACCCTGGCGACCGCCCGGGGCGAGATGTCCGCCGAAGCGCTCGCCATCTGGTTCCGCCAGCGCTCGCGCCCGCTGGAGCCCTAGCCCGGCTGGAGGCGATCGTGGAGCATCGTGATACGCATCTCGACGAGGAACTGCGCAGGGGCGCCCAGTATCTGGCCCAGCGCCTGACGCCGACCCCCGGCACCATTCCCCGCGTGCCGGGCATCGACATACACGGCGTGTCGCTTCCCCTGAACGGCATGGCGGGCGGCGACTTGCTCACCTACGTGGATTTCCAGGAGCGCTTCGATCTGGAAGCGCGCATCCGGCGCGCGCTCGACGCGGGGCAGAAGGAGACGGCGCGCGTCCTGCAGAAGCTCACAGACACCGGCGGCATCCTCGTCGCCGACGTGGCCGGCCACGACTTCACCGACGCGGCCAGGGCCGCCATGCTCCACCAGGCCTTTCACACCGGCGCGCTCTACGAAATGGACCTGAACGGCCAGATCACGCTGCGCCTGTTCGAGCAGATCAACACGCGCTTCTGCAAGTCCACCACGCTGCGCAATCTCGCCGCGGATCCCGACGAGGCCAGCTACATCACTCTCGTCTACGGAGAAATCTCGAGCACGGGCCGGTTCAGCTTCGTGAGCGCCGGGCATCCCCCGCCGCTCGTCTTCTCGCGCGAATTCGATCGCTTCGTCGAGGTGAGCCAGGACCGGCTGGTCAGTTATCCGCCCATCGGCCTGCAGCCGGCCGAAGATCACGCCGACGCCAGGCGCTACGAGCGGGCGCTGGGCTACAAGAAGCGCTACACGGTCAACAACCTGAACCTCATGGGCCAGGGCGACGTGCTGCTGCTCTACACCGACGGCCTCATCGAGCCGCTGTCGGCCTACACGCAGGCCGAGCTGGAACTAGCCGTGTCGCGGGTGAAGCACGAGAGCGCCCAGTCGATCTGCGAGGCCATCGTCCGCGACCGTCAGGCCGCCGCCCCGCAGAGTGACGACCTCACGCTCGCCGTCATCAAGTACCGCTGACCCCGGGTTCGAGCGCTGTCACCGGGATACCTGGTCCGACCCGATCATCATCTCGGGGCGGACGGCCTTATCGAACTCCTGCGCCGTCAGCAGGTTCAGCTCGACGGCGACTTCCTTCAGCGTTCTGCCCTCCTGATACGCCTTCTTCGCGACTCTGGCGGCATTGTCGTAGCCAATGACGGGGTTGAGCGCCGTGACGAGCATCAGGCTTTCGTTCAGCAATTCGTTGATGCGCTCCGTGTTGGCTTCAATACCCGCGACGCAGTTGTCCGAGAAGCTCCGGCAGGCGTCGGCCAGCAGCCGGATCGACTGCAGCAGGTTGTAGATCATGACGGGCTTGAAGACGTTGAGTTCCAGATGGCCGCTGCTCCCCGCGACAGAGATGGCCGTGTGATTTCCGATCACCTGCGCGCAGACCATCGTCATGGCCTCGGACTGGGTCGGGTTCACCTTGCCCGGCATGATCGAGGAGCCAGGCTCGTTTTCCGGCAGGCGAATCTCGCCGATGGCGCAGCGTGGGCCGGACGCCAGCAGTCGCACGTCGTTCGCGATCTTCATGAGGGAGCAGGCCAGCGTGTTCAGGTGGCCGGAGGTCTCGACAATCGCGTCGTGGGCCGCCATGGCCTCGAACTTGTTCTCGGCCGTCGTGAACGGAATGCCCGTGATGCGGGAGACATGCCTGGCGAACAGCTCTGCAAAGCCCCGCGTGCAGTTCAGCCCTGTGCCAACGGCGGTGCCCCCCTGCGCGAGCTGGAACAGGCGGGGCAGGCCGGATCTGACGCGGGCGATGCCGTACGTGATCTGGATCGCATAGGCGGAGAACTCCTGACCCAGCGTCACCGGTGTTGCGTCCTGCAGATGGGTGCGGCCGATCTTGATGATGTCGCGGAACTCGACGGCCTTGCCGTGCAGCGCGTGCTGAAGGTGCTCGAGCGCCGGGATCAGCCGGTGGTGCAGCTCCTCGACGGCTGAAATGTGCATCACCGTCGGGAACGTGTCATTCGACGACTGGCCCAGGTTCACGTGGTCGTTGGGGTGAACGGGCGCCTTGGATCCAAGGCGGCCGCCCAACCGCTCGATCGCACGGTTGGCGATCACTTCGTTGGCGTTCATGTTCGTCTGGGTGCCTGAGCCGGTTTGCCAGACGACGAGCGGGAAGTGGTCATCCAGGGCGCCATCGATGACCTCCTGCGCGGCCTCGACGATGGCCGCTCCCAGTTTCCTGTCGAGCACGCCGAGTTCCATGCTGGCCAGGGCGGCAGCCTGCTTCTGCACGCCCAACGCCCTGATCATGGGCAACGGCATCCGCTCCGTGCCGATCTTGAAGTTCTCGAGCGATCGCTGCGTCTGGGCGCCCCAGTACTTGTCGGCGGGAACGGTGACGTCTCCCATGGAGTCCGTCTCCGTACGTCTCTTCCCGGGGTCTGTTGCTGTTTCTGGCAGGCGCTCTGGCATCGTCTCCCTCCATGCCAGCTCCCTGGCCTGGCGGCTTGCACCTCGATCTGGTGGTTCTATGCCGCTTCCCGGCCGGGGATGCACGTCCCGCTCGATCCGCTCGACAGACAGTCTCCTGGCCACGTCCAGGTCGTACGACGCCTGCAGGTTGAGCCAGAACTGCGGCGAACTCCCGAAGTAGCGGGCCAGGCGGAGCGCCGTATCGGCCGTGATGCTTCTCCGACCGTTCACAATCTCGCTGATCCGGGTGACCGGCACGCGGAGATCGCGCGCGAGACCATTGATGCTGAGGCCGAGCGGGCCCATCAGGTCTTCGCGCAGGGTCTCGCCCGGATGCACGGGCGGCAACGGCTGGTTCTTCCTGGACATCATATGCCCCTGCGGAGCTCATGCGCCGCGTCCAGTTGCCGGAGCTTCCGCTGGGCCACGCGCGCAACGCCCTGGAGCCGGCGCGTCGGCCGCCCGCTGAAGAGGCGCTCCGTTTCCTCGGCCTTGAACGACCGGATCACGGTACGACATGGTATAACGTAACGCGTTACACGTCAAGCGGGATAGGCCGCCGCCTCACGACTCGGCCCGTACACTCTTCTGGCTGGCATGTCGACACCGCCCCGACGGGTCACCTCGTCGTTCATGGACATCAACAACGCGCGGCCCGCACGCGTTGCAATTCGGAGCGCAGCCCCAGCCGCTCGATCTGCCAGTTGAGCGTCGAAGCTTTCAGCCCGGCCCGTGCGGCCGCGCCGCGGGGGCCAGCGATGCGGCCTCCGGTCTGCTCGATGATCGCGCGGATGTAGCGCCGTTCGGCGTCCTCGAGGGTTCCCGTGATTTCCTCGCCCGAGGCCTCCGGCCGGATCGCATCCTGCAACGGAGGGATACGCAGGCGGGGCGGCTCCGACAAAAGCGCCGCGCGTTCGATGAGGTGCTCCAGCTCGCGAACGTTGCCTGGCCACCGGTAGGCGACCAGGCGCGCCATGTCGGCCTCGCTGATGCCCTCGAACCGCACGGCGAGTTTCCGATTGATGGCGTCCAGGAAGTACAGCGCCAGCGTGGGAATCTCCTCTCGGCGATCGCGCAGGGGCGGCACGGTGATGGGGAAGGCGGCCAGGCGGTAGAACAGATCCTCGCGGAAGCGGCCCTCGCGCACTTCGACGGCCAGGTCGCGATTTGTGGCGGCGATCAGCCTGAAGTCGGACCGCAGCGACCTGGATCCGCCCACCCGCTCGAAGGTGCCCTCCTGGAGCACGCGCAGCAGCCGGACCTGGTCGTCGGGGCCGAGCTCTCCGACCTCGTCGAGGAATAGCGTGCCGCCGTCGGCGAGCTCGAACCGGCCCCGCGTCTGCTCGGTGGCGCCCGTGAAGGCGCCCCGCTCGTGCCCGAACAGGCTGCTGGCCACAAGCCCGGGGGCCAGCGACGCGATGTGCACGGCCATGAACGGACCGGCGGCGCGCGACGACAGGCGGTGGATCTCGCGAGCCACGAGGTCTTTTCCCGCTCCCGTCTCCCCCTGGATGAGCACGGTGGTGGTGGCCCGGGCCACGCGCGCCGCCAGGTCGAGCGTTTCCCTGAGCGCCGGTGAATCGCCGACGATCCGGCCGCCTGTCGCGGGCGCGGGCGCCGACTGCCGGTAGTACCTGTTCTCCTGCTCGAGCCGCTCGCGCGCCGCGAGCAGTTCCTTCCAGATCGTCAGGTTTTCGGTGAGGATGCCCAGTTGCACGGCCAGCAGGTCGAGCAGGCGCCGATCCGCGAGCGTGACGAGCGCCCGGCAGTAGCGGTTCTCGAACGCGACCCAGCCGCGCTGCGCGGGGCGCGCGACCGTGAACGTCACGATGAGCAGCTGTCCCGGCGACGCCGTTCCGTCATCCGCGGCCTCGGGTTCGAGGCCGATCGGTTCCCCGGGCTGACGCGCTGCGATCGTGGCTTCCACCGCCGCGCACCACGACCGGCCGCCGCGGGCGGCGAGGAGCCTCACGCCCGAGTCGGTCCGGTCGAACAACGCGCACCGCTCGGCCCCGACCGTCGCGCACAAACGGGCGGTCAGCTCGCCCCACATCCCGGCCGGCGGCGTTGCGCGCGCGTCCAGACGGCCCAGTTCGAGGAACGCCGCCGCGACGTCGACCTGGCGCGCGGGCTCGGTCGCCGGCGCCAGATCGACGGACACGAAGAGGGCATGGGCCTCGGCGGCCAGCCGAGCGGCCTGTTCTGTCTGTCCCAGGCGCTCCTTCCACCGTGACGCGTCGTCGAGGGCCCGGGCGAATTCGACGGCGCTGGCCTTCGACGCGCGCAGGATCTCGACGCTGCGCGCGAGGTGATCCGAGACGTCAGCCACCCGGGCCTCGTCCATCGGCCCGCGCGCCAGCCGCCGGGCGCGAATCCGGTGCGCGACGGCCGGCATGTAACGGTCGGTCCACCCGAGCACGCGATCGATTTCGGTCTCGATATCCAGTCCCGGGGGCGCCTGGAGGCCCTCGAGGTCCAGGCGGTCGAGCACCTCGAACAGCGCGCTCCCGGCGAAGTAGTGGAGCCCCGACTCGAGCCGGCACCGCTGGCCGATCTCGAGAATGGCGGGCGCCTCGGCGAGGCGCCCTTCCATCATGCGCGCCCATGCCAGCGCGATCGACGCGGACCAGAGGAAGTAGGGCAGCGTCCTGTGCTCGGTCCAGTAGTTGAACGCCGACTCCGCGTGCCGGCCGGCCGCGGCCGCGTCGCGGCGGCCGGCGTGAAAGCCGCACAGGAGCGAGTCGGCCAGGGCCACGAGTTCGGCGCGGCCCGCCCGCGTACCTGCGGCCCGAAGCCGATAGAGGAGGTCCAGCCCCCGGCCGTGCTGGCCAATCTGGCCGTAAGTGTTCCCGAGCACCGCGATCGCGATTTCCGGCATGGGGTCGAACGGCGGCACGAGCTCCGGCGGCAGCGGGAGGATTTCATCCGGAATGTCGCCCAGGAACCGCTCGAACGTGGCGACGGCCGCCTGCGGATCGCCGTCGAGCACCTGGCCGTAGGCCGCTTGGACGTGCACTTCGAACGAAATCGCCGGATCGTTCAGGCTTCGGGCCGTTTCGAGCGCCTGCTCGAGGTGGTCGCGCGCGTCTGCCGGCCGCCTCGCCTTCGCCGCGGCGAAACCGCTCGCGCCCCAGAGCACCGCCTGCGCCGGCCGGTTGCCCAGCCCGACCGCCGCGGAAATCGCCCGCTGCAGCACATCGTCGTCGAGCCAGGTCAGGAAGCGAAAGCGGCGCACGCACTCCACCACGAGTTCGACCCAGGCGGCCTCTCCGCCCGGAAGTGAGCCCGGGGCGACGTTCTGAACCACCCCCGCGAAAAGGGCCGACGCCGTGGCAGCCTGCCGCGTCTCGGCAGCCCGGCGCGCATTCGCAAGGACCGATCCGATGAGACGCGCCCGCTCCAGCAGCCACCGCCAGTCGGCCCGTTCAGCCGCCGTCACGATCTCAGCCTGGCGGGCGGGGTCTGTCAGAACGAACCATCCCGGGTCGCACCCGGGGGCGTCGGCCAGATCGCCGCTCACGCGCGCCGCTTCGAGCCATCGCCAGAGTTCGGTGGGCCGGGCCGTCCCGGATTCGACCAGGTCGTCCAGGGAAACCGGACCCGCTGCGGCAACCGTGAAGGCCGCCGCTTCGATGCCGTGATACCGCCTTTCGCTGGCCATCTGCGAAGTCTGCGTAAGTATCAACCAGTTGTCAAGTCTCAATATATTGCGGATATTAAACGTCTCGCCTGGCGACAAAACACAGAATACCGCGATCTACTTTGTGGTGAGATAAGCCTATATGTAATTGATAATAAATGACTTGTATGAATATCCAGGCAAGCGACAGTCGGCGGTCGTTGCGAATCAGAGTCCGGCGCGAGACTTGCCTTTCCATCCGGCATGACATACCGGATCAACACCAGCCGGGATTCGCTCGCGACCCGCATCGCCTTCGAGGGGCTGCTCGATCACGAGGCCGTTGACGCCGTGCTCTCGCTGGCGGCGGCGGCCCGGCGTGACGGCATGCAGCCCGTGCACCTGGTGCTCGGCGAGGGCAGCGCCGTCGATGGCGACTGTCTTCCCCGCCTCAGGGCAATCGATACGTTCACGGTGGAGGCCGCGTCGCCATTCCTGGCGTACTGGCTTCACCAGGCTGGTATCCGGACCAACCCGTCGAAGGAATCATCATGAAGCACACGATCATCGCCGCGTCGCTCCTGGCCACCTCCATCTGTTTCACGCCCGCCGCCGCCGTCGCGCAGGACTCCGGGTTCAGCCTCGGACTGCGGGCCGGCTACGCCGTGCCGTTCGGCGAGGCCAGCGGCGGCACCGATCTCAGCGACCTTGCGACGGGCGCCGTTCCGCTGCAGGTGGACGCCGACTATCGCGTCAGCCGGGACTGGCGCCTCGGCATCTACTTCGGCTACGGGCCGGCGTTCGTGGCCGATGCTGCCGAGCGCGACCTCGAGGCCGCCGGCCTGACCGACGTGGGAGGCCACCGGCAGCAGGTGCTCGGCGTGCAGGTGACTCGCGTCTTCAAGTCCGGCGCGCGTTTCTCGCCGCGAGTGGGCCTGGCGGGCGGCTACGAATGGACGCGCTACGCGGGCGCGAAACGGCCGTCAGGCATGGAGACCGAAGTCGGCCTGTCCGGCTTTGCCGGTTCCGTAACCCTTGGCGGCGACTACGCCGTATCGCCGCGCTTCGCCGTGGGTCCGTACGTCTCGGTCGACCTCGGCCGCTACCGCAAAGAACTCGTCTGGGTGGAGGACGCTGACACCTCGTTCACGGACATCCGTGACAAGGCCCTGCACGGATGGGTGGAAGCAGGCGTCAGGCTGACATGGACGTTCTGACCCTGACGCCGTTCCTTGACGAGGGCGGACATCCCCTTCCGGGCGGCATCTCGGAGAAGGTCCGCGTGGACATCAACGGCTTCGAGCAGGGGATGTTCCTCCGGGCGAGGAACAAGTCGAAGCCGGTGCTGCTCTACCTTCACGGCGGCATGCCCGAATACTTTCTGACCCGGCGTTATCCCACGGGCCTCGAAGCCGAGTTTGTTGTCTGCTGGTGGGAACAGCGCGGTGCGGGGCTGTCCTATCGGCCCGGGATGTCACCGGAATCGGTGAACGTTGAGCAGTTGGTTGCCGACACGATCGCGCTCACAAACGACCTGCGCCGGCGCTTCGGGAAGGATCGCATCTACCTGATGGGCCATTCCGGCGGCAGCTTCCTCGGGATGCACGCCGTGGCCCGGGCGCCCGAGCTGTATCACGCCTATATCGGCGTCGCCCAGATGGCACACCAGCTCAGGTCTGAACAGCGGGCCTACGTCTACATGCTCGCGCGATGCAAAGCGGAGGGGCGCGCCGCTTTGGCGAAAAAGCTCGAAGCCGCGCCGGTGACGCTCGAAGGCGGCGTGCCGCCGGCGTACTGGCGGGTCCGGGACCAGGCGATGCACGCGCTCGGCGTCGGGACGATGCGCGAGATGCGGTCGGTCGTCACGGGCCTCTTCCTGCCGTCGCTCCAGAGTCGGGACTACACGCTGGCGGAGAAGATCAACTTCTGGCGCGGCAAGGCGGCGACCGGTGTCAGCAGCATGTGGAAGGACATGCTCGCGATCGATCTTGCGGAACACATCCCGGCGGTCGCCGTCCCCGTGTACTTCTTGCACGGCGTGCACGATTACACGTGCACCTGCGCGGAGGCGTCCTCCTACTTCGACAGCCTGACGGCGCCGCTCAAGGGCTTCTACACCTTCCGCGATTCCGCGCACAGTCCGATGTTCGAAGAACCCGGCAGGTTCATGACGATCCTGCGGGAGGACGTGCTCAACGGTACCAACGGACTGGCCGACAGGAAATAGTCTGCACCCCCGGCCGATTACGCGCCGGCGCGCCGGCGTGCGCCGTACCTGATGCCAAGCAGACAGGCCACGAAGAAGGCCGCGGGCATCGCGATCTTGAACCACAGCACGTACGGCAGCATGCTCATGTTGAAGGCGAGCGCCGACGCGAGCAGCAACGTGACGAGGGCGCCAGCCAGCCGCCCGCCGATTCTCGACGCCACCCAGGTCGCCGCGGCGGCCGTCGCCCCCCACATGAGCCCCGCGACGGCGAGCACCCAGCCCGGATAGCGCCTGACGTGTTCAGGGATACTCCCAGGGGCGTTCGGGTCGAGACCGGGTGGGAACGGATGCACGACCGCGCTGAACACCTCGACGGCCACGACCAGCGCGAAGGCCAGCGCCATTCCCGCGACAACCGCCAGCAGCGTGCGTATAGCGGACTTCATGGGGCACCTCGATCCGACACAGGAGGGCCATTCTATCGGGGATTACGTGTCGCTGCCGTAGGAGATCTGCATGCGGCGGACGGCGCGGCTGGCGATCCACAGGACGACCGCGCTCAGGAGCAGCAGCCCGAGAATCGCCTCAGGACGCGAGGCGGGAGCGGCCGGCGCCGCCAGCATCCGCACCAGCATGGGCGTGTCATCGTCCATCGGCGCGGGAACGGGACACAGGGACTGCAGGTAATACAGGATGCTCATCTTCTGCAGCACGTGCGGGAGAACGCCGTTGACGCCCTCCCAGGCGAGCAGTACCGCGGCCGGGACAATCGGATTCCGCACATACAGGCCGAGCGCGAGAAACACGCTCCCGTACCCGACGCAGCCAAGCACGGCCGCCGTCGCGTACCAGAACGCGTGCCCCATGCCCCCGGCGTTCCAGTAGGCCTGGACCTCCACCGCGTCGTGCGGCCAGACCATGGCCGTGAAGGCCACGAGAGAGCCGCCGCCGAAGATCACGGCCGCCGCGACGAGCCCCGCGGCGTACTTGCCCGCGAGCAGCACCTCGCGCCGCGCCGGCGCGAGGAACCAGTAGTGCAGCGTGCGGTTGCTCATCTCGCCGCGGAACAGGTACATGAACATGCCGAGGCAGCCGAAGAAGATCGCCAGCCGCAGGTAGAAAAACTGGAAGATCCCGGCGAAGATCATCCGGTCCTCCTCGAAGTTCAGCAGGCGGCCGACGTGCTGGCTCTTCAGCTTGCCGTCGATGAACGTGAGCCTGGCCTCCCGGCGTCCGTCGAAGTAGGCGACTTGCCGATACTCGGTGCGCTCCTCGACAAGCGCCGCGCCCGAGGAGGTCTCCACGGTGGTGAAGGTCTTCCCTTCCCCGCTCACCTGGATGTTGAACTCCCGGGTATCGGACTCCTCGTCTTCGCCGCCCGCGCTGGCGTGCTTCACCACGAAACGCGTGACCGGGCGCGCGGCGCCGAGGTCGACCTGCAGGAACCAGGGCCTGTCTTCAGCGCACCACCGGTCGGCCTCCCCTCCCGTCACGCTGCCGTTCACGGCCTTCTCGGGGCCCTGGTCCTGGCTGCAGGGAATGCTCCCCGTGACGGGACGGCGGAGCGCGAGATTCTCCCGGCCGTCGGGCCCGTAGATCTCGAACTCGTAGATCCTGGCGACGGGCTCCCCGGTGTAGGTGGGACGGATGATGTTCAGGCGGACGAAGCGCGTCTCGACCGCCGGCTCGATCACGTGTGTCGTCGTCCCGCCGCTCCCGGCATCCGGCCGCACGCGCTTGCTCCGCACCGACCAGCGCTCCTCGGCCGGCGTCCCGAGCCGCTGCTTCACGTCCGCCGCCGCCTCGCCCTCGCGGACGCTGTCGAGCAGCGCCGGCTGCGTCAGGCCGCGGCGCGCGAGCCGTTCGCTCCTGAACTTCACCTCCAGGCCGTGCCCGAAGAAGATGACCGACGGGAGGAGCGCGAGCCCGTACACCCACAGCGCGCGTTTGGCGAAGAACGCGCGGCGAAGCTCGACGGCCGCGATCGTCCACGCCTGCTTGGCCCGAGCACGGCCGAGGGCCCTGGCCCGAGCGGACAGGGAGGGGGTGGCGCCGCCCTGAGCAGGATCGAAGGGAGCGGGTCGAAGGGGCACGCTACTCGCCTCCTATCAGGTACTCGTACAGCGCGTCCACGTTCTCGTCGGCCGGCAGGACGCCGTCGATCCGGTGGCCGTCGAGCGCGATGCGCCCGAGCGCGCGCGCGAACCGCTCACGGTGACGGGTCATCACCAGCATGCCCATCCGGTCCCCGTTCAGCCTGATCTCGGTGATGTGGTCCTCGCCGAACAGCAGCGCCGCCACCTCGGACGCGTCCTGGCAGTGCACGAAGTACTGGCTCGGGTGCTCCTCGATTTCGTCGCGCACGTCCCGGATCCGGCCCTCGGCCATGATCATGCCGTTGGCGATGAGCACGACCTGGTCGCTGATGAGGTCCACCTCCTGCAGGACGTGGCTCGAGAGGATGACGTGCCTCCCCTCGGCCGCCCACGCGCGGAACAGCTCAATTGTCTCCGCCCGCACGAGCGGGTCGAGGCCGTTCAGCGGCTCGTCCAGCACGAGCAGTTCGGGTTCGTGCGCAATGGCCTGGGCCAGCCGCACCCGCTGCCGCATGCCCTTCGAATAGGCCGCCACCTTGCGGTTCGCCGCCTCGGTCAGCCCCAGGCGCTCGAGCGCCTTCCACGCCTTTTCCTCCGCCTCCGCCCGCCCGTACCCGAACAGCCGCAGCCCGGTCGTGATGAACGTGAACCCGGTGGCCCAGCGCGGCGCCGTGTCGTACTGCGTGGCGTAGCCGGTCACCCGCATCAGGGCTTCCGGGTCGCGCGGCGAAATGCCGCGCATGAGGATGCGGCCGTGGTCGGGATGGATGAGGCCGGTCATGAGGTTCATGAGCGTGGTCTTGCCCGAGCCGTTCGGCCCGACCAGGCTCGTGATCCCCGGCGGGATGTTCAGCGTGACGCGGTTCACGCCGAGCACGTCGCCGTAGAATTTCGACACTTCCTCGAACACCACCGCCGGCGGCCTCTGCGCGTCCGCGCTTCGGCCGGCCTCGCCGTAGCCGTTGGCGGGCGCGGGCGCCATCATGTGACGACCTCCACCGGGCGAAGCCGACGTTCGATGACCGCGGCAAGCAGCAGCATGAATACCCCGAGCGCCAGCACCGACGTCCATGCGCCGGGACCGTCGGGCGGCTCCACGCCCAGCAGCGCGCACCACACCTGGTTGACCGCCCACGCCGGATCGATCACGTGCCCCCAGGTCACCCGGAAGACGCCGTTGATCATCTCGGCCACGCCGCTCAGGATGAAGAAGAACGCCAGGCTGACCGCGCCCGCCACGACCCGCCACTTCACGTAGGCGGAACTGGCCATCGCCACCAGGCTCAGCAGGAGCAGCCACAGCAGAAACCCGGCAACCATGCCGGCGCCCAGTGTCCAGTTCGACCAGAACCACCAGCCGCCGGCCAGGCCCACCTGCAGCGCGAACAGGATGAGGCCTGGGATCCACGTAATGACCGACAGCATCCCGACCAGCACCATCAGCCTGGCGAGCGCGTAGCTCCATCGCGTGAGGGGCCGGCTGAAATAGAGCGGCAGCGCGTTGTTCGCGAGATCCGGCGCGATGAGGCCCGGCCCGGCCAGCGCCGCGAGGAACACCGCGAAGCCCGCCTGCACGTACATGAAGATCGAGAAGAACCGGCCGTCAACCTGGATGAACTGGCGGAACTCCTGCTCGAGCCCCTGCAGCAACTCTGCGTGGTTCGTCAGGTAGATGAACCCGGCGCACAGCACGGGCCACACGAAGGCCAGCATCGTGAGCAGGAGGACGAGGCGCTGCTGATACAGGCTGCCCCACGCGTGGCGCGGCAGCACCATGAACCGCGTCCAGCGCCCGGTGAGGGGCCCGCGATAGCGCCGGTACCCGCGTTTGTAGACCGCCATACTGCTTCCGCCTCCGCCTTCGCGCGCGTCCTGTCAGGCGCGCTACGGCGAGACCTCGCCGAAGCCGCTACGCGGCGAAGGCGGGCCTTCTCCCGGCGTGTGCGCCAGGTGCCCCATCGCCTTCAGGAAAATCTCTTCCAGCGTGTCCCTGCGGTGCGCGAGCTTCCGCACCAGCAGATTCTGCCGCGCCGCGAGCGCCCAGACGGCTTCGAACTCGACGCCCGCAGGCAGGACGATGCGCCAGCGCCCGCCGCCTTCGGAGACGCCCTCGGCGCCAATTTCCGGCAGCGCCGCGCGCAGGTTCCGGTCGTCGCCGGCTACTTCGAGCTCGACGAAGCGCCGGTTCGACCGCCGCTCCTCCTCGAGATTGCACTGGTGGACAATCGCGCCGTCTTTCATGATCACGGCCTCGTCGCACACCTGCTCGATATCGCGCAGGAGGTGCGAGCAGATGAGCACGCTCATCCCCTGCTCGTGCTTCATCTCGCCGACGAGCTTGAGCATGCGCCGGCGAGCGGCCGGATCGAGGCCGTTGGTCGGCTCATCCAGCACGACCAGCTCCGGCCCGTGCACGATCGCCTGGGCCAGTTTGGCCATCTGCTTCATCCCGTACGAGTAGGTGCGCAGCTCCCGGTACCGGGCCTCGCCGAGCCCCACGTGGAACAGGACCTCGTGGGCCTTCTCGAGCGCGGCCTCCGGCGGAAGACCCGAGAGTTCCGCCATCTGGCGCAGGAACGCGACGGCCGTCATGTCGCCGATGAACGCGTCGTTCTCGGGCATGTAGCCGATGCGCGAGCGGGCCTCGCCCCGGCTGTGCCGGCAGTCGAGGCCGAGAATGCGGGCCCGCCCCGCGCTGGGCCGCAGAAAGCCGAGCAGCGTGAGGATCAGCGTGGACTTGCCCGCCCCATTGGGCCCCAGCAGTCCCACCGCTTTCCCGGTGCCTGACGCGCCGAGGCGGCAGGAGATCCCGTGCAGGATCTCCCGCCGCCCCAGCTTGACGGTCAGGTTCTCGAGTTCGACGACCGGGATCGTAGTCAACGCGTCCCGCTAAGACTCTCGATCAGCATCACGTCCATGATCACTCCCATTAGACGAGTACGGCTGGCCGCGTGGATCTCGCCCGCCTGCCCGTTGACGACCACGAGCACCGCGTCGCGCTCGGCCAGCAGCTTCGTCACGGCCGGGCTCGGCGCCAGCGCCGAGAAAATCCCGAGCGCCCCCCTCGTGTTCAGCCACGCGAACGCCGACGGGTGCATCCCGGCCGACGAGGGCAGCTGGGCCAGGAACGCCGGCGACCAGACCAGCGGCGAGCCGCCGTTCCGGGTCGCGATGGCCCGTTCCGCAGACCCCCGATCGGACGCCGCCACCAGGTAGCCTTGATCGTAGGTCCATGTCACGCCGAATGGAAAGCCTCCCGCCTTCATCGTCGTCCACGTGCGTCCGCCCGCAGTCTCCTGGCCGACGACGATCCGGTGCGCCTGTTCCTCGGGTGAAAGCTCCGCGTTGATGGCGTCTGCCAGCTTGCGGAGCGAGTTGTCGATGACCGACGAATCGTTGGCCAGCACGGCCATCACCCAGGTGGGGCCGTCGACCGAGAACCCGTTCAGCGCGAAGGCCGCCTCGGTCCCCATCGCCGCCGTCAGGTTGTCGAGGAAGCCCTCGCCGAGCGTCGCGTTCGCCTCGGCCAGGTCGGCGGTGAAGGATTCGTTTTCTTTCGTCATGAACGCGCTGAATTCCTGGAAGAGCTGCCAGGGCTCGCGCGTCGAGGCGTAACCGGCGAAGAGCGCGTCAACCGGCAGATACTCCGCCGCGCCGCCCGAACCCGAGTCGGCCAGCCAGGAGGCCATCCCCTGCCGCTCGCCGGGGAACACCAGCGTGACCTCGTTCTCTTCCGCACCGGCCGGGGCACGCTGCTCCAGGAACAGGTACTTCAGCCCGACCATCGCCGCCAGCTCCACCGGCGGGGCATCGTCATCCCTGGCCATCACGATCACCGGAGCGGCGTCGATGCCCACCAGCCAGCCGACGCCGCGCTGGTACCGCTCCCCGATCGCGGCCGCGAACGGAGAGCCGGCGCCCTGGCCCAGGTGCTCGATGGCCCACGCCACCCTCGACGCCGAGTTCGACACGACCATCAGATCGTCGGACACCGAGTATGGCAAGGCCGGCTCGCCCGTTCCGGCAAACAGGCCGTCCAGTGCGCTTGCAAGCTCGGCCCGCTTCCCGGGTTGCACGCGGGCAAACACCACCGGCACTTCCTGGCCGGGCGCCTGCAGGCCGACACTGAAGGCGACTTCATCTCCGAGCAGCGAACTCACCGACTGGACACGGTCGACCATCTGTCTCAGCAGCCGCCCGGTTTCGGAGTTCCACCAGGCCCCGAACGCGGCGTTCTCGGACGACTGCTGGTCGGCGAGGACCAGGGCCTGGCCGATCTTCCCGCCGAGATTCGGAACGGCGCCGTACACGAAAGCCCCCGCCGGCAGGTACGACAGAAGGGCCGAGCTCGTGCGCAACTCGGCGGGATTCATCTCGGCCAGCTGACGTTCGATCGTCACGAACGACGCGAGCAGCTCCAGGTAGTCGGCCGCCTCGGGGCTCCACGCGACGGCTTCCTCGACCGACGAGGCCAGAACCGGGTTCGAGGCAGCTTGTTCGCCGGGGCTGAGGACGACCTCAATGCCGGGCTGGTTCACCGCGACCGAACCTTCCACGACCGAGACCACCGAACCGCCCATGCCGGCCGACACCGCGAAGACCGTGCCCTTCACGGCGGCGATCGAATCGCGGGTCAGGACGCGCAAGTGCCCGCGGCGCTGCTTCGCGGCCGAGACGATGATGTCGCCGCGCTGGAGGTGGATGGCGCGGCCGCTCCAGGCGGCGGTGACGAATAGCTCCGTCCGCTCGTTGACGTCAATCGTCGAGCCGTCGGCGAGCCGCAGGACCGCGTGGGCCCCCGGACCCGTACGGACCAACTCTCTTTCGCCGATTGGGGCGCCCGCTTCGAGCATGCCCCCGGGCAGGCGGTAGAGACCGCCGTCAGCCGAGACGACCGTGGCTCGCGCGCCGCCGGGAGCCATCATTGCGTCGATGGCGTCGCGGCTGAGATAGAGGACCGAGAGGACCAGGACCGCCGCCGCCGCCAGAGATCCCCATCGCATCCAGCGGGAGGAGGAGCGCTGCGGCATGGCGATCACGCGCCGTTCGCCCTTCAGCTCGGCCATCGCGGCGCGGCAGGCTGGGCATCGGCCGAGGTGGTCTTCCAGCAGCACGGGACGGCTGCCCGCGAGCTCACCGCTCAGGTAGGCGCGGAAGTCCGGCCGGAACTCCGCGCAGCCGGCGCCCGCGGCGCTCGCCACTGCGTCCCACACGCGCGCCCGCGCGGCGTCGAGCGTCCCCGCGTCGACGTCTTCCTGTTTCATCTCCTGCAGCGCCTTTTCGAGCCGGTCTTCGGACATCGCCCGCCTCCTAACGTTCCAATCTCTGTCTACCCGCCTTCGCTCCTACGGCAACCCGAGAGCTACGGCGTGGCTATCGCGCCAGTTCTTCTTGCAGCCGGTGCCGGATCCGGTGGAGCCGGACGGCTACGTTGTTCTTTTCGAGCTGGAACATTCCCGCCAGCTCTTCGTTCGACAACCCCTCCACGTGACGCAGCAGGAACAACGTGGCGTCGTCGCTGTCGAGGGTGGCGATGGCGCGCCGGAGCTGCTCTTTCAGCAGCGACGGGGGCGCGACGGCGGCATGCGGCGCCCCGTCGTCGTATGCCGACTCGGCATGAACGGCCCGGCGGCGCAGCAGATCGACGGCGGCGTTGACCGCCGCACGCCGGAAGTACGCCGCCGGCAGCGCAGCGGACCCGGCGTCCCGGCCCTGGGCCAGGACGCGCAGGAAGACCGTCTGCAGGACGTCCTCCGCGTCGGCCGCGTTTCCGGTGACGCGCAGGGCGGCGCGGAACACCGCGTCGTTGTAGCGCTCGTATAGTTCGGCGAATCCGGCCGGCACAGTCGTGGGAGTCATGGCGATCGGTTGATCGTAGACGATTGTCAGGCTGGCTGTGGACACGTCTTGCGCCTCACCAGCCTAGACGCACCAGGAGGCCGACTATTACATGGCGGGCTTCAACTGCTTTGGCGGGCCACTGTGCAGTTGGGGACACTCGAGGGAAGGGTGCCCGACCTACAGTAGGTAGGGGATGTGAGGGCCCGTCCGATGAGGGAGCGTGTTCGCGTGGCGCTGGGGTTCGTCCCGAGGGCATCGGCCGCCGCGGTGGTGGTCGCCGCCGCCATCCTGGCGCTGGGCGTCTCCGTCGCGGCGCAATCTCAGGCGCCGGCCGCGCGGGTGCTTGGCCAGCGCTTTGGTTTCACCACGAACCAGCTGGCGGCGGTGGACGCCGGCACGCCCGTCGCCGTGGTCCTGCCGTCCAGCGTGGACCGCGAAATCGCCGTCGCCGGAGCCGTCCTTGTCCGTGCGACCCCCGCCCGCCTTGCGTCGCTGCTTCAGGACGTCGAGCGGCTCGAGACGGGAAAAGGGTTCATTCGCACCAGGAAGCTGCGCAATCCGCCGCGGCTGGGCGATTTCGCCGGGTTCCAGTTGCCGGCCGACGATGTCGAGGCGTTGCGCGACTGCCGGCCCGGGCGATGCGATGTCAAACTCGGCCAGGACGGGTTCGACCTGTTCGCGAAGACCGACTGGTCGGCGCCCGACGCCGCGGCTGGGGTCAACGCTCGCGCGCGCCAATGGTCGCTCGACTACGTGCTGGCCTACCGGAAAAGC
This sequence comes from Vicinamibacterales bacterium, assembly GCA_046496425.1. GTDB lineage: Bacteria > Acidobacteriota > Vicinamibacteria > Vicinamibacterales > JAKQTR01 > JAKQTR01. Next base: position 17,755 of record JAWOGY010000063.1, read on the forward strand.
GGAGACCAGAAACTGGCCGTCTATCTGGACTCAAAGAAGCCGCAGTCGATCGCGCGCGAATTCGAGGAGATGACCGGCAGCCCCGATATCTGGCCGGATGCGCTGACGCCGCTCGCGACGTACTTTCGCGGCTACCCGGCGGCGGCGCGGCCGCGCCGCACGAGCGACTTCTTCTACTGGTCGCTGGCGGAGTTCGGCCTCAAGCCGGTCTTCCGCATCAATCACGTCGTCGTCCATGGGACCGGGCGCGCGAGCGGGCTGCTGCACGTCGTGGCGGTGAAGCAGCTCTACGCCAGCCACTATTTCCACACCGCACTCGAAGTCCGCGCCGTGTTGAGCGACGAACGGCCATCCAGCAAAGGCGTCTACCTCGTCATGTTGAACATGGCCCGGTCCGACGGCCTCACCGGTGTGCTCGGCGGTCTCATCATCAAGCCGAGGGCCATTAGTGGTTCGCGCAGCGGTCTCGAGCGTGCGCTGGCCGCCATCAAGCGGATGGCTGAAGCGAAACGGTGAACAATCACCACAAGTGCTTGTTTTGCAATAACTTACCTGAATCCATTCGCCTGCCTCAGAAATAAACCCTTGCGGTATATACCCAAGGCGATATACTACCCGTCCGCTCTGGAAGGAGGAGGTAGTATCGTGACCGATCTGTCCACGCTCCCGTTCGGTCTCATGCTCAAGCCTGACCGTCGTCAGACCCGCGATCGCCGTCAGGCGAGGCGCGGGGGCCGTCGTGCTTCCGATCACGCCGGATTCGCGGTATCGTTCGCGATCTCGGCCGACGAGGAACTCGCCCAGGTGCTCGAGACGTGGGGCCCGCTGCTTCGGCCGGGCAGGACATGCGCTGACGCGCTCTCCGCCCGGTGAGGCGCCCGGCGCGGCACGCCAGTTGAGCGCCGGGGCCGCAGGGCCCGGTTCGATGGGACTGGCGACGCTGAAGGTGTATCCCGACTATCCGCCACGCGTTCGTATCGAATGGCTGATCGCGAACAGCCGCGTCGTGATCGCCGGCGGCGCGCTGCTGGCGGTGGCGATCAGTCCGTTCGCTCCCGGCGATGACTGGCGCCTCGCCTTCACGAGCAGCCTGTACTTCGTCTACAGCCTCTGCGTGCTCGCGCTTGTCTGGGCGCCGGTGCGCATCGCGCCCGCCTGGGGCCTGTCGAACCACCTGTTCGACCTCGCGGCGTTCTCGCTCTTCACCATCTTCACCGACGCGGCATCCAGCCCGTTCTTCATCTACTTCACGTTTCTCGTCATCTGCGGGACGTTGCGGTGGGGCGTCCGTGGCGCCGCGTGGACCGCAGCGGCGAGTTTTGCCGTGTCCGCCGGCACGGGTCTGTACACGTCGCAGGTCCTCCACCTGCGTCCGTTCGCCGCCAACGCCTTTGTCGTCCGCAGCGTGTATCTCGTGGTCACAGCGGCACTCATCGCCTACCTCGGGGCTCACCATCACCGCTATCAGCGCGAGATTGGCCGGATCATCGGCTGGCCCCGCCGTGTTTCGCGCGAACCGCGGGAACTGGTCGGCGAGATCATCGCCGAGTGTTCGGAGGTGCTCGAGGCGCCGAAGGTGCTCCTCGTCTGGGAAGAGCCAGACGAGGGAGTGGTCAACCTGGCATGGGGATCGGGCAGCGACGTGACGTGGGCCTCGGAGCCCGAGGCCACGTACGGGTCGTTCGTCCTGCCCGGGCTGGAGCGGAAAACGTTTCAGGCTGCCGACGCCGGCAGCGAGCGGGGCGTGGTGGTGCACCGGTCGGACGGGGCGTTCGGGCAGCGCGTCTGCCGGCCGATCAATCCTGCGCTCCAGGCGCGATTCGGCATGCGCCGGGTGCAGTCATGGAGTCTCGACGGGGAGCTCGTCCGCGGCCGCCTCTTCGCGCTCGACAAGCGGTCGATGCGGCTCGACGAGCTGATTCTCGGCGACGTGGTCGCCAGGCTCACCGTCTCCCGGCTCGACAACCTGTATCTGCTGCGCCGGCTGCGGAACGCCGCCGCGCTCGATGAGCGCCTTCGCGTGGCGCGCGACATCCACGACAGCCTGCTCCAGTCCACCGCCGGCAGCGCGCTGCAGCTGCTCGCCGCGCGGCGGTTGCTCGATCGCAATCCCGACGAAGCGCGCCGCCGGCTCGAGGACGTGCAGAATCAGCTGGAGAACGGGGAGCTCGAGATGCGCTCCTTCATCCAGCGGCTGCGCCCGGCCTCGAGTGAGACCGAGTACTCGCCGTCGGCAGGCCTCGCCGAACGCCTCGAGGAGCTCCGGCGCCGCGTCGAGCGCCAGTGGGAGGTCAAGGTAAGGATGACGCCGCCCGCGGCGGCGGACACGTGGCGCCCGGCGCTTCAGGAGGACCTGTACCGTATCGTGCAGGAGGGCGTGCTCAACGCCGCGCGCCACGCCGATTCCTCCCTGATCTCGGTGGACTTCGAGGTCGACCCGGACGAGGTGCGGCTGCAGGTCAGCGATGACGGCCGCGGGTTTCCGTTCCAGGGCACATTCGACCTTCAGACGCTGGCCGCCATGAATCAGGGTCCGCTCACCCTCAGGGAGCGTGTCGCCGAGCTTCAGGGGCTGCTGCGGCTGCAAACCGGCGAGACGGGCACGGTGTTGTCGATCGCGCTGCCGCTCGCGCCCGCCCCGACAGACGATGTCGCGCCGGCGCCCCCGAAGCCGGTAAGCTAGTCGAACGCGCGCCTCGTCTCGGCACGGCGCCGGTGAGCGTTACTCATGACCATCCGCATCGTACTCATCGACGACCATCCGATGGTGCTCAAGGGCCTCGAGCAGTTGCTGCAGCTGAACGCGGACTTCGAGGTCGTCGCCACCTGCGGCACGGCGGTCGAGGGGCTGCAGGCCGCCGAAACGCTCCGTCCCGACGTGCTCCTGCTCGATCTCAAGCTGCCGGGGGAGGACGGGCTGAGCGTGCTGCGCAAGCTCGACTCGACGAAGCCGCCGGCGGTGGTCGTGTTGACGGCGAGCCAGGACGAAGACGACCTGATCGCCGCCGCACGCCTCGGCGCGCGCGGCATCGTGCTCAAAGCCATGGCGCCGCGCGTCCTGGAAGACTGCATCCGGACCGTGCACGCCGGCGGGCTGAGCCTCAGCGTCGGCGGGGTGGATCTGTCGGATCGCCTCGCGCACCGGCAGCAGGTCGAGATCGAGCTTCAGAACATCCTGACGCCGCGCGAGTTCGAGATCCTGCGACTGGTCGCCGCCCGCCTGGACAACCAGGAAATTGCCGCGCGCTTGTCGATCAGCGTCGGCACCGTGAAGATCCACCTGCACCACGTCTTCGAGAAGCTGCAGCTGCGGGGGCGCCACGATCTCCAGGTGTACCTGCGCGAGAAGAAATACTGATTCTTCCGGACGCCTTCCGGCCGGGCACGAGTGGCTACTCGCGAGGCCAGAGTGCGGCGAGCTGGAGATCCAGCGCCTCGAACGGCTCGGCGCGCACGGCCTGGTCGCCGATGCAGGTGGCCAGGACCGCCCACCGGCCGTCCTCCAGGCGGCGCACGTCGAGCGTGCGGGCGACCGGATCAATCAACCACACATGCGAGACGCCCTCGCGGGCGTAGATAGCCAGCTTCCTCGCGCGGAGCGACGCCGGCGACGAGGAGAGGATCTCGCACACCCACTCCGGCGGGACGGAGAAGTAGGCCGTGGCGGGCAACTCGGGGAGGCGAGACAGCCGCCAGCCCGCCAGGCCGGGAACCAGGATGTCCGCGCCCAGGTGCAACTCGGGCCCGGGCAGGATTTGCCAGCTCTCCTGACCGCGCTGCTCGAATGCGCGGCGGAGCGTCCCTCCAAGCGCCATGGCACTGCTGGCAACGGGAGCCGCCGGGCCGGGGTTCGCGTGCAGCTCTCCGTCGACGATCTCGGCGACCAGGTCTGCGGGCAGCCGGGCGAGATCCTCGCCCGTGGCACAGCGATCGAAGGGCGGGACCCGCGGCACGACGGGCATTGTACATCGTCGATCTGCATCGCCCGCGCCGTGGCAGGCGCGCGGCGGCGGCGGGTCGGACGCCGAGGACGAGGCCCGCGTGGCATGCTGGCTTCCACGATGCACCACAATTTATGGTATGTTTCATACCATGATTACAACCATTGATGCCGCCGGGCGCCTAGTCATCCCCGGTCCGGTCCGCCGGGAAGCGGCGATCGAACCCGGTGTCCCGCTGGAGGTGCGCTGGCGCGACGGGATCATCGAAATCGAGCCGCAACCCATTCCTGTCGCGCTCGAGAGACGCGGCCGCCTGCTCGTCGCCAACCCGAAGTTCAAGGTCCGGCCGCTCGGCACCGCCGCGGTGGAGCGGACGCGGCGCGAGATTTCGACAGGGCGAGGCCGGCGTTGAGCCCGCGCCTCTTCGCGCTGGACACCAGTTGCATGGTCGCGGCGGTCTGCGGCTGGCATGTCCGACACGCCGCCGCGGCCGCCGAGATTGAAGGTCGGCTCGACCGCGGCGAGCGGATGGCGATCGCCGCCCATGCCATTGCCGAGACCTACGCGGTGCTCACGCGGCTGCCGGCCCCGCACAGGCTCGCCCCATCTGACGCGTGGACGCTCGTGCGGGCGAACTTCGTCGACCACGCGTCGCTGGTGACACTCGACGGGGCGGCGCACGTGGCCGTGCTGGAGAATCTTGCCGGTGAAGGCGTCGGCGGCGGTCGCACGTACGATGCGCTCATCGCCGCCTGCGCGATCGCGTCTCGCGCGAAGGCGCTCCTGACCTTCAACCGCCGGCACTTCGACCCACCGCCATCCGGCGTCACGATCGTGGAGCCGCTCGATCCAGCCTGACCCGGCTTCCCTGCACGTACTCGTCCTCCTCTCGGACGGTTCGGGGGTGGCGCTCGGAGAGAACCGCTCCGGACAACTGGGCCGGCCCAAGGCCATCCGCAGCTTTCTCCCGGCCGAGCGCGTGCCGCCGCCCCAGAACGTGCGGCTGTGCAATCGGGAACACGTGAAGCGAGGTTGTCCAACCTACAGTGGAGAAGCGATGACACGGCCACGCCCGCCGTGCTCTTAGGAGGCTCTCGGACTCAACCGCGGCAAGAAGGAGAACCCTCCCGTGATCCCCATTGGTGATGACGACACCTCTCGCAGGACCGCTCCGGTGGTCACGTATGCGTTGATCGCGCTGAACGTCCTCTTCTTCTTCGTGGAGCTAAGCGGCGGCGACGCGTTCGTCCTGGAGTGGTCCCTGGTTCCGAGCCGCTTCCTTGCCAATCCCCTCGGTGGCGTGCTGACGCTCTTCACGTCGATGTTCATGCACGCCGGGTGGGTTCACCTGGGCGGCAACATGCTCTACCTGTGGATCTTCGGCGACAACGTGGAAGACCGCTTCGGGCACCTCACGTTCACCATCTTCTACCTGCTCTGTGGGCTGGCGGCGACGTTTGCGCAGTTGGCGTTCAGCGTCGGATCGAACGTGCCGAACCTGGGAGCTTCGGGGGCGATTGCGGGGGTACTCGGCGCGTATATCCTGCTGTTCCCGCGGGGAAGGGTCAGAGTGTTGCAGGGCCAACGAGTGATTCACGTGCCTGCGTTGATCGTCATCGGGATGTGGATCGCGTTGCAGTTCTTCAGCGGCATCGGTTCCCTCGCCGACACCGCGCAGACGGGTGGCGTCGCGTACATGGCGCACATCGGCGGATTCCTGGCGGGACTTGTTCTGACGTTCTTGCTTCGCGGGAGCGGAAGGGCGCAGTCGACTGCTTCCTAGCCGGCAGCGGTCCCGTTCCCAGGCGTTTGCTCGGCGACCAGGTCCTCGAACAGGCTCCGGTAGTGGATCATGGCCTGGCGCAAGTCTTCGGTGCTCGCCTCTCCCTTCGTCTGGCGGATGGCGATGTCGTGGGCTGTTCGGTAGTGCTCCATGACCAGCGGGTGGTCCACGGAGATATCCGCCGCACGCTGGGCGAACTCACTGACCGGATACCCACGCGCGGACATCACGTCGCCGAGCAGTTGGTCAGCTTCCGCGACCGCGCTGGCGGGGCCGTCCACGAACCGCGCCTGGATTCTGCTCCAGGAGTCGACGAAGCGCCCACGATCTCCGGCCGCGATCGGCCGGAGGTGAAAGCTCTCGACGCGCTCGGTGCGCTTGTCGAGTCCGGCTTCCCCATGCCGCCGATTCCCGCCTTCTTTCACGGCGCGGGCGTACTCATCGCCCCCGAACTTGCTGCGCAGCCCGTCGGTCCGGCGCTTTCGGAGGACGAGCATTGTCGCTATGCCCGCAGCCAGGATCACCACTACTGCGATGATCATGACCATCTCTGTCGTCGTCAACGCTTCGAAGTTCATACCCGCCTCCAGTCCCGGTGCGATTTGGACAGCCCGACCCGTGGTGCCGTCCAGCAACCTGCGTTGACCTCCACGGGAGGCACGGGCGTACAACCCGGTCCCCATGATAGGGGCGTCCATGCAAGGTGTCTGTGCGCTCTTGAACACACGCATGTCGGCGCGGGCTCTCGTGTGGGTGACGCCACGTCTCCCCCGCGTGTCTCCTTTGGAACAGCAAGACTCCACGTGGTGGCAGATAGTGGTGCCTGGGTCGTCCACTCGTGGTCCGGCGCGGCGGAAGCGATTGCGCTTGCCTGAGCTGCGGGCGGAGAAGGCAGTCGCTGCGTCATGACCGCGTGAGAGTTCATCTCGGGTTCAATGGAGGAGTCACATGACTGCGTTCCGATCATTTGTCGCCGTGCTCGCGTTGATAGCCGTCGGGACCATGGTGGGCTGCGCCGCCGGGACCCAGAAATCACCAGACGTGTCAGACAGCATCCGCTCGGCCCTCGATTCAGCAGGCCTCGAGAGCGTCTCCGTCAGTCAGGATCGTGACAAGGGCATTGTGACGCTGGATGGACAGGTGGCCAGCGACGGCGCCAAGGCACAGGCCGAGTCCCTTGCCAGGTCTTTTGCGGGCGCCCAGGTCGTCGCGAATCAGATTGACGTGATTCCCGTCGGCGGAGAAGCGGACGCAAGGGCCGTGAACGCCGCCCTGGACAAAGGCATCGAGATGAACCTGGACGCGGCGCTGATTCAGAACAAGATGCAAGACATCGTGAAGTACGCCGTCAAGAGCGGCGTCGTCACGCTCACCGGAGAGGTGAACTCGCAGGAGCAGCGCGACGGCGCCGAGAGAGTGGCCAAGGGTGTGCCCAACGTGCAGCAGGTCGTGAACGATATGCAGGTCAAAGACCAGAAAGCCCGGTCTTCAAAATAGGAGAGGCCAGGTCAGAGAATCCGCTCAAACCGTCGGAGCGGCCGCGATTGACCGTCACCAGCCAGAATCCCGGTCGCGCGCCGGATCGGGCAAAGGACCTGCTTTTCGCAGCCGTGCATCGCGATCCGCAAACCGTCACCGAGGCGGTGTGGGACCTCTGTACAAAGCCGCCCACCACTGAGCGCCAACGGGGGGGCGCTGACCATGGCGGGGCTCCAGCTCGCCCGTAGTTGCCCGTGAGCGCTCTCCCCGGCGTAAACGACGCCCGGACGCCACCTGCAGCCGCGGGCCGCGTCACAACTGGACGCCCGGAGCGCGGACACCAGCGAATGCTCAGCATCCAGACCGGGGCTTGCACATCCTGCGCGGGCGTCTGGTGCCGCGGCGGTCTGGCGTGATGTGAAGCGGAGCGACGCCCACGCGATGGACGAGATCGGCGAAGCGTGCGTCGGCATGAAGAGGATCGAGCCCGGGCGTCCCGGCGAGCCAGAACAGGGAGCCGTCCCGGATCCGGTAAGCCGTTTCGAGCCAATCGAACGCCGCGTCGATCTCGCCAAGCCCCGCGTGGATGACCGCGAACGCGGTCGGCGGAGCCTGCCCCTGCACACGGAGTTGCTCGAGTTCTCCGAGAAGCTGCCTGGCCTGGTCTGTCCGGGCGAGCCGGCCATAGACATGTCCCAGGTAGGAGACTGACAGAGCTTCGCGCGAATGGCTGAGGGCCTTCTCCAGGGCGGCAACCGCGTCCTCGGCACGGCCCAGATACCAGGCGGACCACCCGAGCACAAAATAGGCCTGAAGGGAATCCGGAAACAGCCCGATCGTCCGCCTGGCTTGCGCCTCCGCCCGCGCGTGCTGGCCGACATGGAGGAACATCCAGGCGGCATACTGATTCGGCATGAGCGGCGCAGGATTCAGTTTCATCATGTACTGAACCTCTTTCACCGCCTCGGACTTCCGGCCGACAAACGACAGCAGCGTCGAATAGAACGCGTGCGCATCCGCCTCGCTCGGGCTCAATTCGATGGCGCGCCGAACCTCCTGCACGGCCGCGTCCAGGTCCCAGTCGAGGAGCAGGTTCATCCAGGCAAGGACCAGGTGAGCCCGGGCCAGGCTGTCGTCGATGGCAAGAGCCCGCAACGCCAGGTGTTTCGCGCTGGGATATACCTCGCCGGCTGGAGCATGGCCCCAATAGCCCAGCATGAACAGACAGGCGGAATACCAGGCGAGGCCCGGCGCGAAATCGGGCGCCTTGAGGGTGATGTCCCGGAAGCCCTGAAGCGCGTTCCCGATCCCTTCCGCGCTCATTTTCTCGAACTCGGTGCGGGCGGTCAGGTAAGCCTCGGCTATCTCCGGCGCCACCGGCCGCGCCGCACCCTGGGGCAGAATCACCGCATTGGCGTGTCTCAACGCCGTGGCGACACATCCGGCAATAGCCCGGGCGACCTCGCGCTGCGTCGCCAGCACGGCGGACATGTCGCAGTCGTAGCTCTGCGCCCATGCGTGGCGCTCGGGCTCCGCCAGGATCAGTTGCGCCGTCAGGCGAGCGGATTGACCCTCGTGAAGGACGGTTCCTTCCACCACGCCGTCCACGTTGAGGCCGCGGACGATCTCCCCCAGCGTCCGGCTGCTGTCTTTCAGATGGAGCACGGACTGGCGCGAGATCACCCGCACCGCCGGGATGCGCGCGAGTTCGGTGATGAGCGCATCGGTGATGCCGTCGGCGAAATAGTCTCTGGCGGGATCGCGGTTCAGGTTCGCAAAAGGCAGCACCGCGATCGTGGGCTCTGCGAACGACCGCTCCCGCGTGACCGGCGCGATGAAGCGGTACCCCCGGCCAGGAAGCGTCTCGACGTAACGGGGAGCCTGCGCGTTGTCGCCAAGTACGGAGCGGATGCGGTACACGCAGTAGTCCACCCCGACGTCATAGTCCACGAACGTCGAGTCGCCCCACAAGAGACTCCGGATCTCCTCGCGATCGACCAGTTTGGCTGCCTGACTCACCAGGAGGCAGAGCACGCGCGCGGGCTGCGGCCGGAGTTTCAGGACTCTCCCGGACTTGCGCAGCCTGCCGCTCTCCAAATCAAGCTCGAACGCCTCGAACGTCACCCGACCAGACATCGCCGTCATGTTCGCCGGATCCTCGCAAGTTCAATCCTGTGACGACGTTGGGCGCAGAGGTCGAATCCAGCCGATTTCCAGCCGCTGTCGATGGCAAGGACAACGGTTACCGCCTACCTTACACCCTGTTTCCGCTGACGCCCGCACGAATGACGTCACGAGTTGAGAGGAGGCACTTATGAGAAGACCCGCGTTACTGATCGTCCTGCTCCTTGTACTGTCGCTGCCGACCACGGCCGTTGCGCAAGAGAAGACCACGCACGCCCTGAAGGCCGTGCTCGAGGGATCGTACACGTTCGTCCCCATGGAACACCCCCTCTCCGAGTTCGATTCCTACGGCCTTGGTGTCGCGCGCGGCACCGCGCAAGGGCTGGGGCAGACGGAACTGTTCTGCTTCCAGCAGTCCCAACCGAGTATGGTTCCCATACTCACTCACTTCTTCCTTATCGCGGCCAACGGCGAGAGGATCATCGGCACCTACGAGGGAGGCCATATCGCGATAACTGGACCCGCATCGGCGTTGTTCAAGGCTACGTTTCAGATCACCGGCGGCACCGGCCGTTTCGCGCAGGCCACTGGCGAACTCCAAGGCAAGGTCCATCTGACGGTCCCGGGCGGCAACTGGATGGCGCCGGAGTACGGGGCCGTCTGGACGTTCGAGGGTTGGATCAAGTATTGACGGAACGCCCGAGGGGACGGAACCCACGCGCACGGGCCGTTCAGTCAGACGAGGGCCACCTTCGCGGTGGCCTTCTTCGTGTACGCTACAGTGGCTGAATCCAGCCGCGAGAACGGGCCGTTGAATCACATTTATATCGTTTCAATTATCGTTTCGTTGATAAATAATACCAACATATTAAGGCTTTATTAAGTCATTGTTGATGTGATAATATCGTTTCGTTATGCATACGGTTATTGGCGCGCTGGACAGCGGGGTTCTTGACGCCGCCGACCTTCGGCGCCGGCTGGGGGTATCGCCACCGACGATGATGCGAGCCGTTCGGCAGGCCGGGCCACGCGTCGTTCGCATTGGCCGGGCACGAGCCACCCGGTACGGCTTGCGCGCGTTGTGGCCAGGCTTGGACGTGTCGCGTTTCCCTGCGTTTCGAGTGTCTGACAGCGGCGGCGTTCAATCATCCGGCGAGTTGTTCACGTTGGCAGCGCGCCAGACAGTCTGGATGCCAGATGGCGCGGTGTCCGACGGACTGCCAATTGAACTCGCAGATGCCCGGCCGTCGGGCTTCCTGGGACGGCATTTCGCTGCCACGCACGCTGACCTTCGATTGCCGGCGCGCCTGGAGGATTGGTCGGATCATCACATTCTCATCGCCCTGTCGAGGCGCGGCGAGGATGTTCCCGGCAATCTCGTCCTCGGCGACGAGTCGTTCACCCGATGGCAGGCGCTTGACACCGTGGCGCACACACGGGACGACTATCCCGGACTGGCAGAGGCGACGATCGCCGGACATCCGCCTGGCTCATCGGCCGGCGGCGAGCGGCCGAAATTCGGCGTGTTCGTCGATGGACGGCATAGGCTCGTGAAGTTCGCCGCCCGCTCGACCGACGCCGTGGCCAGGCGATGGTGTGACTTGCTCGTCCTCGAGGCATTGGCGCTCGACGTGGTTTCCTCGCGCGGCATCCCGGCGGCCCGCACGCACGTCGTCGAGCGGCCTTCTCACTGGTTCCTCGAAAGCGAACGCTTTGATCGGGTAGGGGCGCGCGGACGTCTTGCTGTGCTGAGCTTGGCTGCCGTTCACGACGATCCCGCGCATTCCTGGGCCCAGGCGGCGGTCGAACTGAGAAGCGCGGGCCGGCTTTCTGACGAAGACGCGCGTCGACTTCGATGGCTTGATGCCTTCGGCGCCCTTATCGGGAATACCGACAGACACCAGTTCAATATTCTCGTGTTCCCCGCCGGCGCGAGTCTCCGGCTCGCGCCGGCGTTCGATCAGGTCTCGATGCTGTACGCACCGTCGGGAGATGGCCGCGTGCCAGCCAGGGCGCTTGCCCTGCCGAGGGCGAGTTCGGACACGCTGGACGTCTGGGACGACGCTCGCGCTGCGGCACGGGACTTCTGGGAGCGCGCCAGTGACGACGGGCGTGTGTCGGACGATCTTCGCAACGTCTGCTCGGCCAACGTTCACGCGCTTCTCACCGGCCAGGGTCGGTAGTGTCCCGTCACCCCGTCTTGCTCTTCGAGCAGCTTGCCAACGAACGCGGTCAGATCCATCCTAGGCTTGGCCATCGGCATCTCCCTCCGTGTGTGTCCTTCCGCCAGAAAGAACTCACGGAACGATGCCCGATGGCCGCTTGGCTGTCCAGCCGCTCAGCGGCTCACCGAATTTCCACCACGTCCTGGGACTGACCCTCAAGGCGACGCGAGACGCGCAGGTCGCACGCGCCAAGGTCGACCTGGATGCGGCGATTGTGGCCTTCCAGGCGTCGCTCGAGGACTTCAGGCGCACCTTCACGACGCCGCGCTTCCTCAGCGGTCTGACCCGCCGCCGCGCCTCCAGTTCAGCGCCGTAATGCGCAAGCGCCGTTCCACTGGGCCTGCGGGACAGAGACCCGCAATCTTGTTGTGGCGCACGGGCTTGCGTGATTGCCGCGAGGGCGACGCAGCCCGCGTCGTGACGAAATCAAGGCACGAGACTTCCAGCAGTCACTCCATCGCGTCGGGCTCGCACTCCCCGTGGGAATGAGAGGACGCAAGGCGCAGAACGCAAATAAGCGTCAGGCTGGAACACCAACGCGACAACCCGAGGCGAGGCGCCACCTATGCAGGCGCCGCCATCTGCTTCAACATCTGCTCGAAGGCGGCTTGATTCGGCCCGACGAACGGGTGCGCTCCGGGAGCTGTCGTCAGCGAACCCAGAAACCGCTCCATCAGATGGCCAGGGGCGGGCGGCAGGTGGTTGCTGAGGATCAGCCTGGGCGCGATCTTGCGGATGCCGTCCAGTTCGCGGGCGAACGCGTTCTGGTCCACCTTGTGGAGCCACGGCGAGTCGATCGTCGCCCAGACGATCTGCCCGTCCCGCAGATCGCTCTCGGAGAGATCGGCGGCATTCTGCGGCACCGCCTGGAGCAGGGCCCCGAAGCAGTCCGAGCTGAAGAGCACTCCGGCCTTGCTGTCGTAGAAGCCGGTCGTGCACGGATTGTCGAAGACCGGTGGCTTGACGGCAGTCAGTGTGCGGTTGCCCAGCGTGATCGTCTCGCCGGGGTTGACGAAGTGGACCCGGTCCATCGGCAGCGGGGCCGTCAGCCCCATGATGCCCATGCCGAGGAACGTCGTGATCACCCGCAGGCGTGGGTTCTCCGCGAGCAGCGCATGCAAGCTGCCGATGTGGTCGAAGTCCGTGTGGCTGAGCCAGATCCATCTGAGGTCGGCTGGATCGATGACGGATCGAAGCGCCTGCATGAAGTCCGCGCTCTCGATGGTGGCGCCTGTTTCGACCAGGATGGGCTCCGAGCCCTTGATCACGAACGCGTTGATGGGCACGAATCCGTAGCCGGGGATGGGGAAGTTCGAGGTGAGGACTTCGATATCAGGTGCAGCGGTGTACGAAGCGAGCATGACGTCTACCTCCGGTCGTTTGTTCGCTAGGATTGTGTGTCGGCAGTCGGTCCGTAGATCCCGGGCACCGTGCCGCCCATCGCGCGCAGGTAGGTGCTCAGCTGCCCTCGGTGGTGGACGGAGTGCTTCAGGGCCATCGCCAGGAGGTTCACGCCGGACGTCGTCATCATGTCGAGCAGGTTCAAGGAGCTGGCGAGCTGGTCGCCCGACATGGCGCGGACGCGGTCGAGCGCCGGCGGGACGCTGCTCCGGTAGCGGGCGACGGCATCGGCCGGGTTCATGATGCCGCAGGCGTCGGAATCGTCGGGCGGAGGCGTGAAGGTCCCGTCCGCGATGCCGTTCAGCAGCCAGCTGTCTTCGAGCGCAATGTGCCGGACGAGTCCGAGGCCGGTCTTGGCCTTTGCGTCCGGCTGGTAGTCGAGGCGCCCGTGGGGTACGGCATCGAGGACGCGCAGGGTTGTCTGCATCTCGCGTTCGAAGTCCGCGACGAGGAAGTCTGCCACCGTCTTGGCTTCTGTGGAACCCATCGGATACCCCTCTCTGGCGTCTGCCGGCCCAACCGGGATGATCGCGCCCAGCGCCGTTCACTTGTCACCAGGATGTGTCACAAGCGCGGCTTCCGTTACAGAGCACCGGTGGGCCCCGGTGCGGGAGGATCGCGGGATGTGTAACGAGCCACCGCGGCGTTGCACATATAATGCGGGGCGGTGACTGTCATCCTGAGCGATGCGGATGTGGTGCGCCGGATCGGCACCGGACACGATCGGGAGGCCGAGGGCGAACTCTTTCGCCGGATGGCGCCGCGCGTGCGGCTGTACGGTTTGCGTCACCTGCGGGACGGACATGCCGCGGATGACCTGACGCAACAGGTGCTGATTACGACGATCGAAGCGCTGCGGGCCGGCCGGCTGCGCGAACCGGAGAAGCTCGCCTCATTCGTGCTGGGGACGTGCCGGATGACGGTGCTCGATCTTCGCCGGGGCGCTCAACGCCGGGCGCGCCTGCTCGAGCAGTTTGGCGTGGATCTGCTCGCGCCGGCCGCGCCGGCCCTGCCCGAGCTCGACCACGAGCAGCTCACTCGCTGCCTGCAGGCACTCAAGGAGCGGGAACGATCGGTTGTCGTCATGACGTTCTACGACGAGCGGACCGGCGCGGACATCGCCGGGTTTCTCGGAGTATCTGATGCGAACGTGCGGGTGATTCGCCACCGGGCGATCCATCAGCTGCGCGCGTGCATGGAGTCTGGCACATGAACCTTTCGCATCCGATCGACACGGCCGTCCTCGCCGACTACTGGCTGGGGGCGTTGTCAGGCCCTGACGAGGAGTCCGTCGAGGAGCATCTCCTGGCGTGCGACCAGTGCGGGGCGCGGCTCCGCGAGGTGATGGCGCTGGCCGAAGGGGTTCACCGTCTGGCGCGCGAGGGAGACCTGCGGATGGTGGTCAGCGACGCGTTCCTCCAGCGTGCGGCGGAGGACGGCTTGCGTGTTCGCGAATACGCCCCTCCACCAGGCGGCAGTGTCCACTGTACAGTGACCGAGGACGATGACCTGATAATCGGACGACTGGCTGCGAACCTGAGCGGGGCCAGCCGCGTCGATCTCTGCTGGTGCGACGAGCATGGCGTCGAACGGCTGCGACTGCCGGACATCCCGTTCCGCGCCGACGCGGCCAGCATTGTCCTGCAGGAACCGATCACGTTGATGAAGGCGTCGCCGACCGCGACGCAGATCGCGCGCGTGCTCGCGGTGGACGACGCCGGCACCGAGTGCCTGCTCGGGGAGTTCACCTTCCACCACACTCGCACGTTGCCTGGCCCGGGTGCGTGGTGAACGGTGGACCTGGAAGACGAGCGGCCCGGCCGCCGGGAGAGAGCCGGGCGTCCCGGTTGAGCCTGTCGCTTTCCCATCAGTGTCGCGTGCGACGAAGGCAACCTGTCTGCCGTCGGGAGACCAGCACGGGAATCGGGTGTCGGTATCGCTGAAACGGGTGAGCTGCTTCGGATCCCGGCTGAACCGGTCACGACCACGAGCAGGTCGTCGCTGGCGGCCAAGTCAGGGACATTGAGGTTCGCGAGCCGGTGCTCTTCTGCCAGCAGCGCCTGTTCCAGTGCCGTAACGACCCGCTCTGCGGCCGCCTCTCGCCGCTCTTCCAATCCCTGCGCCTCTGGAGCGCGCTGGTTTACTTCTGTTCGGCGAACACGTCAGCCACTTTCAGCGCGAGAGCGGCCGGGACGTAGAACGTCGCGCGATTGCCCGGCCCAGACCGGCAGCCGGTTTCGTACGATCCTCACGCCGAACAGGACCGCGGCAAGCATCATCAGGAATCCGATGACCGCCGCGCCGGGCGCATCGTCGGCATTGGCGACGTAAATGCCCATCGCGGCAGTGGCTAGGCCGAGGGCGAGGAGGGCGAATGCCTTCACGCTTTTCGTCACAGAGGATGTCATGTGCTGACACTCCCAGATTCGTTTCCCGCGGCTGCCTGGACGATGACGTCGGCGCCCGCTTTCAGCGAGGCGACGTGGGTCGCCTCGTAACCTTCAGGGCGATGAACTGGTTCTTGAAGGATGCGCGGCCCGAATGGCCAGAACGGAAAGCGCCGACGGACTTCGCCGATCTCATGATGCACAAGGAATTCTTCGACAGCCTGCACACAGCATGGCAGTCGCGGGACGATGCGCCCACCCGCAGCGACCTCGACAAAGCCCTGATGGTCTTCGGGCAGCGGCTCCTGTTGTGACCTCTCCTCACCGGATCGAATGGGCAGGAAGATCCGGTGAAGCGCCCCACCGGCACGAAGAACCGACGGGCGTTGGTCATCGTGGGCAACGACACCGCGGCCAAGGCCGCGGTCGCATCGACGGGAGCGACATCCGGGAGTTCACGATTCGGTCGCTGCGCCGGCAAGACGACGTTCGTGATTGCCCATCAGTTCACGGCGATCGAGCATGCCGACCTCATCCTCGTCCTGGATCAGGGCCGCATGGTCGAGCGCGGCGGCTGGTTCGGCGACGGTCCTGCGGTCGCGGAAACTGCCAAGTCTGGGCTTCGCGCGCACTGATGAACGCTGTCGGGTAGGGTTCGAATCCGGTGCGGGTGGTCTGCCTTCGCCTTGCCTTCGCAGTGGCGAGCCCATGGTCGGTGCAAACGCGGCGCGCGCGCTGTCCCGTAGTACGCACCCACCGCCAGAACCTGCGGCTGTGCAATCGGGAACACGCGAAGCGAGGCTGTCCAACCTACAGTGGAAGAGCGATGACACGGCCAGTGGCCGTGTCGGCCATCCGTCTCGACACCGGCCGAACATCACGTCGCACCTCCAGAAAGATACACATGTCCAGTTCAATCGGTCTCTCCCGGACACTCGGACTCGCCCTCGTCGTCGCCGTAGGGTCGACAGCATTCGCGTTTGCCTCCTCGCAGGCGCCGAAGCCCCAGGCGCCGCCGGACAGCACAGTGAAGGATCGCATCGAGTACCGCCTCGAAACGAGCCCTGTCGTCGATCCGTACGACCTCAAGGTCAAAGTCGACGCCTCCTCCGTCTGGCTGACGGGCACCGTTGCGACCGCCGCCCAGAAGACGGAAGCCGGGCGGCTCGCGAAGGTCGACGGTGTCAGCAAGGTGGAGAACAACATCGATGTCGACAAAGATGTCGATCGGTCCCTGGCAGAACGGACCAAAGCCGGCATGACGAAGACCGGTGAGGTGATTACCGACGGGTGGATCACCACGAAGGTTCATTGGTTTTTCGTCGGCGAAGATCTGCTCAAGGGCAGCGACATCAACGTCAACACGGACAATAACGTGGTGACGCTCAAGGGCACCGTCACGTCGGGTGCCGGCCGCGATCGGGCCGAGGCTATCGCCAAGCGGACCGCCGGCGTCCAGCGCGTCGTAAACCAGTTGACCATCATCGCGAACTAGCAGCGCACGCACGTGGCGGGCGTTACACGCCCGCCACGCTCTCAGGAGGATCTCGAACTCAACCGCGGCAAGAATGCTTCGCGGGAGCGGAAGGGCGCAGTCGGCGGCCGACTAAGGCGCCAGGCCGGCAGCAGTGTGAGGGGACCCACGGGAGATCGACGGACTTCACAGCCGTCTGGTGCCACGAACGTGGCGCACGCTAGTCGTGCACGACGATGGTCAGGAGAGAATGCTTAATCTTGAGGACGCCGTTGTATTCGATGAACCCGAGCTTCTTGAACTTGTTCATGAAGAAGTTCACGCGCGAGCGCGTCGTGCCGATCATCTCCGCGAGTGTCTCCTGGGAGATTTTGGGAACGATCGTCTCGGGCGTGCTTTCTGCTCCAAAGTGCGCAAGCAAGAGCAGCGTCCGCGCCAGTCGCTTCTCGCTGGAGCTAAACAGCTGGTCGACGAGTTCCGCTTCATATCGAATGTTCCGCCCCAACAAATATGCCGTAAACAGGTCCGACAGGCGCTGTTCGTCGTGGAGCGTGACCAGCATCGCCTTTTTCTCGATCCGCATGAGCTCGCAATCAGTCATGGCGATTGCACTCCCTAAGCGTCGCGCCTGTCCCGTCAGGCACCCTTCTCCGCAGAACGTACCCGGCCCCAAGACTCCGAGCGTCGCACTCTTGCCGCCCTTCGAGACGACGGTGAGCCTGACATTGCCCTTCTGGACATAAAACACCGCGTCTGCCGCCTCGCCCTGCGCGTAAATGTACTGTTTCTGTGAAATCCGTACAATTGTTCGGCCCTCACCGATGACGGCAAGGAACTTCTTCGGGTCGAACTCCTGTTGCTTGCCGGCTGCACGGCGTACCACGCTTCGTAGCGCGTCCGGCATGGCTCCAGGCGGCAGCACGAAATCAATACCTCCGGACGCCTGAGCACTGAGCGGCATGCCGTCGACTTCGGCCGAGAAGTCCTGAGCAAAGGTCGCTCCTCCGTTTGCCTGGATATGCTGGCAGCCCTTCGTACCATCGTCGCCGTACCCAGAGAAGATGATGCCGATCGCGCGCGCCCCCCAAGCTTCTGCCAGAGACATGAACAAGAGATCGACCGGATGGTTCGCATTCGTGCGCCGGGAGGCGGCTGTGAAGGCATAGCCCTTAACTTGAAGGGCCGCGTTTGGAGGCATCACATAAACGTGATTCGCCTGGATCGGCATCCCCTTGGCCGCCTGCCTGACCGGCATTTTCGTGCGACGCGAGAGGACCTCCGCGAGCAGGCTGTCCGCGACAGGCTGAATCTGAGACGCGATGATAAACGCCATTCCCGTGTCAGACGGAAGGGCATCCACGAGCGCTTTATAGGCGCTGAGAGCTCCCGCTGATCCACCCACGCCGACGATGAACTGAGGATGCGGTTGACTCATGAGACGATCTGAAACTCTCCAAGCCACATCAAGTCAGCGAACCTGTTTATCCCTGACTCACGGTAGCGGCTTTACCCACTTTCATTTTCTGCTTGGCACTCGCTGTCGCGTCCGTGTCCATGGGCACCAAGTGAATGCCGTCATCATTCAGGATCAATTTGTGGACGTCGCTCGAGTGCCCCATGCCGCGAGACTTGACAATGTACAGGCCCCGAACGCGCCGCTTGCCCTCGTTTTCTTCCAGTTCTCGCACGACGATCCACGTGTCGATGAGGGACGAGACGCCGATTTCGCCGCTCGTATCATTTTGAGCGGTTGAAGACACCAGACTCGTGAAGAAGCCGGTGATGCCCTTGGATTTCAGGAGATCAATCATGCGGGTCAGCATGGATTGCAACTCCAGCTGGTTCCCTTGTCCGATGAGACTGGTCAGCGGATCGATGACCACCGCATGGGGTTTGAATTCGGCGATGGTCTTGTAGACCTCGAGCAAATGCATCTCTAAACCGAAAAAGGACGGTCTCGTCGACACGATCTTCAAGAGTCGCTTCTTGATCAGGGGCTCAAAGTGTATGCCGATGGAACTCATGTTTTGCACGAGTTGCCCTGACGATTCTTCGTACGACAAGAACAGGCACCGCTCTCCACGTTTACAGCGTTCGATCGCGAAGGCAGCCGCGAGGCTTGTTTTTCCCGTGCCCGCCGTCCCTGAGACCAGTACCGTACTGCCTCGTGTGTAGCCGGCCCCCTTGAACATCGTATCGAGCGACGGAATTCCTGTCGACACTCGCTTGGCGGTGCCTGGCTGGTCGAGTCCTGCAGAGGTGATCGGAATGACCGAGAGCCCCTCCTTGTCGATGACGAAGGGATATTCGTTGGTGCCGTGCTTTGAACCACGATACTTAATTACCCGAATGCGGCGCGTGGCGATCTGTTCTCTGACGCGGTTGTCCAGGAGGATGATGCAATCGGAAATGTACTCCTCCAGGCCATGACGAGTATACGAGCCATCGCCCAGCTCGCCGGTGATGATGGCGGTGACGTGTTTGTCCTTCAGCCATCGGAAGAGTCGCTTGATCTCTAAACGAAGAATGCCGGCATCCGTAATACCCGCAAAGAGCGATTCAATCGAGTCGAGAACCACGCGCTTGGCGCCAATCGAATCGATCGCATGTTCCAAGCGAATGAAGAGCCCTTCCAGGTTGAAATCGCCTTTCTCTTGAATATCTTTGCGTTCCAGACGCACATGCTCAAGGGCAATCTGCTTGCGCGACACCAGCCCTTGTAAGTCCAGATTGAGAGACGCGACGTCTTTATACAGCTCATCTTCTGTCTCTTCGAAAGACATGAAGATGCCTCGCTCGTTGTAATGGATCGCGCCGTTGATCAGGAAATCAAGGCCCAGCAGGGTTTTGCCGGTGCCGGTGCTGCCGCTAAACAGACTGATTCTATTCTTCGGAAGGCCGCCTTCGGTGATTTCGTCAAAGCCTTTGATGCCGGTGGGGCACTTCTCTAATGGCCGGCGATTAGGACTCTTTCGTCTCTTCAGAGTATTGGGCATACAAGATCCTTCGCTCGGTGTGGTGCGCGAGCCTCCGAATCGGATTTCGCGCACTGCGACACGTGAACGATAGACGTGTGAGACAGAACGACCCAAGAACGGCAGACGGAAGGCTCAGCTCCGTCCATCGGCGTGCCAACTTGACAGCGCGAGGATACTCGCACCCATACAGGGTCGACTGTCTCATAATGCACACTTCGGATTGAGGGCGCCGGAGCGACCAGCGGCCGCCGGCCTAAGCGGCTCGTTAGGCTGGCATTGCTTACTTGGGCCGGCTCTAAAGAAGCTTCGCTTACCTACGTGGTGACCTGATGCGTTCTTCGGGCTCATGCGTCCCGACGCCTGGACGGCATCGCGACGCTCCTTCCGAATCCCGACCTGTTCCTGTATAGCTACGTCCGGAAAGAGGCCGTGGTGTCGGTCGCGCACGGGAGCGGCGAGTTCGACGGGCTGGAGCTGAGGGCGGTCATCCGATCGATGCCGACGACGCGGCTTGACTCGCTCCCGTTCGTCATGGCGCCGGGTCCCGCTCCCCGAGCGCGCGCTCGAGCAGGTCGGACACGCCAAGGACCCGGGCGTTCTCGCGGAGGTACCCGACGTCGAGTCTCCCGGCCTGGACCCTGACGATGCCGGCAATGTCGCGCCACTGGCGGTCCGAGACAGCGCCGCCCTGGTGGTACCAGCGCAGCTTCTGCAGCAGGATGTCCTCGGGCGGGTGCACGTACAGGTGGCGTCCGCCCCCGAGATCGACGCGCAGCCGGCGGGCGAGTTGACTGGCATCCAGGGGCGTCCCGCCCGCAACGAACAGATCCACCTTCAGTTGCGTACGCTGGTGGATGAGATTCGTGCTGGCGTGCGTCCGGATGGCACGACGCAGCGCGGCGGCATCGACGTAGAAGTCGGGCGAAAAGGCCGCCACCAGCGATTCCACATCCCGCTCGTCGACCGCCGCGATGACGTCGATGTCGAGGGTTGAGCGCGGCTCGCCGGCGAACGAACTGGCAACGGACCCGCCGATCGTGTGCTGGATGTTCAGCTCGTCGAGCAGGCGCGACACCTGGAGGGCCGTTTCGATCGGATCGATGGTGTTCATCGCCCGGACATCACCTGCCCGGCATCGGAGTAGGCTCGGCGTGCCAGTTCCGGTCCCAGGATGATTACGGCGAGCCGCAGGAACAGCTCACGCGGCGTCGCCTGCGGGTGCCTCTGACGCACTCCGGCAGCGGTCATGGCGCAAGCCGCGCGGGTCAGCCCCGTCACCGTGGCGGCCTTGTCTCCCGCGGACATCTGGCGCCACGACTCGACCAGTTTGCGCTCGACATCGATCGGCGTATCGAGGCTGAGCGGCGTGTGCGTCACGCGGTCGATTATAGCAGTGGGGGGAGTCTTGGAGTCTGGCTGGGAGGCAGGGATTCGAACCCC
Organism: Vicinamibacterales bacterium; assembly: GCA_046496425.1. Taxonomy (GTDB): domain Bacteria; phylum Acidobacteriota; class Vicinamibacteria; order Vicinamibacterales; family JAKQTR01; genus JAKQTR01. The sequence goes on from JAWOGY010000063.1 coordinate 38,987, forward strand.
GATAACGTGGTTCAGAGAGCGGTAAAGGTGTTCCGGTGTGTGTCCTTCCGCTCTCGTTTGCTCCGGTTTTCACGGGGACTGCTTCGGTTTGCTCATCTTCGCTCTCGTCTGTTCTCGCGCAAGCTGTCTCATTGTGTCTCAGGGGGCGGTCACCTGAGGAGGTCCGGGCCGCGGCGAGGAGGGCGACGAGCAGTACGGTCATGCCGGCCGCGAACGGTGCCAGCCTGCCGGCCCAGATCTGCAACGGCGTCAGCACCCTCCGAGTTTTCGGTAGGGAGGCGGACAGACCGCAAGAACCGCTCGCGTCGTCGTTCTCAGGGGTGGAGGAGGCGTGCCCGGCCGTTCAGTGCCGGCTCCAGCCCTCCCGGTGCGTCACCGATGACCCGAGTCAGGGAGGGAACATGATTGCTGCCGCCACGTTCGTGTCCGTCGCGAGAATCGGCGCCGTTGCTTCCGGCCTGATCGCACTGCAGGCGATCGGTGCCGCGCAGACCGGCGTCAGACAGGTCGCATCGGGACAGGAGACCTACGCGTTGTACCCGGCGACCCTGAAGACGCAGCCCCGCCTCCCATCGCCCTACCGCAGCGACGGCCTCGAGGTGGTGACCGCGCGTCTCGACCGGGAGACCTACGCGCTGGTTCCGGTCACCATCACGCCGGGAATCGCGAAACGCCCCTGGGAAGCTCCGCTGGCGATCGACGGCGAGGACTTCCCGACGCTGGCCAGGACCGGCCGGCACTCCGACGCCGAACTGGATCGGACGCGGTCCATCACGGGCCGGTCGCTGGCCGAGATTCACGAACTTGCCCTTCCCGGCCGCCTGTCCGACAGCGGCTTCATCGCGGAAGACGAGGACGTCCTCTCCGTGCTGAAGGGCGACAACAAGCTGGTCGCCTCGCTCGGTCTGACACACGCCGAGCTGGCCAGGCCGCTGCTGCACGTCTGCACGCTGGTCGGCGAACTCTATCCGGACAGCGGGGCGCAGCACAACCTCGTCGTGTTCTACGGAGGCCAGCAAGTGTCACTGGAGGTGTCGTTCAGCCGCGGAGGGCAGAAGTCCATCTTCCAGGACGGGCTCGAGGGAGCGTGGACCATCAAGATCCGCCGGGATCTGAGCGAGAAGGAGCGGGCGTTCCTGGACGCAGCCTACGGCAGACTCGGCGCGGCCCGGCGAGCCAGCATGACGGAACGTCTCACGGAGATGCTCACAGGCGAGATGCAGCCCTTCTACATCTATCGCTACGGCTTCTACGAGGGACACACGGCGTGGAGGACGGACCCCGTTGCCATCTCGTTCATGTTCGGGCTCAGGTCGATCGAGCAGATCGAGGCCGCGTTCGGCGGGCAACTGGACCACGTGCTGACGCGGCACTTCATTCGCCCCCCGATTCGTCCGAGACCGTCGGCAGCATCACCGGCCACGTGACGGTGGCCATCCCCAACCGCGAGCACCCCGTCCGCGCGCATGGAGGCAGAGGCGCGCCGGCTGTCGGACGAACTGCACCTGTCGCAACTCCGAAAGGCGCGTGGCCTGACGCAAGAAGCAATGGCGGACCTGGTGGGCGTGAGCCAGGCCGGGGTTTCCAGGATGGAACGCCGCAGCGAACTCTTCATCGGCACCCGTAAGCCGCTACCTCCTATCCCTCGCACGCCGCCGCTCACCGTGACGTCGAACACTCGCACGGCATTGGCGCTGGACCAAGACTAGGCCCTGCGGCGAAACGATCGTCCAACCGATTAGCGCCCGAAGCCGGCGGGTTGACCGCCTCCGACCCGCGCGGCCCTGATCCGCCGCGAACCAGGTCTCACGGTCCGGACTTGCAGGTTGCGATCAACGGCTGTCTGTCGCTCGCTCGGCCCGTCTCTGCAGGCGAACCGGGATGTGAAGGCGGACGGGCTGCTGGGGCGTACTCTCGGGATACTCCTCTAAGGGCGCCCGCCCAGCGTCGAACTGAACCGCAGCAGTCGGCAGCCAGGCGGCGAAGACGTGCTGGTAGGTGGCGCCGATCGCCTGCGCCACGCACTCGAAGACCGCGTAGTCGCCGCCGGGCACGTCACGCATGTCGAGGCCCTCTGGCGCCGCCGTACCGGACGGCACCATCATGCCTGCCAGGTACTCCGTGACCTGTTCGTCGCCGGTCGGCAGGTTCACCCCGAAATAGACCTTGTCCGCGGCGATCGAGTCGATCTCCCGGCGGCGAGATTCGAACGCCTGCCAGATGCGGCCAAACAGTTCGGCGCTTTCCGAACCGCGCGTGATTCGGGTGGCCACGCCCAGGACGGTGAAAGTTCCGCGGGTCGTGATCTGCGGTGTCATCGAGACTCCTCTCGAAGAGACCGTGGACGATGCGCGCGGACGACTCGTGGATTGTACGCGCTCCACGCCACCAGCCATCCAACGTGTCTCATTCGTGTCTCACGTCTCTCGGCATTCAGCCGGACGCGGCAGCGAACCCGTTGGCCAGCAGCGGTTTGTGGCTGGCCGAGCCGTGGCCGACAACGTGGTTCCGCGACGAACCCACGCCACGGAATCGCGAGGCGTCGTAAGCTCTTGTTTGTAGAAGGGATTGAATTGGCTGGGAGGCAGGGATTCGAACCCCGATAACGTGGTTCAGAGGCGGAAGCCCCGACGGCGACGGTGACGGATCACGTCGGTGTTGTTAGGGTTTTCGGCGAGGACCTTTGGGCGGTGTGGGGTCAAGACCGATGGTTTCGTGCGCAGTCTATCGAGATTTTATCAAGATCGGGCGACGCGTGGCGCTGTCGGTATCAGGCCATCCCGATCGGCCCAGCCTTCAATTGCCGCTCTTCGAGAGGCCCGAGTCGGCCAGCGCCAACAGTCTCCGCAGGAGCGCCGGACGTCGGGATTGGCTGGCCGAATCTGGCAGCAGGAAGCCGGAGAGGGCATCGACGAATGCCCGAACGCCGAGCAGGTGGCGCAGTTCAGAAGCAACATACTCCCTGACGTCGGCCGACGACGCGGCTAGTTCGCGAGCGATCTCCTCACGTCCATCGATCACGGTGACGATATCTTCGAGGTCGTGGCTGTCAGTGATGTCGTTCTGGCCGCGGCCACGGAAGGCCTCAAGCTTCGTCGCGAGGAAATAGACCGGCGTGATGACACGCAGGCGAAGATCGGCGAGATCCACGTGTTGGGCCGATGAGATGGCGGGCCGATACCAGCGGTTGCTGAAGCCGAGGACCCGATCGTCGGTGGGCATCACATCGATGATTAGATGCTGGTGGCGCCACCGGCACATTGGCGCGCCCTGGCTCGCGTCTTCTCTCAGCCCCAATCCGCGCAGTCGCGACGTCCTTCGTGGGGCGGACACCGGCGGCGGCCGGATCCGAAATCATCAGCCCCGTCGTGCACCCACCCAAGAACACGAGTTCACCGAGGAGTGGCCGCAACACACGTGCCGCAGCGGCGAGCATCTCCAGATTGGGGTCATCCATGGAGTTGCTGGCGCAGTCGCGCGGTCAATTCCTGACCGGCGAGGCGTCGCTCCCGGGCGCGACCGTCCCGAAGAGCGTCGATCAATGCCAGCAGTTCGTACAACAGCGGATCTCGCAGTGCGGCGATCGGGACGGTCCTGTACAACGGCTCAAGTCCGATGCCGCGCTGTTTGCCCTCGGCGTACGGCCAAACCGGCGGCAATTCGGTGCCGGAGGCGATCTTCCCGGCCAGAGGCGGCGCCGCGTAGGAAGTGGCCAAGCCACGGGTCGGCTGACCGCGCTTCGCCGGAAAGGCGTACTTCACGCCGTGGAGCAGGAATTCTTCGACTGCTTGGAGTAGAGGACGACCATCGTCTGCCTCGTCGGACACCAAGCGCGAGATCGCCAGGCGCTTCAGGGCGCCATGGACCTCGGACGTGCTGAGGGACAAGTCCAGACCCATTCGAGCCATGGGTGGGCGCGGCCCACGGTAGCTGATGAGCTTGGCCAGTACGAACACGTCTTGGGGCCGAAGGCTGGGCTGAGTCATTCAATATTCGCGAATCGCGAACACAGGATAGCACAGAACCGTTCAATGTCCGCATTCCAGAACGTAAGTAAGCGTTGGGGCCTTATCGCTTACTCGAGAGTACCGTAAAGAAGCGTCTGTTACTTGCTGGCGGATGGACGTTGTCCACGAACCAAGAGTTGGTGATCGTTCCAGAGGTCAGAGACAAGCTGCTGGATGCCTGGGGCATCGACGCCGGCGGGCGCGTCGGCGAGTTCTCAAGAGAACAGAGCGCCTACTTGGACTACCACCGCGCGAACGTGTTCAAGCATCAACTCCTCGGAAGATGAGCGTCCACGACTCGATCGACCGAGATGACTGTTCGGTGCACGCGCCGCGTGCCTTCGGGCTTGTCTGGAATCTGCTCTGTCTCGGTCCTCGCGAACTGAGCCGAGGTCGAGAGCGTGTCTTGAGGGAGGGGTCGACGGCCTGCGATCGCGCGGTGCGGTACGTGCCTGTCGTTCGTCATCTCGCGTAAGCACCGCCGGAAAGCTCGTACCCGAACTGCAAAACCGACGGTTCCAAGACGACGCCACCTGCGAGCGGATGAATGCCTCGAAGCTGCCACGACGAGCCGTCGCCGCATTCCCGCTCGCGATGCCCGACGAAAGCGATGCGCACGATGTCACGCATCCCAGAGGATAGCGGGGGAAACAGCACCTGCGCGCCGGCGGACCCGGCTCCATCCGTGACCGCTCCGCTCGGCACGCAGCGGGCCGTCACCGCGAGACCGCCGGTGTCGATCGATCCCCGCCAGGTGCCGGCCACGTCGTCTTCGAGCGTGACGTTGCCGTAGGTGGCGTAGTGGCCCCGGCCGCGTACGTAGGTGACGTACGCCCGGTCGGGCACCCAGAATCCGAGGACGAGGAGCGGGCGCCCAGGGCCGACGTCTGCCGTCGGGTCTGAAGGAGCGACGCGGGCGCACCACAGGGCGGCGGCTCCGTGCGTTCGCCAGTCGGGCGTGCGGCCGTCGATCGTGAACGTCCCCGCGCGGATGATCTCCAGGAACGATATGCCCCAGTTGCGGTGTGCCGGATGCCTCGCCAGGTAATCGGCCGCCCAGCGCACCTCGCCCGCTGCCAGTTCGTCTATCGTGATGAACCGCAGCGTGCGCGGGCGCTCGCGTTCGACCCGCGCCGGATCGAAAGTGACATACACGACGATCTCGTGGGGATCGGCGACGATCCAGCGCGTGCGGGCGCCCGCCGGAAGCGCGGGACCTTGCGACGGAGTCCCGGAAGAGGCCAGCGCCAGCAGCACGGGGCACAGTAGTGGCGCTGCGGTCAGCCACGTCAGCGATTTACACCCGAAACGCGATCGGCATGTTGACGTCACTTGGCCCCCGATTCGATCCTGTGTACCGAGGCAAGGGTAGCATCTCACGATCCGGAGCGCGGTCACAGGATCGACGCCGAGTCCGGTCAGAAGCTCTCAGCGGCCGAATGACCGAGTCAGGCGCGTTCTTCTCGATTGAACGCTCTGAGTCGTCAGTCGATCTCCTGGTCGCATCGCGCCGTTCGGTCAACGTGTCTCATTCGTGTCTCATCGAGACTCCGCGAGTCTGCCGACGCGTCGACTCATGCCCGGAATATCAAGCGGTTGCAGATATCCAAGCCGCGCCCGATAACGTGGCCCGCGGGCGGATCGACGGCCTGCGATCGCGAGGTGCTGTAAGTGCTTACTGTGAATGGGATTGGATTGGCTGGGAGGCGGGGACGATTTCCGCAACTGGGTCATCGCGGCGTGACGTGGCGAGCCCAGTCGCACAAAGGGCCGGGCGATTCAAGCCGACGCCTGCGCGCAGTATTGCGGTGATGACTTGCCTCAAAAGGCTTTCTTCGACGTGACCTTGACGTGCGAGGACTGCCAATCCGATTTCAGGTTCACGGCCAGTGAACAGAAATTCTGGTATGAGGATCTGAAGTTCTTCGAGGAGTCGCGCCCCAAGCAGTGTCGCCGATGTCGCCCCATCCGGCGCCGAACCGGCGCTCTCACCGCCGAACTTGGGCAGGCGCTCAAGGCCCTCGCTTCAAAGGACCCCGCGCTGCTGACCCGGATTGCTGACATCTACATCGAGCTTGGCGACATCGAAAAGGCTTCACTGTATTTGCGACGAGCGAAGAACCAGACGGCGGACCCGGGCGGCAAGGCCGCTCTCATCGAGCGACTGGCAGAGCTGTCACGCGAACCTGACGCGTGATTCCCACCTCAGTTCATCGTCGGGCGGCGCGTCCGCCCGGAAGAAGCAGCGCCGATCCGGCTTGCGGCGTCATGAAGGACAGACTGGGGGTTGGAACAACATGGCCACCGCCTCCGTCGGGCACGAAGCAGGACACTCGCCATACGGATACTCGTTGAGCATGTCTTGAACCGACGCTTCGTCCTGTCCGCCTTCAACGTGCGCCTGGCCTTCGATCTTTGCGAAACCCAGTGCTTCGGCCAGCGCTGGATTGCGACCCCTCACGAATAGCGCCTGGCGAAGGCCCCTGCATTCGGGGTCGATGAACTCTGGATACACGCGGCAGGTGACGAGCGAATGTCGAAGAGCCGCAGCAAGCCGGTCTCGCAGCCCGGCAACCGGGCGGATCCGGGTGACCAGCGTCAGGCAGGTCTTCACCTCGATCGCAACAAGCAGGTCTCCGCCTGCAGGGATGGCCGCCCAGTGTGCCAGCCGGACGGTCGGGCCGGGAGCAGCTTCACCTTCCAGTACCCCGCCCTCGCTGAGCGCCGCGTGCAGCTTCGATGAACATGTGATCGTGACCATGGCCTCCTCCTTTTGAATGGCCGGAGAGGACGTCCGGCGGAAACTTCTGCGCGTCGCGCTCGCCTGCACGGAAGACGTAGGTTCAGCTACCGAAGTGTCGCGTCGCGAAGGCCCGGCCCGAGCCGGACTTCAGGTAGCGTTCGAAGCGCACGGCTTGTTGCTCGGTCGGGAACTCGATGACGACCACCAAGGACCAGGGGCGGTGCTCGAAGGTATGTCCGCACGGACCGTGGTTGTGCCACTCCAGCCGATTGCCGACGTCGCTCGTCACGCCGACGTAGTGACGGCTCGGGTCGACATCGCTCCGAACGATGTACACGAAGCGCTTGCCGATGCCGAGCATGCCGAGGCGAAAGCAATCCTCGGGCCGATCCTCTGCGGCACGATTCCTCCGGTAAACGTGGGGCTGCGCCGCACTTTGTCTTCTTGGGCTGCGCAGATTCTGCAACGCTCCGGCGGGCGCGATGTTGCGGAAACTGCCAAGTCAGGGCTTCGCGCGCGTTGATGAACGCCGTCGGGAAGGGTTTGAGTCCGGTGCGGGTGGTCCGCCTTCGCCTCGCCTTCGCAGACTTCGCTCACTCCGGCGAGGCTTCGGCGAGGTCGGTCTTCACCTTAAGGTGTCCGAATCCCTGCAGGGAGTCCGCCTTCGCCCGGCCTCAGTTCACTGCGCCCTCTTCGGCTCGGGCTACGTCGAGACAGCCTTCGCCTGTCGGGAAGCTCACGTGCGGCTAGGGCAACGGGAACTGACGCTGACTTGCCTGCCTAGCCGTAGCTCGCGCGAAGCCGAGCGAAGGCTGGCTGGGAGGCAGGGATTCGAACCCCGATAACGTGGTTCAGAGCCACGTGTCCTACCGTTGAACGACCTCCCAGCATGGAGAATCGCGGCGGGAACAACCGATTAATTCTATCGCAAACAGGCCTCTTTCGGCCAGCGTGCGGCCGGAGCGCGTTCGGCGCGCCCCGCGGCAGCCGCGGCCCCGGACGCGTTGCTGCCCTCGTGGTACACTCCGGTCCGGACCGAACGCTATGGCTGATCTCCTCGATGTCCTCCGCATCGTGACGTCACGTCTCGAGCTGGCGGGCGTCCCGTACATGGTGAGCGGGTCGCTGGCGCTCGGCTACTACGCGCAGCCTCGGATGACGCGGGACATCGATGTGGTCGTGGAGCTCGACGACGAGGGCGTCCATCGTGTCGTTGCGGCCTTCGCCTCGGATTTCTACTGCGACGAGGATGCCATCAGGCGGGCGGTCGCAACTCGCCGGCTCGTCAATCTGGTTCATCTCGAATCGGCGTACAAGGTCGATCTCATCGTCCGGAAAGACTCGGAATACCGCCAGGTCGAGTTCCAGCGAAGGCGCCGGCTCTCGCTCGGCGGCGTCGACATCTGGCTTGTCGCACCGGAGGATTTGCTGCTGTCGAAACTGCTATGGGCCCGCGAGAGCGGGTCCGAGTTGCAGTTGCGCGACGCCGCCAATCTGGTCGCATCGGTACCGGACCTCGATTGGCCGTACAGCTCCCGCTGGGCATCCGCGCTGGGCGTGGCGCGTGAACTGGAGGCGCTGAAGCCGTGATCCCGCGGGCCGCAGACACGGCGCCGGACGCGGCCGCCGAACAGCGACGCCTCCTGATGGCGCGGACGCCGGACGAGCGGATTGTCATGATGGTCGCGATGTGGCGCGATGCCGTGTCGATCGTGGAGTCCCGGCTCATCGCGGATGGCGTGGTCGACCCCCCCGCCCTCCGCGCCGGGCGGTTCCGGCAGATCTACGCGTCGGACTTCGATGCGCCGACGCTCGATCGCATCGCGAGCCGGATTGCCGCCGCCGCCATCAGTCGCCCGCCCCGAACGCAATCGGCCGCACCGCCTACCGGGATTCATCAGTCAGACAGGTGATGGCGTCGTCCAATTGCAGCGTTGGTGTCGGCCAATTGAGACGTTTTGAGCGGCCAATTGAAAGGGCGGCCTCGCAGACGGCCGGTCAGCCCTGCGGCCGGAAGGCTTGCAGCGCGTGCGCCATCCGCGCGAGCGCCCGCTCCCGGCCCAGCAACTCCAGCACCTCGAAGATCCCGGGGCTTTCCGCGCGGCCGACAACCGCGACGCGCGTCGGATGGATGAGCACGCCGGCCTTCACGCCGCGCGCCTCGGCCAGGGCGCGGATGGCCGGCTCGAGAGCCACAGCGGTAAACGCCTGAGCCGCCGCGCATGCGTCACGCACCGCGGCCAGATGCGCCAGCGCGTCGGCCGACGAGAGGTGCTTCTTCACGGCGTCCGCGTCGTACTCGAGTTCGTCCGCGAGGAAAGGCCTCCCCTTCTCGACGAAGTCCGTCAGCCGCTTCGCCCGCGGGCGCAGCAGTTCGACGAGCCGCGTAAGCCATGCCCCCGGGTCTGACGTGTCCTGAGCGAGCGCTGCGTCCGAAGGCGAGTCGAAGGAAGACCCAAGGCTCCATGCAGCGGGCCACAGGCCGGCCTCGCGAAGCCGCGGCTCGATGCGGCGTACAAGCTCCGCCGCCGGCATCCGCGCAATGTGCTGCGCGCTGAACCACTCGAGCTTTTCGGGGTTGAAGACGGCGTTGCTGTTGCTGATGCCCTCGAGCGAGAACGCCGCGATGAGGTCGTCGCGCGTGAAGAATTCCTGGTCATTGCCCGGCGACCAGCCGAGCAGCGCGAGGAAGTTCATCATCGCCTCGGGCAGGTAGCCCTGTTTCGAGTACTCGGTCACCGACGTGGCGCCGTGACGCTTGCTCAGCCGGCGCTTGTCGGGACCGAGGATGAGCGGCACGTGCGCGAAGGCGGGCAACGGCTTGCCGAACGCGCGGTAAAGCAGCACCTGCTTCGGCGTGTTCGAGATGTGATCGTCACCGCGCACGACATGGGTGATCGCCATGTCAATGTCGTCGGCCACCACCGACAGGTGATACGTCGGATGGCCGTCCGAGCGCAGCGCGACGAAGTCCTCGATGTGCGCGTTGTCGAAGGTGATGTCCCCATGCACGAGATCGTGGAAGGTCGTCTCGCCCGGCGGTACCTTGAAGCGGATGGCGCGCGGCATCTTCGCCGCCTCGCGCGCCGCCACCTCGTCGGGCGTCAGCCGCGAGCAGCGGCGATCGTAGGTCCACGAGTCAGGGCCTCCCTCTTCTCTGGGCCCTGCCTCGCCGAAGCCGGCAGCGGTTTCATCGCCGGCGGAGGCGGGCGCCGCCGGGGCTTCAGTCCCGCCGGCCTCGGATCCGCAATAACAGTAGTACGCATGTCCCTCGCGGACAAGCTGCTCGGCAAGCTCCCGGTACCGCGCGAGGCGCTGCGACTGGAAGTAGGGGCCGTGCGCGCCGCCCACCTCGGGGCCCTCGTCCCAGTCGAGCCCGACCCACCGCATCCCGTCCAGAATGCCGGTGACCATGTCGGCCGACGAGCGCTCGACGTCCGTGTCCTCGATGCGCAGCACAAGGACGCCTCCCGTCCGCCGCGCGTAGAGCCAGTTGAACAGGGCGGTCCTCGCCCCGCCAACGTGCAGGTATCCAGTCGGCGACGGGGCGAAGCGGAGGCGGGGAGTGGGCATGAACTAATGGCGGTGAGGCAGGGATTCGAACCCTGGATACAGGTTTTAGCCCGTATAACGGTTTAGCAAACCGCCGCCTTCAGCCTCTCGGCCACCTCACCGCGCGTGGATTTCCGAAGGACTGGTGCCCCTCAGGTCTCCGTCGCTGACGACATTATAGCGATCGAAGACGCTGCGTGTCTTGTGGCCGCTCAGTTTAATTGCCAGGCGCCCGGCCGTGGCCGTCCGGCTCGGGTAGGAGCGGACACGACACGGGACTGAAGCGCCTGGTGTGCTCAATGGCACAGACTCGAGGGGAAGGACCTCCTACACTCGTACCAACAAGGCCTCAGCCGTCGCGGCGGCTCCGACGGCGTCATCACCGCGGCAGCGTCACTGACGCGCGCCGCACGGGCCGTGGTCGTCACAGAGGAGGGGTGTCATGGCGAAGTATGGACTTGCATGGATGCTGGGCGTTCCGGTGTCACTGCTGATTGTGATCTACCTGGTCAGCCAGGTGGCGTGCAGGTAGTAGGCCGGTCGGCCGGACAAGCGGCCAAGGAGACCACATGAAATACGAGGATCCTGGCGAAAGAAAGGACCTGCCCGTTGAACAGCGCCTTCCCGGCGCCAATCGAGCGGGGAAGGGGTCTCGCCCGCGTAAGGAAGACGACCGAGAGAAGAACCCTCGTGGTGGGGGGGCGACGCATCAGGAACAGCTCGAGGAGCACAGCCTTCCCGGCACCAATCAAGCGGGGAAAGGGCCTGGCTCGCGCGACAAGAGCGACTGAGCAGCATCCTGACTCCGATACGCGCGACGCTCAAACGAATGGTCACAAGGGAGTTGAAATGAGACGCATGAAATTGGTGAGTGTTTGGACAGGTGCCATTGCCATCGCGGCAGTGGCCGCCGGATGCAGCGGGCAGGCTGGGCGGACGGACTCCGAGGCGGCGCGCGACGCCACCAGCGTGGCTGGTCAGGCCAGTGACGCGGTCAAGGACACGGGAAGCGCCATCGGCGAGGCGGTCATGGAAGGCGGCCGCGCCGCCGATGCGGCAGTCGAGACGATGGATGTCAAGACCGCGCTCATCGCCGACTCCCGTATCGAGACGGGCGGCATCAACGTGGACACCGATCACGTAACCAAGACGGTCACGTTGAAGGGTCACGTGCCCACCGCGGCGCAACGGACGTTCGCGGAGGAGATTGCGGTGAAGAAAGCGGTCGGTTACCGCGTCGAGAACAAGCTGACGATCGGCATCGGCAGCTGACTCGTACCACTCGAGCGCATTCCTCGCAACATCGAATCAGGAGACATCGACATGGCAACCAACGAAAACAAAGGGCATCCGGTCGGCGAAAGCGTGGGCGCGGCTGGCGGCGCGGTGACAGGTCTGGCGGTTGGCGCAGCGGTAGGCGGCCCAATCGGGGCGGTGGCCGGTGCGGCGATTGGCGCGGTGGCCGGCGGTGTGGGCGGCCATGCCGTTGCGGCCGCGGTGAATCCGACAGTCGAGAATCAGTACTGGAGCACCCACTATCAGTCGCGCCCCTACGTGAAGACCGGGGCGAAGTACGACGAGTATCAGGACGCCTACCGCTACGGCTGGGAGTCTCGCGCCAAGTCGACGTCGACGTGGGACGGGGCCTCTAACGATATCGAACAGGGATGGGACAAGGCTAAAGACAAATCCAACCTGACGTGGAATGACGCCAAAGAGGCGGTGCGCGACGGCTGGAATCGAGTGGAGAAGGCCATTCCCGGCGACTCAGACGGCGACGGCCGGTAGAACGGAAGCTTGTATCGTGCGGAGCGTGCCGCCGGGGGTACGCAGGGAACGGGCCTGAGATCGATGATCTCAGGCCCGTTCTCTGAATTCGGGCGACCTTAGCAAACGCGCCGTTTCGGGGTAAGGTGGCACTTTCACCTTTTGCCTGGGGAGGCGCCCATGCTCGCTCGACGACGGTTCATCGCCCTCTTCCTGTTCGCCGCGCTCCCGGCGTTCCTGCTCGCCGCCGGTGACGATCCCGATCTGGCCATTGTCGCGAAAATCCGCCACGAGGGCATCAAGCGCTCCCAGGTGATGCGGTTGGCCGGCTACCTCTCCGACGTCATCGGCCCGCGGCCAGCCGGCTCCCCCGCCAACGACCGCGCCAACAGGTGGGCCGCCGACACGATGAAGGGCTGGGGCCTCGAGAACGTCGCCCTCGAGCCGTACGGCACGTTCGGCGTCGGCTGGGCCCCGCGCTACGTTTCGGCGCACCTGCTCTCGCCCCACTACGCGCCGCTGCAGGCCATCTCGGTCGAGTGGGGCTCGTCTACGAAAGGCAGGCTGACCGGCGAGCCGCTCTACGTTTCCATCGCAACGCCGGCCGACTTCGCCAGGTACCGCGGCACGCTCAAGGGCCGCATCGTCCTCTACCAGCCTCCGCGCAGAACGGCGCCGCACTTCACGGCCGACGCGCGCCGTCACGACGCCAACAGTCTCGAAGTGCTCGCCTCCTATCCCATCCCGGACGAGGACCCGCCGAGCGCCGACTACGTGCGCGGCTTCCTGGACGAACTCGAGGAGTTCTTCCGCGCCGAGGACGTGGGCGTGCTCGTATCACCCAGCAGCGGCGGCCGCGGCGACTACGGCACGACGGTCGCGGCCGGAATCCGCTCGGCCCGCCACCCGGACCGCCCGCGACCGCTGCCGGAGATCATCCTCGCCGTCGAGCACTACAACCGCATCGTCCGCATCATCGACGAGCACCGCGAGCCGGCGACCATGGAAGTCGAAGTCCGGTGCGAGTTCTACGACAAGGACCTTCGCGGCTACAACGTCGTCGCCGAGATTCCCGGCACCGACAAGAGTGACGAGATCGTGATGCTCGGCGGCCACATCGACTCGTGGAGCCCCGGCACCGGGGCCGCCGACAACGCGGCCGGCGTGGCGGTGTCGATGGAGGCGGTGCGCATCCTGAAAGCCATCGGCGCCCGGCCGCGGCGCACAATCCGCGTCGTGCTCTGGGGCGCCGAGGAAAAAGGCTGGGTCGGATCGAAGGCGTACGTCGCCAACCATTTCGCCGACGTCGAGACGATGGCGCTCAAGCCGGAGCACGCGAAGGTGTCGGCCTACTTCAACTACGACAACGGCACCGGGCGCATCCGCGGCGTCTATCTCCAGCAGAACGTGCAGGCGGCGCCGATTTTCGAGGCGTGGATGAAGCCGTTCGCGGACCTCGGCATGACCGAGCTCTCGCCTCGCTCGACGATGGGATCGGATCACGGGGCGCTGGATCTGGTGGGCATCCCGGCGTTCCAGTGGATCCAGGACCCCATCGACTACTCCACGCGCGTGCACCACTCGAACCTGGACGTCTTCGACCACCTCGTGCCGGAAGACCTGGTCCAGTCGGCCGTCATCACGGCAAGCTTCGTCTACCACGCGGCCATGCGCGACGCGATGCTGCCGCGCAAGCCGCTGCCGCCGCCGTACAAATATCCCGTGAGGAGATAGAGAAGGAACCGGGCGCGCCCTACTTCCTGCCCCTCTTCACCGCCTTCTTGACGGCCTTCCGGGCCTTCGGCGCGGCCTTCTTCACGGCCCTGGCCGCCTTCTTCGCAGGCTTCACGGCCTTCTTGACGGCCTTCCGGGCCTTCGGCGCGGCCTTCTTCACGGGCCTGGCGGCCTTCTTCGCAGGCTTCGCAGGCTTCACGGCCTTCTTGACGGCCTTCCGGGCCTTCGGCGCGGCCTTCTTCACGGCCTTGACGGCCTTCTTCGTAACCGCCTTGGCGGCCTTCCTGGCCTTCGTCGCCGCCTTCCTGGCGGCCTGTTCGGCCTTCGGCGCGGCCTCCTTCACGGTTTTGACGGCCTTTGCCGCCGCAGCCCTGACCGCCTCCTGCGCCTTCGGCGTCATCTCATCCACGGCGTTCATCACCTTGGCCGCGGCGGTGCCGGCGGCCTCGAAGACGGCTGCCGCCGCGGATTCCGGCGTCGCTGGCAGAGTTTCGGCCTCGACATCAATAGCGGGCGGCACTTCAGGGACCAGTTCTTCGGCCATGACGTTCCTCCACGAAACACAACCCATCCGCGGAGCGGATGTTCGATCACGGGCAGTATAGGAGCCGGGGTTGTTAATGTCCAGGCGGCCTCGAGCGTTCTACCGGCAGAAGGACCGGTTTCACAACCTGCGCGCTGCGGCTGGTTCCCGCCGCGAGAACGGGTTGTGAAACCGCTTCCAGGCACAGGAGTCCCGTGATGGCAGAACAAGTGTTCGAATCGTTCATTCCGATGGTGGTCAGCGTCGGCCTCTTCGCGCTCATCGCCTGGATCGTCTTCGTGGTCGCGGACGGCAGGCGGCGGCGCGAACAGCTCAAGGTCACCTCCGAGTTCAACGCGAAGATCCTCGAGAAGATGGGGTCCACCGCTGAGTTCGGCGCCTTTCTCGACACCGAGGGCGGCAGGCGTTTCATGAAGACGCTCACCGTCGAGGGCCCGAGCGCCAAGACCCGCTTGCTCGCCGCCACGCAGACAGGCATTGTCTGTACGTCGATCGGAATCGCCATGCTGGTTCTCGGCGGGATCTTCTACTATCTGCGTGACGGCCTGTGGGTGATGGGCGGCATCATCACCGCGTGCGGGATCGGGTTCCTCGTGTCGACGCTGGCGTCCTACCGGCTGTCGAAGACGCTGGGCCTGATCGGCGGCGACGACGACGAGGCGCGCCGGTAGGATCGGCCGTGGCAGTACACGCCGCGACACTGGACGTGGAGGACGTGGGCGCACAACAGTCGGACGCCGGCGCGCGCGCGACGCTCCTGAACGAATCGGAGTTCCAGGACCTCTATCGCCTCCACGCCAGGCCTCTGTGGGCCTACATCTACCGGCTGACCGGCAGTACCGCCGACGCCGACGATCTGCTGCAGGAGGCGTTCTGCCGCATGCTCGCCGCAAAGCTTGCGACGCGCGACGAATGCGAGCTCCGCGCATACCTCTTCCGCGTGGCCACCAACGCCGCCACCGACCTCTGGCGGCGCGGCGGCCGCAGCCGGAGACGGGCGGAGGCGCACGCGGGAGACGTGAGGCCGCACGGCGACGCGGCCGAACCGCCCGTCGCCGCGGATCATGGCGACCACGCCGCCCTCAAGCAGGACATGGCGCGGACGTTTCGGGACCTGAAGCCCCAGGAGCGCATGCTGCTGTGGCTCGCACACGTCGAAGGCTCCGAGCATCGCGACATTGCCGCGGCGCTCGGGTTGAAGCCCGCCAGCGTGCCGGTGCTGCTCTTCCGGGCGCGCCGGAAACTGGCCGGCCTGCTCCGCAAGAAAGGCTACGGCCCGGGAGAACGGCGATGACGAACCAGGCCTGCTCACACGAACCGGACATCCTCGTCTCTGCGGCCGCCGGACAGGAGCTGTCCGCCGCCCTCGAGGCCCACCTGGCATCGTGCCCGTCGTGCCGCGAGCAGGTCGACGCCGTGGCCTTCGTGCGCGGGCTGGCCGCGACGCCCGACGCGCCGCACCAGCTCCCCGACCCGGCCGTGATCTGGTGGAAGGCGCAGCTCCTGCGGCGATGGCAGGCCGAGCGCACCGCGGCGGCGCCCATCGAACGCATGCGCTGGGTCGAGCTGGCCGCCGGCCTCGCCAGCCTGACCGTCTTCCTGGTCTGGCAGTGGCAGGGGCTGGTGAACCTTGCCGCGCGCGCCATCCAGGACGGCCTCGGGGCGGCCTCGACGGCTCCCCCTTCCATCAGCCCGATGGCGCTCGTGCTCATCGCGGGCGCCGCCGCGTCCATTGGCGCCGTGCTGCTCGCGGCGCTGCATCGACGCCTTCGCGGCGCGTCGTACTAGGGGCTAGGGACTAGGCGCTGGGCGCTGGTGGGACACGGCTCTCGCCGCGTGGCTGGCAGTTCAACAGCCAGACTGACTAGCCCCTGGCGCCTGATCTGACTAGCGCCCAGCGCCTAGCCCCTAGCCCCTGGAGTAAGATCTCCTCGTCATGCGTCCTCTCAAGATCGGCATCAGCGGCGTCCGCGGCATCGTCGGCGAATCCCTCACACCCGAGCTCATCGTTTCCTTCGCGCAGGCCTTCGGCACGTATCTCGACTCGGGCCGCATTCTCGTGTGCCGCGACACGCGATCGTCGGGACCGATGGTGCAGGCGGCCGTCATTTCCGGGCTGCTCTCGGCCGGCTGCGAGGTGATCGATCTCGGCGTCTCGCCGACGCCCACGCTCCAGCTCGCCGTCAACTGGCTCGGCGCGCAGGGCGGCGTGTCCATCACCGGCGGCCACAATCCGGCCGCGTGGAACGCGCTCAAGTTCGTTCGCGGCGACGGCCTCTACCTCAACACCACCCAGGCGGAAGAGTTGCTCGACATCGTCCACCAGGGCGAGTTCGAGAAGGCGTCGTGGGATCGCATCCGCACCGGGGTGGCCGCCGAAGACGCCATCGGCCATCATCTCGACGTGCTGGCGGCCGCTTTCGACGTGCGTGCCGCGCGCCGCCGCGGCCTCCGCGTGGCGGTCGACTGCTGCAACGGCGCCTCGACCTTGCTGTCCCCGCGGTGGCTCGAGATGCTGGGGTGCACGGTGCTGGCCGTCAACGACGACCCGTCGGCGCCGTTCCCGCACCGCCCCGAGCCGAAGCCGGAGACCATGGCGCAGCTGAAGGCCGTCGTGCGCGCGGGCGGCGCCGATCTCGGGTTCGCCCACGACGCCGACGGCGAGCGCATCGGCCTGGTGACCGCCGAGGGCGAGGCGCTCTCCGAAGAGCGCACGATCACGCTGGCCGCGGCCATCGCCCTCTCGCAGCAGCCGGGCACCGTCGTGACGAACGTGTCCACGACCCGGGCCGTCGACGAGGTCGCGAAGCGGCATGGCGGGACTGTGGTGCGCACCCCCGTGGGACAGTCGTTCATCTCCGAGGCCATGATCGAGCACCGCGCGGTCATCGGCGGCGAGGGCAACGGCGGCGTGGCCGTGCCCCGCGTGCTGATGTCGCACGATGCGGCCGCGGCGCAGGGGCTGATCATCGAGCACATGGCCTGCACGGGCGCGTCGCTCGGCCAGTTGGTGGGCAGCCTGCCGTCGTTCGCCATGGTGAAGCACGATTTTGCCGAGAAGCCGAGCGCGCTGTACTCGATTCTCCAGGATTTCCGCGACACAATCGAGCGAGAGGGCCTCAGCGCCGACGCGACCGACGGCATCGTCGTGCCGTTCGACGACGGCTGGGTGCACGTGCGCGCGTCGCAGACCGAGTCGATGATCAGGGTGATCGCCGAGGCCGGCACCGCCTCGAGGGCGCGCGACCTGGCGGACTGGGCGAGGGACAGGCTGGGGGCGAGGGGCTAGGGGCTGGGGACTAGGCGCTAGGGACTAGGCGCTGGGCGCTAGTCAGTCTGGCTGTTGAGCTGTCGGCCACGCGGCGAAAGCCGCGTCGTACTAGCCCCTAGCGCCTAGTCCCTAGTCCCTGATCACTGACCGAGAGCGAGCAACGGTGTAACCCATGCGAGCGATTCCCACTCTCAAAATCAGCATCTCCGGCGTCCGCGGCGTCATCGGCGACTCGCTGACGCCGACGCTGCTGACGCGCTTCGCCCAGGCCTTCGGCACCTACGCGGGGGCGGGCACGGTCGTGGTCGGCCGCGACACGCGCACGTCGGGCGAAATGGTGCGGCAGGCCGTCGTGGCGGGCCTGCTCTCGAGCGGGTGCCGGGTGGTCGACGCGGGCGTGTGCCCGGTGCCCACCGTGCAGCTTGCCGTCCGCCACCGGCGCGCCCAGGGCGGCATCGCGATCACGGCCAGCCACAACCCGGCCGAGTGGAACGCGCTGAAGTTCATCGGCCCCGACGGCCTGTTCCTGAGCGCCGGCCCGGCGCGCGAGTTGCTCGACATCTATCACCAGGGCGACTACGTGAAAGTGGCGGGCTCCGAGATGCGCTCCGTCGAGCGGATGACAGACGCGCTCGACCTGCACTTCAAGGCCATTCTCGACGCGGTCGGGCCGCTGCCGTCAGGCCCGCGGCGGCTGCGCGTGGCGCTCGACGCGTGCAACGGCGCCGGCGTCTTCATCGCGCCCCGCCTGCTCGACGCGCTCGGCGTGGACGTCATCCCGATCAACGTCACGCCGAACGGCCTCTTTCCGCGCCCGGCCGAGCCTCTGCCCGAGAACCTCGGCGCCCTGTGCGAGCTGGTCCGCGCGAACGGGTGCGACATCGGGTTCGCGCAGGACATGGATGCCGACCGCCTCGCCGTCGTCTCCGAGCGCGGCATCCCCATCGGCGAGGACTTCACGCTGGTGCTGGCCGCCTGGTACGTGCTCGGCAGGCAGCCGGGGCCGGTGGTGGCCAACCTGTCGACCACGGCCGCCCTCGACGCGGTGGCGCAGCGGTTCGGCTGCCCGGTCCTGCGCACGAAAATCGGCGAGGCGAACGTCACCGAGCGCATGAAGAGCGAGCGCGCGGTCATCGGCGGCGAAGGCAACGGCGGCGTGATCTACCCCTCGATCAACTTCGCGCGCGACAGCCAGGTGGGCATGGCCCTCATCCTTCACCTGCTCGCCTCGTCGGGCAAGACGGTGTCGGAACTTGTCGCCGAGTTGCCGCCATTCGTGATGGTGAAAGAGAAGCTCGCCTGCCCGTCGAACAGGATCCCCGACGTGCTCCGGATGGTGAAGCGCGAGTTCGCAGACCTGCCGATGGACACGCGCGACGGCGTCAAGGTGATGCTCCCGTCGGGCTGGTTCCACGTCCGCGGCTCCAATACCGAGCCTATCGTGCGCGTCGTCGCCGAAGGGCCGTCGGAAGCCGAAGCCCGCGCCGTCGTGAAGGACGTGTTCGGCCGGGTGGCGACGATCGTCAACGGCTGAAAGGAGCCCTTCTGCCGCGCTCCCGCGTGCTTCAGCCCGAGATGATGGACCAGCCGGATCTCGACGTCCGGCGGCACATTCACGCCCTCGACGCGCTTGGCCGCGCGAATGCGGTCAGCCGCACGGCAGCGGCCATCTGGCCGGCGATTCGGGCGGCCGCGCATGAGACAACGGAGCGCCCGTTGCGGGTGCTCGACATCGCGTGCGGCGGCGGCCACGTCCTGCTGTCGCTCGCGCGCCGGGCGCTGCGGGAACGGATCGAGGTCGCGTGGGTGGGCTGGGACATGAGCCCGGTGGCCATCGACTACGCTCGTACGCTCGCCACCCGCCGCGGCGTCGAAGGCGTGCGGTTCGTGCCGGTAGACGCGCTTCGGGCTCCCATCCCCGCCGGAATCGACGTGGTGGTTTGCACCCTCTTCCTGCACCACCTGCCGGACGCGGACGCCGTCGCGCTGCTCGGCCGGCTGGCACGGGCCGCGCGACGCGCGGTGGTCGTCTCCGATCTTCGGCGAACGCTGCTGGGAACGGCATTCACCTGGATCGGAGGCCGACTCCTGTCGCGCTCCGAGGTGTTCCGCGTGGACGGCATGCGATCGGTCGCGGCGGCGTTTACCCTTCAGGAAGCGCGCGAGCTTGCCGGGCGCGCCGGACTGTCCGGAGCCCGGATCACCCGGGTCTGGCCGCAACGGTGGCTGCTTACTTTATGAACACCTGGGACGCGATCGTCATCGGCGCGGGACCGGCGGGATCGCTCGCCGCGACGCTGCTCGCCCGCGAGGGGCTCGGCGTGCTGCTGGTCGAGCGGCGCGCATTCCCGCGCCGCAAGGTCTGCGGCGGATGCCTGAACGCCAGCGCCCTCGCGTCGCTCGACCGGTCCGGGCTCGGCGGCAGGGTGCGGGGCCTCGGCGCTTTGCCGCTCGATACGCTGCGTCTGCATCATCGCGGACGCCAGGCCCGGGTCCCCTTGCCAGCGGGACTGGCGGTGTCTCGTGCGGCACTCGATCTCGCCCTCGCGGACGCGGCCGCCGAGGCGGGCTGCGAACGGCGCTTCCAGACAACGGCGACCATCGAGCCGCGATCGGATGACGAAGCCGGCCGCGGATACCGGCGCGTCTTGCTGCGCGGCGCAGGCGGGCGCGATGAAGCAGCGCGGGCGCGGGCGGTTGTCGTCGCCGACGGACTCGGCCATGTCTCGTTGCGCGACTGCGCGGGTTTCACGAGCGTCGTGCAAGCCTCGGCGCGCGTCGGCATCGGCGGCGACGTCGATGCCGGCACGATCGACACGGCACCCGGCGCGATCACGATGGCCGTGTCGCGCGGCGGCTATGTCGGCGCGGTCGACGTGGAAGGCGGCCGGGTGAACGTTGGCGCCGCGGTGGACCCGGCGTTCCTCAAAGCCTCCGGCGGACCCGCCGGAGCCCTCCGCGCCATGTTCGCGGACGCCGGCGTCCGAATAGACGCCCCGCTGGAGTCCATCGACTGGATGGGCACGCTGCCCCTCACCCGCCGGCTGGCTCGCCCGGCCGCGCGCGGGATCTTCGTCATCGGCGACGCCGCCGGCTACGTGGAGCCGTTCACGGGCGAAGGCATGGCCTGGGCCCTTGCCGGCGCGGAAGCGGTGGTCCCGTTCGTGAAACGCGCGGCGGCCGCGCATGATCCACGGCTCGAGGACGAATGGGTCCGTGCGCTCGCGAGATCCATCGGCCGCGATCAGCGCCGGTGCCGCATTCTGGCCTGGAACCTCAGGCAACCGGCGCTGGTGGCGATGTTCATGTCGTTGCTCCGGCGGCACCCGCGGCTTGCCGCATCCGTGCTGGCGCGTTTCTCGCCTCCCACCCACCCAACCCCTGAAAGGACTGCGTGATGCCGCTTCATATCCAAGGCATCGGGACCGCCGTGCCGCCCAACGCCATCTCCCAGGACGAGGCCGCCGCGACAGCCGCGCAATACGGATGCGTCTCGCCTGAACAGCAGCGGCAGTTGAAGGCCCTGTACCGGCTGTCGCGGGTGAAGCGGCGGTACAGCGTGGTGCTCGAGTCGGACAGCCGCTCTGGTGCGGCGCGCCAGACCTTCTTTCCGCCCATGCGCGGCAGCGATGACCGCGGGCCGTCCACCGCCGCGCGAATGGCGAAGTACGAGCGTGAAGCCCCCGCCCTCGGTGCCCGGGCGGCGACGATCGCGCTTCGGAACGCCGGGCGCGAGGCCGGCGACGTGACGCATCTTGTCACCGTGTCCTGCACCGGTTTCTCGGCCCCGAACTTCGACCTCGGTCTTCTGCGCGAGCTCGGCCTGCCCCGGACCGTCGCCCGCACCCACGTCGGGTTCATGGGGTGCCACGGCGCGCTGAACGGGCTGCGAGTCGCCGGCGGCTATGCCGACAACGACCCGGATGCCTGCGTGCTTGTCTGCGCGGTTGAGCTGTGCAGCCTGCATTACCAGTACGGCTGGAACAGCGATTCGGTCGTGTCAAACGGGATCTTCGCCGACGGCGCGGCCGCCGTGGTCGGTGCCGCCGCGCCGGGTTCGTCAGGCGACGACTGGGTGCTGGCGCGCAGCGGTGCCTCGCTGCTCGAAGACTCGTCGGAACTCATGGCCTGGCGCATCGGCGATCACGGATTCGAGATCACGCTGTCGGCGCGCGTGCCCGGCGTCATCGAGCACGAGTTGAGGCCGTGGCTCGACGGCTGGCTCGCCGCCCAACAACTCACGAGGGATCAGATCGCCACATGGGCAGTGCATCCCGGCGGCCCGCGCATTCTCGAGTCGGTCGCCGCGGCCACCGGCATCGGACGCGAGGATTACGCCATCTCGCAGGAGGTGCTCAGCGAGTTCGGCAACATGTCCTCGCCGACCATCCTCTTCATTCTCGATCGCCTCCGCCAGCGGGGCGCACCCAGGCCCTGCCTGGCTCTCGGCTTCGGCCCCGGCCTCGCCGTGGAAGCCGCACTGTTCCGCTGACCGGCGCATCCCATGCCCCCTGTCCCTACCGTGCCCGCAGCTCGTAGATCGAGATGCTCAGGGGCGGCAGCGTGAGGCTGTCGCCGACGGGCACGTTCGCGGTCTCCTCGATTCTCACCGCCGGCGGCTTGCCGGGCTCGTTGTACGCCAGCGGGCCGGTCCCCACAATCCTCCTCAACGTTGCCGATGGCGCAAACCTCGCCCCCCTCAGCTGCAACGCCATCGTCTGCGCCTCGGCCGTCGGGTTGACGATGGCGAGGGTGAGCGCGGAGCGATCCTCGCGCCAGGCCGCCGCGACATCGAGCGGCCCGGGCGCGCCCGTGATGGTCACCGGCACCTGGCCGAAGTGCGCGCGGTAGAGTTTCAGCACGAGGCCTGTCGTTTCGAAGGCGGCGGCCGTCTTCGTGGTCCTGATCGCGCCAATCACGTTCGCCGTCTGCGCGTGGTTGGCCATGAAGTCGCTGTCGGCCTGTCGCGAGTGCTCGTGGAAGCTTGTCGCGACGCCGAGGGCATCCTCGAGGAAGTACCGCGTGCCGGGTTCGCTGAAGAGGTGCGGCCGGTACCGGTAGTTCCACTCGCTGTTCACCTCGTTGCCCTGGCCGCTGTTCACACTGACGTCCGGCTCCGCGCCGGTGAGCCGGCAGAGCGCCATGAATTCGTGGATGCCAACGTCGTTGTGCTCGACCCCCTTCCACGCGGGGTTCTTCCGCGGAGGCTGGCGGTCGCGTTCGCCGTTGCCGTCGCGCCAGCCGTAGCCGCTCACGAAGTTGCTGCCGGGCCACCGGTAGACCGGCGCGTCGAGTTCCCGAAGCAGCGCCAGGACGTCGGCGCGGAACCCTTCGATGTTGTTCGCCGGCATGAGCGACGCGGTCCCGATGCGGAACCGGCCCTTTCCGCGTCCGGCAATCTCCAGCCTGGCGTCATCGGATGTCGCCCGGGCGGTGAAAGCGATGGGGTACGGCCGGTACCGCTCGTCGAAGGTGCGGATGGTGACCGTCTGCCGGCCCGAAGGCCCGGCGCCCCACACGAGGCTGACCTCGATCGGCCCGGCCTCCGAGTTGCCCGCGAGAACCACCCGGCCCGTGTAGCGGGCACCGGCGACAACACCGAGCCCCGCCTGGCTGAGGCCCGAAGGCCCGCTCGCGCCGTCGAGTTCGAATTCCGGCGAGTGCGCCCCGACGAACGCCCGCGACGTGGTCATCGCCGTGCTGCGCGGCTCGCCGAGGATCGACCACGGCGACTCCCCTTCCGCCACCGGATGGAAGAATTTGCGGTCGTCCAGCATCTCCGCCCAGACGCCGCCGTCGATCGAGCGGCCCAGGTGCTCGATGAACTGGCCGTAGAGGGACTGCGACATCGGCGCGAGCGGCGCCCCGGCATCGATGGTCACCGCCGGCGCCTGGGCGAGGCCAGGCGCAAGGCTTGCCGCCATCAGCAGGCCGATGCCGGCGGCACAGACCCGGATACGGGCGGGCCCCATCATCGCCCCCTCCGCGGCGTCCTGGGTTCGCCGACGACCCGGAACCCGAGGCTGAAGCCCAAGTCCTGGGGCGCATGCGTATACCGCAGGCCGCACCGTGCGCTGTCGGCGTCGAAGTGCCAGCTGCCGCCGCGGATGACGCGCGTTCCCCCGATGTCGGCGCCGCGCGGGTCGGTGGCCAGTCTCGGGATGTAGGGGCCGTACCGGTCGTTGGTCCATTCCCACACGTTGCCGTGCATGTCGTGCAGGCCCCACGCGTTCGGCGGAAACGTGCCGACCGGCAGCGCCTTCTCGTACGCCGCGCCGCTGTCGACATCGACGGCAAAGCGGCTGTCGATGTTCGCCTGGGCCGTGGTGATCCGGGCGCCGGTGCCGTAGGCGGTGGAGGTGCCGGCGCGGCACGCGTACTCCCACTCGGCCTCGGTCGGCAGCCGGAACTCCATCGCCGTCGTACCCGCGTTGAGGCGCGAGAGGAAGGCGTTGACCTCGTAGAAATCGACGTTCTCGACGGGGCACCGCTCGCAGTTCCCGAAATGGCTCGGGTTCGCGCCCATCACCTTCGTCCACTCGGCCTGCGTCACTTCGTGCTTGCCGATGTAGAACAGCCGGGAGATCGTCACCCGGTGCGCCACCTCGTCGTCGTTGCGCCCGGGCTCGGATTCGGGGCTGCCCATCATGAACGACCCCGGCCTGACGGCGATGAGCACCATGCCCGTCGTGGGCTCGATGTAGAAGTCGGCAGGGCCGGGTGCGACCAGCCTCGCCGCGAACAGCGCCACCGCGAGCGAGGCGGCGACAACCCCCGTGATCACCCGGATGCTCACAGAAAGAGTGTAACGAGGTCGGACCCGGAAATCAGGCGTTTCTCGTCCGGGGTAGAATTGCCGGAATTCTGGACCCGAACCGGATGAAAACCGCGGCCCTGTTTCTCGCGCTGACGCTGCTGCTGACCTGGCCGCTGGCCCTCCGGCCGGCGTCCACGACGCTGCCGATGGGCCCGGACGGGGAGTTGTTCATCTGGACGCTGGCCTGGGACGCCCATGCCTTCGTCCACCAGCCGTTCTCGATCTTCGACGCGAACATCTACCACCCGCTCAGCCGCACGCTCGCGTTCTCCGAGAACCTGATCGGCAGCGCCCTCATCGCCGCGCCGGTTCTCTGGGCCTCCGGCAATCCCGTCCTCGCGCTGAACATCGTCATGCTCGTCTCGTGCATGCTGTGCGGGCTGGGCGGCTACCTGCTGGCGCGGCGCATCGGCATCAGCCCGGCCGGCGCCGTCGTGGCCGGCGTGATTTTCGCGTTCTCGCCGCCGCGGTTCTTCCGCATCGGACAGCTGCATCTTGGCCCGGTGCAGTGGATCCCGTTCGCGTTCGCCTCGCTTCACGCGTACCTGGACCATGGGCGCAGGCGCGACCTCTGGCTGGCCGCGGGGTTTTTCACCCTCCAGGCGCTCTCGAGCGGACACGGCGCCGTCTTCCTGACGCTCGCGATGGCGGGGCTTGTCGCGTGGCGGGCCGCCAGCGGGGCGCTCGTCGCGCCATTCCGCCGGTTGTCCGATCTCGGCATCACGGGAGTACTGCTGCTCGCACCGGCAGTACTTGTCTCCCTGCCCTATCGGGCCGTGCAGCAGGAGATGGGCCTCAAACGGTCGCTCGAGAACTGGGCCGTCACGCCAGGCAGTTTTTTGGCAGCACCGACCCACGTGCAGACCTTCCTGCTCTCGTGGCTTCCCGGGCCGCGCATCCTCGACACGGCCAGCGCGTACCTGTTCCCGGGGTTCCTGCCGCTTCTGCTGGCGGCCGCCGCCATCGTCGTCCGCCGGTCCGGCAAGTTCGCCGAGGCTGGCATCGGGCCGAAGCCGGGCGCGGTCGCCTTCTACGGAGTCCTCGCGCTTATCAGCCTCTGGCTGTCCATCGGGCCGCCGTTCGGGTTGTGGCCGCTCGTTTACTGGCTGCCCGGCATGAACTTCATCCGCGTGCCGTCGCGGTTCACGATGCTTGCCGTGCTCGGCCTCGCCATCGTCGCCGCGGCGGGTTTCGACTGGCTGGCTGCCCGGCTGTCCCGGGGCCGGCAGCGCCTCTTCGCCGCCTCCGTGACGCTGCTGCTCGTGGCCGAGTTCGCGGCCGTCCCGCTCGCCGTCATCCCGTACCGCGTGGACATCCCGCTCGCCGATCGCTGGCTCGCCACCCGGCCGGGCCCGTTCGCCGTCGCCGAGGTCCCGCTTCCCGACCCGCTGCAGGCCGGGCCCTTCGAGCGGCGCCAGACGATGTACATGCTGCACTCGATGGCGCATTGGCAGAAGACCGTGCACGGCTACAGCGGCATCCGCGCGCCGCTTCACGACCGCCTGTACGCGCTGCTCCGCACCTTCCCCGACGGCGCCAGCCTCGACGAACTGGCGCGTCTCGACGTGCGCTACATCGTCGTGCACACCGATCTCTATCCGCCCGGCGAGTGGGACGCGGTGTCGGCCCGCATCGACGAGCTTGGTAGCCGGCTCCAGCTGGAGCACGTGGCCGGCCCCGGCCGCATTTACTCGATGAGCCCTTCCGCGCGACAATAGCGGGAGTGGCCGCCTGGGCAGCTGGACAGCTGGACAGCTGGACACTTGGATAGCTGGACAGGCATTTCTACTGGCTACTGGCTACTGACTACTTGTCTTCTGGAGGCCCCCCGTGACTGATCTTCGAGCGACGGCACTCTGTGCGCTGCTTTCTCTTGGCATGATTGGCGGCTGCAGCAAGGGTGCTGAACCGCCTTCCTCGGAACAGGCGCCTGGCTCCGGCCAGCCCGCCCAGGCCTCTGCCCCGGCGCAGCCGGAGGCGGGCGCCGGTTCGGACGCGGCGGCCGGGCAGGCGCCGATGGTGACGGGCCCGGTGCTCGAAACCATGAACGCGTCGAGCTACACCTACGTGCGCGTGAAAACCGATGCGGGCGACGTGTGGGCCGCGAGCGGCGAGTTTCCGGTGGCCGTGGGCGACCGTGTCACCCTGGCGCTCGAAATGCCGATGGAGAACTTCCACAGCGATACGCTGAAGCGCGATTTCCCGCTCATCTACTTCACGACGCGCATCGGCCGCGAGGGCGAGGTGTTGGCGGCCGCGCCCGCGATGATGTCGGCCCATGGGATGGGTGGCGGCGCCCAGGCCGGGGCAGCGGCGGCGCAGGTGACCGAGCCAATCCCGCCCGCGCCCGGCGGGACCACCGTCGCCGATGTCTGGGCCAATCGGAAGTCCCTCGCCGGCAAGGCCGTCACCGTGCGCGGCAAGGTCATGAGATTCAACGGCGGGATCCTGGGCCGCAACTGGATTCACATCCAGGACGGCACCGGCACGGCGGCCGACGGCACCAACGACCTGCTCATCACCTCTGACGCCGCCGCGAAAGTCGGCGACGTCATCACGGCCACCGGCACGGTCGCCATCGACAAGGACTTCACGGCCGGATACGCGTACGCCGTGCTGGTCGAAGGCGCAACGCTCAAATAGGGGTCAGGTCCAACAATCAAGCAAAATGCTTGATTGTTGGACCTGACCCCTTTTGGACGGCTAGACGCCGGCGCGCGTCGCCTTCCATGGTGCGGTCTTGCCCGACGTGGTGACGGTCCCCTCGATCGTGTTCCCGTTGACGCGACCCACGTACTGGGCGCCGTCAATCGTCATCCTCAGCTCCGCGCCGCGGAGCCGGCCGTCGGTGATCGCCGCGCTCGTCCCGTTGTGCTGAAGCGTCCCGGACACCTGCTGGAACGACTGCACGAGCGTCAGTTCGTCGCCCACCGTCTCCCACCGGCCCTCGACCTTCGCCGGCACGATCCAGAAGAGCGCCGTGCACCAGGTCTGGCAGCCCTCGTTCACCGTCGCCGTCTCGTCCGCCACCCAGTCTTCCATCGTGAACGAGTTGGACACGATCCGCGTGCCGGGCTCGAGGTCGAGGATCTTTGGCCGCAGCTGCATGTTGATCTGCGGCAGCAGGAACATGGTGATGACGGTCGCCTGGCTGAGGTCCGTCTCGAACAGATCCGCCTTCATGAACGTCGCCTTGTCGGCGACGCCCGCCTTGTCGGCGTTCGCCTTCGACAGTTCGACCATGTCGGGGTTGTACTCGATGCCGATCGCCCGGGCGCCGCGCTTCGCCGCGGTGATGACGGTGATCCCGTCGCCCGAGCCGAGGTCCATCACGACGTCCCGCGCCGTCACGTTCGCCATGTCGAGCATCTTGTCGACCAGCGCCTGCGGCGTCGGCACCCACACGACGTCTTTTCCGCCCTGGCCGACTTCGGGTTTGAAGGGCGGGGCCTGCTGGGCGAAGGCGGCGGTGCCGGCCGCGAGCGTCAGCGCGAGCAGTAGAACGGACAGGCGGCGGACAGGGAGCGACGTGCGCATCGTGGTTGGCCTCCTACATGGAGGTGGTTCGAGAGCCTGCGCCTCGCGGCCCCCCCGCGCCGCGAGCACGACCCTCAAGCCACCTTCCCCGACTGGCGATTGTAGATCGGGCGGCCGCCTCGCGTGACACAGGAGATCGCGCGAGGCGTCCGTGTGGCGGCGGGCGCAGGCGGTTTCGTCAGCGCCCGCCCATGAACTTCCCGATCATCCCGATGACATCGTCCATGGCCGAGCCGTCGCGGTTCGCATCGAGCATCGGCGTCAGCATGTCGAGGATGCCGCCGCCCCCGCCCTGGCCGGCCGCCGGCTGGCCGAACCCGGCCTGCCGCCCGGCGCCGCCGCTCTGCTGTTTGGCCATCGCCCCCATCACCATGGCCGCGACAACCGGCAGCATCTGTTTCAGGATGCCGGCGCCCACGCCCGACTGGGCCGAGGCGCGCCGCGCGACCTCGCGGCTCACGTCCTTGCTGCCGAAGATGTGCCCGAGGATGCCATTCCCATCGTCGACCGTCCCGGGCATGCCGAGGCTGCCCAGGTCGTCGACGTAGCGCCCGTGCCGCCCGCTGCCGAGCGCGCCGAGCAGTGAGTCGAGCCCGTTCGGGCTGGACGCGTTTCGGTGGAATCCCGCGGCCAGGGCGGGCAACAGGGCACCGAGTGCCGACGAGGTCTGCGACTGGTCCAGCCCGAACTGCCGTCCCAGTTGGTCCACGGCGCCATCCGCCTGTCCTCCAAGCAGCGCTTCAATCATGTTCACGGTAGCCCTCCTTGTGGACCCCCTATCTCCTGAAGAACCCGAGCGACTTGAGGATGGCGATGAGAATTACCGCGCCGATGATGGAGATGAGATAGCCCACCAGCGCGCTGCTGGGTGGGACGCCGAGCACGCCGGCGAGCCAGGATCCGATGATCGAGCCTGCGATGCCGACCAGGATGTTGGCGATGATGCCCATCTGGGCATTCGTCTTCATGACGATGCTCGCGATCCAGCCGATGATGCCGCCGATGATGATCGTGACGAGCCAGCCCATGGTTCCCCTCCCTGTGTGATCGGACGCTACCGCAGCGCCGCCGCCGCGTCAATGACACGCCGTGCCGGCCGGCGGTACGTCCGGTGCTCCAAGCGCTTCAATGTCGGCGAGGTCCTTGAGGCGTCCCGCGGCACGCTTGTTGCGGACAAACTCGGTCCGCCCGATGAACGGCAGACCGCGCGACCCGCAAGGGGCCGTTTCATGCCCGGCCCATGCTTCGTCCCATGTCACGCCGCTGATGTCGCTCATCACGTGAATCTGGACAGGTTCCACGCCCATCTGGATGACGCGCGCGGGCTCGATCACCTGTTCCGGCCCGAGATTCGTAGGCGGAAATCCGAAGGAGGAGAGCGCCTGGAGCAGCCTGGCGGCGTTCTCGGTTGTGGGCCTCAGGAAGACATCGATGTCGCCGGTGTAGCGGGGCGCGCCGTGGAGCGCCAGGGCGTAGGCGCCGACCACGAGGAACTCAACTCCGTGAGCGATCAACGACCCGAAGAACTCGTCGAAGTCCGGCGCCAGTTCCACCATGCTGCCTCCGCAGGAACTCGACCGCCGCGAGCCGCTCTTCCGGCGGCCGGCCCCGCCAGTATTCGCGCGACGCATCGCCTCTGGCGTGGTCGGCCGCAGTCATGACGCGAAGCGTCTTCTGCAACCGGAATTCCACGCCGCCAGTATACAACGCAGCCCGCGCCCGTTCTGCGGACCGGTCAGGTGTGGCTGGCGCCAGACCAGGCGGGCGGAAGGACTTGCCGCCATCGTCGAAAGCGCATTACATTTGAGGGATATCGAACAACATTTCCTCGAGTCCGTGACCCGACGAGGAGGGAGCAATCCATGTCAGACGAAGCCAAGTGCCCGTACGCCCCGATGCATGGGGGCCGGACCGCGGCCGGCGCCCAGTCGAACAGCGACTGGTGGCCCAGCCGGCTGAACCTGCTGATCCTGCGCCAGCATTCCGCGAAATCCAATCCCATGGGCGAGCGGTTCAACTACGCGGAGGAATTCAAGAAGCTCGACCTGCCCGCGCTGAAGAAAGACCTCTACGCGCTGATGACGGATTCAAAGGACTGGTGGCCGGCCGACTGGGGCCATTACGGCGGGTTGTTCATCCGCATGACCTGGCACAGCGCGGGCACCTACCGCATTTCCGACGGGCGAGGCGGCGGCGGCACCGGGAGTCAGCGCTTCTCGCCCGTCAACAGCTGGCCCGACAACGCCAACCTCGACAAGGCGCGCCGGCTGCTCTGGCCCATCAAGCAGAAGTACGGCAACCGCATCTCCTGGGCCGACCTGTTCATCCTGGCCGGCAACTGCGCGCTCGAATCCATGGGCTTCAAGACGTTCGGCTTCGGCGGCGGGCGCGCGGACATCTGGGAGCCTGAAGAAGACGTCTACTGGGGCAGCGAGGACACCTGGCTCGGAGACAAGCGCTACACCGGGGACCGCCAGCTCGAGAATCCCCTGGCCGCCGTGCAGATGGGCCTGATCTACGTGAACCCCGAGGGCCCGAACGGAAAGCCGGACCCGGTCGCCTCGGGCCGCGACGTCCGCGACACCTTCGCTCGCATGGCGATGAACGACGAAGAGACCGTCGCGCTGGTGGCCGGCGGCCACACCTTCGGCAAATGCCATGGCGCGGGCGACCCGGCGCTGGTGGGCCGCGAACCCGAAGGCGCTCCCCTCGAGGAGATGGGCCTGGGCTGGAAGAACGCCTTCGGCAGCGGCAGGGGCGTCCACACCACGACGAGCGGCATCGAAGGGGCATGGAAGCCGAACCCGACGAAGTGGGACATGGGCTACTTCGACATGCTCTTCGGCTACGAGTGGGAACTGGTGAAGAGCCCCGCCGGCGCCTGGCAGTGGCTGGCGAAGGACGCCAAGGACGAGCACATGATTCCTGACGCCCACGACCCGTCGAAGAAGAACCGGCCCATGATGACCACGGCCGACCTGTCGCTGCGCTTCGACCCGATCTACGAACCCATTTCGCGCCGGTTCCACAAGGACCCGCAACTCTTCGCCGATGCCTTCGCCCGCACCTGGTTCAAGCTGACCCACCGCGACATGGGCCCGCGCGCGCGCTACCTGGGGCCCGAGGTGCCGGCAGAGGAATTGGTCTGGCAGGACCCCGTTCCGGCGGTGGACCACGAGTTGGTGGGTGAGCAGGACATCGCGGCGCTGAAGGGCAAGATCCTCGCGTCGGGCCTGTCCGTCTCGCAGTTGGTGACCACGGCCTGGGCGTCGGCAACGACTTTCCGCGGCTCGGACATGCGCGGTGGCGCCAACGGGGCGCGCATTCGCCTGGCGCCGCAGAAGGACTGGGAGGTGAACCAGCCGGCTGAACTGGCCAAGGTTCTGCAGAAGCTCGAAGAGGTCCGGCGAGCGTTCAACGACGCGCAGGCCGGCAAGAAGCGGATTTCGCTGGCCGACCTCATCGTCGTGGCCGGCTGCGCTGCCGTCGAAGAGGCCGCGAAGAAGGCTGGCCACAAGGTCCAGGTGCCCTTCTTGCCGGGGCGCACGGACGCTTCGCAGGAACAGACCGATGTGGAGTCGTTCGCCGTGCTGGAACCCTTCGCCGACGGGTTCCGCAATTACCTGCGCGCCGGCCTCAAGACGCCGGCCGAAGAGCTGTTGCTGGATCGCGCCCAGTTGATGACCCTGACCGCACCCGAGATGACCGTGCTCGTCGGCGGCATGCGCGCCCTGAACGCCAACGTGCCGCCGTCCGCGCACGGCGTCCTCACCAGCGCGCCCGGGACGTTGACGAACGACTTCTTCGTCAATCTCCTCGACATGAATACCGAGTGGCGTCCCGCGCCGGCCGAGGGGATCTACGAAGGGCGCGATCGCGCGTCGGGCAAGGTCAAGTGGACCGGCACCCGGGTCGACCTGGTCTTCGGTTCGAACTCCGAACTGCGGGCGCTTGCCGAGGTCTATGCCTGCGACGACAACCGGGAGAAGTTCGTGAAGGACTTCGTCGCGGCCTGGAACAAGGTGATGAACCTGGATCGGTTCGACCTGGTGTAGTCGAGGGCTTCCACGCGCAGCCGCGATCGGGCCTCGGGACGTCCCGGCCTGGTCGCGGCTTTTTCTTTGCGCCAGCGGCGGGGAGTCCGCCTGCGCCCGAGGTGACTCGCCTGCCTAGCCGAAGCTCGGCGCAGCCGAGCGAAGGCTGGCGGAGGGAGAGGGATTCGAACCCCCGGTACGGTTTCCCGTACAGCGATTTTCAAGACCGCCGCCTTCAACCGCTCGGCCATCCCTCCGATGTTGGGATTATAGCCGCTGCGTGCGGCTTGCAGCGGCCCCTCGCCTGTAACTCTCGAGCAGGCGGTCCATGACCCACGACGCGCGGGCTCCGCTCTCGCCGGTCGAGTCGCATCGGCCGCGGCCGCGCAGTTCGTCGACTATCGTCTGGATGAGCGGTTGGTGGACGTGGGGCGGGTTGCGCAGCGGCAGCACCTCCTGCTGCGCGCCCCGCGTGATGACGACGTCGCCGTCGGTGAAGACGGGCGTTCGCAACTCGCCAAGCGGCCCGGTGAGCACCATCCAGTCTTCGGATCGATCGGCGTTGAAGTTCCAGGTGCCCGTCCCCAGGGCCCCGCGCACGAAGCGGAACGCGCCGCACGTGACGTCCTCGGCGGCATACGCGCCGCCGGTGTTCACCGCCACACCGGCGGCCTCCTCGATGGGCCCGAGGAGGAAGTCGACCAGATCCAGGCAGTGCGACGCGAGATCGTAGAAGAGCCCTGCGCCTGCCACCGCCGGATCGAACCGCCAGCCGCTCGCGGCATCACCTGCCGCCAGCGGCTCGGCGATGCGGATGTGCACGTCGGTCGCCGGCCCGATGGCGCCCGCCTCGATCTGCCTCCGCACTTCGAGGAAACGTGGAAGCGCGCGGCGGTAGTAGGCCACGAAAAGAGGCACGCCGGCCGCGCGGAACGCCTCGTTCATGCGCACGCACTCGCCGTGCGTCATGGCCATCGGCTTCTCGACGAGGCACGGCTTCCCCGCCACCGCCACGCGGAGCGCCAGTCCCAGGTGGCTCGCTGGCGGCGTCGCGATGTAGACGGCGTCCACGTCCGGATCGCGAATCAGTTCGTCCGCATCGTCGTACGCCCGCGGCGCGCCGTGGCGCCTGGCGTAGTCTTCCGCCTTCGCGCGGTCCCGGCGCATCACGGCCGCCAGGCTGGATCCCGCGGCCTTCTGGAAGCCCGGGCCGCTTTTGACCTCGGTGACGTTGCCGCAGCCGATGATGCCCCAACGCACAGATTCCATGGGCACG
The DNA here is from genome assembly GCA_046496425.1 of Vicinamibacterales bacterium. Classification (GTDB taxonomy): domain Bacteria; phylum Acidobacteriota; class Vicinamibacteria; order Vicinamibacterales; family JAKQTR01; genus JAKQTR01. The sequence continues at coordinate 72,269 of JAWOGY010000063.1, forward strand.
CTCCTCCCGCCTACGCCAGCCCGCTGGCCCACACGGTTGCCGGAAACCGCCACCCGCCGACCGCGATTGTACCCCCCGTCGCGAGGTGCCAGGCGGGGCGGCAGGCTGAAGGAAAATCGGAGGAGTTCCGGAAGGACTTTCCGCCCGCCGAGAGAGCATGCTCGTACGGCACCTTGAACACGGGAGGGTCTATGCACACTACGAACACGAGGAGATCGGCGGTGCGATGGACGGCACGGGTCATCGTGCTCGCGTCACTGGCCGGGGTACTGGCTGTCGGCGTGTGGGCGGAGGGCACCGGCATGTTTCCCGCCTTCACGCCCCTGCCTGGCTACGTGGCCGAAGGCGTGGCGGTCGACAAGGTCGGCCAGGTCTACGTGAGCCTGCGCGATGGCGATCAGGGCCGGGTGTGGAGATTCTCGCCCTCCGGAGAACCGGCGTTCTTCGCAACGCTCGGGACAGGAGAAGCCGGCGGTCTGGCGGTCACAGCGAACGGGGATGTCTACGCGACGATGGCATCGGGGCCCGACCGCGGTGTGTATCGCATCGAAGCAAACGGATACGCGGAGCGCCTGCCGGGCACGGAGGAGATCGCCTGGGCCAACGCCCTGGCCTTCGACCACAAGGGCACGCTCTACATCACCGAGTCGTACTCGAAGCCGTTGCCGACGACCTACGGGCCGGGCGGCATCTGGCGGGTCCGGAGAGATGAGCCCGCTGAGTTGTGGCTTCGCCACGCCCTGCTGACGGGCATCGGCATCATCGGCTACCCGATTGGCGCCAACGGCATAGCGTACGACAAGAGCGCTCTCCTCGTGGTCAACACCGACAAGGGGCTGATTCTTCGGGTACCAATCCTCCAGGACGGCAGCGCCGGCCAACCCGAACTCTGGGCGGCGCTGCAGGAGGTGGATGGCGTGCCGCCCGGCAACCCGATGCCGGCGATGGGAGACGGCCTCGCGCTCGATGTCCACGGCAACGCGTACGTGGCCGTCGTCAGCCGAAACGCGGTGGTGCGCATCCGCGAATCGGACAGGCTCCAGGAGACGGTCGCCCTCCTGGCGCCAACGGGCGGCAGGTACCCCATGGCCAGTTTGGACACGCCGGCTAGCCTGGCGTTCGGCACCGGGAAGGGCGAGCGCACGAGTCTGTTCGTCACCAACCTCGGCTGGATGTCGCAGATGGCGCCAGGCCGCCCGTGGCCTGGGGCGGGGCTGGTGAAGATCGACGCCGGCGTGCCGGGCAGACCGCTTCCGTAGCGGCGCGCGCGAGACGATTTACGGTCCCAGCCCGCCCGCGCGGGGCCGATAATCCGCCCTGTGGGCGGGCTGGGCTGCACCGCGACGTTCCGCGTGGCCGACTGGCAGGTCGAGCCGCGCCTGAACCGCGTGTCCCGGGGGAGCGAGGTCCATCACCTGCGGCCCAGGCTCATGGACCTTCTCGTCTTCCTCGCGGATCACCCGGGAGACGTGCTCAGCAGGGACCAGATCCTCTCGGCGGTCTGGCCTCAGCGGTTCGTCGCCGAGTCGGTGCTGAGCCGGTCGGTTGCGGATCTGCGGCGACTGCTCGACGACGACGCGTCGATGCCCCGTCTCATCGAGACGATTCCCAAGCGAGGCTACCGGTTGCTTGCCGCCGTGCGGCCGCCCGCGCCGCCCGCCGTCGCTGCGGCACCGGGGCCTTCGATCGCCGTGCTGCCGTTCGTGGACATGGCTGCGAAAGGCGACCAGGGGTATTTCTGCGACGGACTGGCCGAGGAGTTGACCAACGCGCTCGCCCACGTACCGGGCTTGCGCGTGGTCGCGCGTACGTCCGCGTTCGCCTTCAAGGGCCAGGCCGTTGACGTGCGCGAGATCGGGAGGAGGCTGGGCGTCGGCTTCGTTCTCGAGGGCGGCGTGCAGCGCGCCGGCCATCGCTTCCGGGTCACCATCCAGTTGGTCGATACCGCCGATGGCTGCCACCGGTGGTCGCAGCACTTCGACGGCGCGGCCGGGGAGATCTTCGCCATCGAGGACGCCATCGCGCGGGCGGTGGCCGCGGCGCTCCCTGCGGCGCTCCCCGCGCCGAAGGACCGGCGCATGCGCCGAGGCAGCACGAGAAATCCCGCGGCGCACGATCTCTACCTGCGCGGGCGCCACCAGTCGGCCCAGCGCACTCCGGACGCGCTGGCGCGTGCGCTTGGATATTTCGAGGAGGCGCTGGGCGCCGACCCCGATTACGCCGCTGCGCTGGCCGCCATCGCCGAATGTCACTGCGTAAGCGGATTTGTGGGTTACGCTCCTCCGGCCGAGGCGTTCCCGCTCGGCCGGGCGGCCGCTGAGCGGGCGCTCGCCATCGATCCTGAACAGGCAGACGCGCATGCGGCGCTCGGGCACGAGTCGGGCATGTACGAGTGGCACTGGCAGGAGTCCGAGCGCCACTTCCGGAGCGCGCTGGCGCTGAACCCCGGCCACGCGCTTGCCCGCGTCTGGTTCTCGCATCTCCTCGCGGCGTCAGGACGCTTTGACGAAGCCATCGAGGTCACCGAGCGCGCCTGCGAAATCGATCCCCTGTCGCCGACGGTCGAGACGACGCTGGGACTTGCCTTGCACCACGCGGGCGAACATGAGCGCGCGGTCGCCTGTTATCTCCGGGTGCTCGACGCCACTCCGGCCTTCGCCCTGGCTCGCCTGCACCTCGGCCGGGCCTACGCCGGCCGGGGCCAGTGGGAGGCCGCCGCCGCGCAGTTCGAACTGGCGGCAGGCACGTGGCCACTCGCGCTCGGGTTTCTGGCGGGCGCGTGCCGGCGGCTCGGCCTGAGCCGTCGGGTCGGGTCACTCATGGCTGAGCTCGAGCGCCTCTCCTGCTCCCGTTACGTCGGTCCGCTCTCGTGGTTCGCTGCCTGGATCGGCGAACGGGAGGCTCAACGGCGGTGGCTCGTTCGCGCGTTCGACGAGCATGAAGGCGCCGTCCCGCTGCTCAACAGCGATCCCTGCATGGACGGATGGCGCGAGGATGCGGGCGCCAGGGCGCTTTTCGATCGACTCGACCTGCCCCGCGTGCCGCCGTCCGGGTCCCCCACGCACGCGCGTGAAGTTCCGAAGGACATGTCATGACTGCTGATTACACCCGCGTTGACGCGAACAAGGTCACCGTGAAGCATATGCTCGAACGCCTGAGCGCTGGGGACGTGGACGGCTTCGTCGACGGCCTCGCGCCCGGATACGTGCGCCACTGCCAGGCGATGCCGCCTGGGATGGAGGAGATTCGCGGACCGGCCGCGATGCGGGCGTGGTTGCTGACCAACACGGTGACCTTCCCCGACTACGAGGAGCGCCTCGAACACCTGGTCGCCGAGGGCGATTTCGTCGCGTGGCGCAGCGTCGGCACCGGCACCCAGTCCGGCGCGCTCGGGCCGTTCCCTCCGACGGGGCGGCGCATGTCGATTGTCATCATCGGCATGCACCGGTTCGAGCGCGGCAAGATCGCCGAAACCTGGACATCCTGGGACAACCTGGCCGTCCTCAGGCAGCTCGGCCTGTCGCCGGGCTCTTGAGCCCAGACGGCCTGCCGGGTGATGGCCCCGTCTTCTTGCTTCTTGCTTCTGACTTCTGGCTTACGGCCTCGCGATCCGCTCCATCCCCCCCATGTACGGCCGCAGGGGCTCGGGGATGACGACCGACCCGTCTCGCTGCTGGAAGTTCTCCACGATCGCGATAAGTGTGCGCCCGACGGCGAGCCCCGACCCGTTCAGCGTGTGCACGTACTCCGCCTTGCCGGTGCCGTCGGGGCGGTACTTGATGTTCGCGCGTCGCGCCTGGAAGCTCATGGTGTTGCTGCACGACGAGATTTCGCGGTAGGTATGCTGGCTCGGCAGCCAGACCTCGATGTCGTACGTCTTCGCCGAGGCAAACCCCATGTCGCCGGTGCACAGCAGCACGGTCCGGTACGGCAGGCCGAGGCGCCGCAGCACGTCCTCGCCGTTGTCGACCATGCTCTCGAGTTCGTCCATCGACTGCTCGGGCGTCGCGAACTTCACCATCTCCACCTTGTGGAACTGGTGCTGGCGGATGAGGCCTTTCACGTCGAGGCCGTACGATCCGGCCTCGCTCCGGAAGCACGGCGTGTAGGCGGTGTAGCGCCGCGGCAGCAGCCGGCCGTCGACGATTTCCTCCCGGTGCAGGTTCGTCAGCGGCACTTCGGCCGTCGGGATGAGATACAGGTCCCACTCGCCGGCGATCTTGAACAGATCCGGCTCGAACTTCGGCAGGTTGCCCGTCCCCACCAGCGCGGCGGCATTGACCAGGAAGGGGGGGTCCACCTCGATGTAGCCGTGCTCGCGGGTGTGCAGGTCGAGCATGAAGTCGATGAGCGCCCGCCCGAGCCGCGCGCCCGCGCCGTACATGATCGCGAAGCGCGCGCCGGACATCCGCGTGGCCCGCTCGAAATCCACGATGCCGAGCCCCACGCCCAGGTCCACGTGCGACTTCGGCTCGAAGTCGAACACCGGCGGCTCTCCCCACTTCCGCACCTCCACGTTGTCCGCCGACCCGGTGCCGACGGGCACGGTCTCGTGCGGGAGGTTGGGGATGGTCAGCAGGATCGCCCGCCGGCGCGCTTCGAGGCCGTCGAGCTCCGCCTCGAGGGCCTTGATCTCGCCGCCGCGCGCCTTGTTCGCGGCGAACAGGTGCGAGGCGTCCTGGCCGGCCTTCTTGGCCCGCGCCACCTCCTCGCCCGACGCGTTCTGCTGGCGCTTGAGCTCCTCCACCTTCGGGATGAGCGTGCGCCGCTCGCCGTCGAGCGCCGCCAGCGCGTCGAGTTCGGCGTCCATGCGCGTGCCGCGCGCGGCGAGGCGTTCCCGGACGACATCGAGATGGTCGCGGACGAAGGCGGGGTCGAGCATGTGTCAGATCGTATATCCAAAGTCCCGAGGGCTGCGATACGATCGACCGTCTGGAGGGCTGCAACCAATGGCGGCACGCGTGCGCAAGGCGGTGTTTCCCGTGGCCGGGTTCGGGACGCGGTTTCTCCCGGCGACGAAAGCGCAGCCGAAGGAAATGCTTCCACTCGTCGACAAGCCGGTCATCCAGTACGGCGTCGAGGAAGCCGTCGCCTCGGGATTCGACAAGATCATCCTCGTCACCTGCCGCGGCAAGAGCGCCATCGAGGATCACTTCGATGTGTCAGCCGAGCTCGAGGCGTTCCTCGAAGCCCGCAACAAGAAGGACCTGCTCGACGAGATGCGCCGGATCTCACGCCTCGCCGAGGTCACCTGCATCCGCCAGGGAGAGGCCCTCGGCCTTGGCCACGCGGTGCTCGTGGCGCGCGATCTGGTCGGCAACGAGCCGTTCGCTGTGGTCCTCCCAGACGATGTGATTGACGCGGAGCCGGCGGGGCTGGCGCAGATGGTCGAGGTCTTCAATCGCGTCCAGGGCCCGGTCATCGCCGTCGAGCGCGTGCCCTGGGACCGCGTCTCCTCCTACGGCATCGTCGAATTCGAAAGCGAGTCGGGCGGGGTCTACACGGTCCGCGATCTCGTCGAGAAGCCGAAGCGCGAGGACGCCACGTCGAACCTCGCCATCATCGGGCGCTACATCCTCACGCCCGACATCTTCGAGGAACTGGAGGCGACCTCCCACGACCGGACCGGCGAGATCCAGCTCACCAACGGCATCCGCCAGCTCCTGAAGAAGCGCAAGGTTTACTGCTACGAGATCAAAGGCGTCCGCCACGACGCCGGCAACAAGCTGGGGTTTTTGAAAGCGACTGTCTACTTCGCGTTGCGGAGAGCGGACCTCGCGGACGAGTTCAAGGAGTACTTGCGAGGGTTGAAGCTGTAGAGATCAGAAGCAAGAATCAAGGAGCAAGCTTCCCGTCCCCCGCCGGCTTCGCCTCGGAAGCCGCGGCGCCCTTTTTCTCGTCGGCCGCTTTCGTTTCGGTGGCGGCGGGTTTCTTCTCGTCGGCGGTCTTCGACTCCCCCGCCGGCGCGTCCCCCGGGCCGGCGTCGGTTTTGACCGCCGCCGCGCCGGTCTTCTTCGCGTAATCGGTCACGTACCAGCCCGTACCCTTGAAGTGGACGGCGGGGGCGGACAGGAGTTTGTTCAACGGCCCCTGCCCGCACGCGGGGCAGGTGTCCGCCGGTGGGTCCGAAAAGCGCCGAATCAGCTCGAAGCGATGACCGCACCGGGAGCACTCGTACTCGTACAGAGGCATGTGCTGTGTCCCTGTCAGAAGACAGAAGTCAGAAGACAGAAGGAATACCTGTCCCACAGCGGCACGCCGGTGTTTCTTCTGTATTCTGTATTCTGTATTCTGTCTTCTGTCTTCTGTCTCCTATTCAATCACCGCCCCCCCGCTGTCCTTGAGCATCAGCTGCCGGTGCACGCCGAAGGTGGCCAGCCCGTTGCGCAGGAGCGTGTCGTGGAACGCCTTGAGCGAGAACGCGTCGCCCGCCTGCGCCTTGTAGTCCTCGCGCAGCTTCAGCAGCATCAGCTTGCCGGCGGTGTACACGACGTAGCCCGGATCGAAGGTGCCGCGCTCGGCCTCGCGCCTGGCGTTGCTCTCTTCAAGATACGCCTCGTCGCGGAAGAAGCGCACGCCCTGCTCCACCGACATGTCCTCGGCGTGGAGGCGGATGGCCACCACCAGGCGCGCGACGCGGATGAGCGCCTCGGCGAGCTGCCCCAGCCGGACCGTCGGGTCCTGCTTCTCGAAGCCCGCCTCGATCATCATCTGCTCGCAGTAGTGCGCCCAGCCCTCCACGAACGCCGCCGAGGCCATCATGAGCGACTTGCGCGCCTTCGACTCGACGTGGCGCAGGTGCTGGAAGTGCAGGAAGTGGCCGGGATAGACCTCGTGCATCGAGATGGACCAGAGCGTCGGCGTATTGAGATCGCGCAGGTGCTCCTGCTTGCGGTCAGCCGGCCATCCCGGTTCGACGTCTGTGAGGTAGTAGTACGCGCGAGTGGGCCGCGCCTCGAACGGCCCGGGCGTCCACATGCTGGCAAACGACCAGCGAAAAAAGTCGGGCGTCGGCGCCACCGTCACCGGCTCGCCCGCGGGCAGCGTCACAAGATCCCGGCGCGCGATGAAGGTGGAGAGCCGCGTCAGCTGTTCGCGCGCGGCATTGACGATTCCGTCCGCCGGGGCGTAGCGATCCTTGACGCGCCGCCACACCTCCAGGGGGTCGCCGGGCTCGACGCGCGCGGCGGCGGCGCGGAATTCCTCCTGCACCTCGCCGAGTTCGCGCAGCCCGATCTCGAGCAACCGGTCGAGGGGAAGCTCGAGGCCCTCCTCGAAGCGGAGCTTGGCGGAGAGCCGGTCGGCCCCGAGCCTGAACGACGCCCGCGCCTTGGGCGCAAGCTCCGTCTCGAGGTACGCCATGTAGGACTTCACCGCGTCGATGGCCTCGCCCTGCGCGTCGGCCAGGTCGCCCAGCAGCCCGAGATCGTCCACGTCGGCGAACGCGCGGGGCAGATCCGACTCGATGAAGCGCAGCGTGCCGCGCAGGGTCTCCAGGCCGCTCTTCACGAAGATCCCGGGCGGGTCCTTGATGTTGTCTCTGGCCGACTGGATGAAGCGCGGCGTCTGGCGCAGCTTCGACAGCACCCGCCTGGCGCGCTCTTCCGCCGGCGCGAAGTCGAACAGCGCCTGTCCGGCGAGGCTCGCCCCGAGCAATTCGCCGTACAGCTGCGGATTGCGCTCCCAGGTGCGGATCTTCTCGATTTCGTGCAGCCGCCCCTGGATGTGCGCCGCAATCCACGGCCGCTCCACGCGCTCGGCGCCTCGCAGCGAATCGGTGCTGATGGCCGCAAGCCGCCTTGCCAGGCCGGCAAGCGACTGCGCCTCGCGCTCGACGGCACCCCGGTCGAAGTTCTCGAGCAGGTCGTCGTGCAGGTGCACGCCGTCGAACGTGGCCGCCGACGGATTGGTTTCGTACAGGAACGACAGGTAGTCGTCGACGAAATGGTGGAGGGGTTCCGAAGCAATCATGGGTGCGGCCAACCCGGGCAAAAGTCTAATGCTACATTAAACTACCGGAAGAATGTCCGAAACCGCCCCGGGAATTCTGTTCGTCGTGGCCACGCCCATCGGCAACCTGGAGGACATCTCCCTGCGGGCCGTCCGGGTGCTCCGCGAGGCCGACCTCATCGCCGCCGAGGACACGCGCCACACCGCCAAACTCCTGCACCACTACGACATCCGCCGTCCCACGGCTAGCCTGCACGAGCACAACGAGCACGAAAAGGTGCCCGCGCTCGTGGCCAGGCTCCGCACCGGCGCCCGCATCGCCCTGGTCACCGACGCCGGTACGCCCGCCGTGTCGGACCCCGGCTACCGGCTCGTCCGCGCCGCCATCGACGCCGGCATCCGCGTGGAAGCCATCCCCGGCCCGAGCGCCGTACTGGCCGCGCTCGTATCGTCAGGACTTCCGACCGACGGCTTCGTGTTCGCGGGGTTCCCTCCCCCGAAGGCCGCGGCGCGGCGAGCGTGGTTCGAGGCGCTCGAGGACGAGCGCCGCACGCTGGTCTTCTTCGAAGCCCCGCACCGCATCAGGGAAACGCTCGCCGCCGCGCTCGAGACGCTGGGCGACCGGGAAGCCTCGCTCGGCCGCGAGTTGACGAAACTTCACGAAGAAGTTCTCAGGGGACCCCTCTCGGCCCTGCTCGCCTCTCTCGGCGAGCCGCGAGGCGAGTTCACCATCGTCTTGGCTGGCAAGGATGAAGGAGAAGCGGTGGAAGTGACTGACAGCCAGTTGTTTATGGAGTTTGGTTGTTTGACAGAAAACGGGTGCGGCCGACGCGAGGCCATCAGCGAACTCGCCCGGCGCCACCGCCTCCGTTCCCGCGACGTCTTCGCCGCCATCGATCGCGCCCGCTCTTCTTGACCCTTTGGGGGCCATTTGCTAACGTAGCGCCACCAGTCGATAGCGCCTGAGGAGCACGAACATGGCGAAGCTTCGGCGGAGTGCCGCCCGGCCGTCTCCAGCGAAGAAGGTCAAGGCCGCGAAACCGGCGGCCCGTCCCAAGGCCAAGCCGGCTGTCAAAAAACCGGCGCCAAAACCTGCCAAGCCGGCCGCGAAGAAACCCGCCCGGCCGAAACCGGCTGGCACGGTCCGCAAGCCGGCCCCGGCCAGACCCGCGCCCAGGCCCGCGCCCAGGCCCGCGGCCAAGCCCGCACCGGCGCCCAAGCCGGCGCCCAAGCCGAAGTCTGCCCCGCCGCCGCGGCGCAGCACGTACGCCGACGCCGTCCTCCTCTACGAGCGCGGCCTCCATGCGCTGCAGGCCAGGCGCTACCGCGACGCCGCCGACACCCTGAAACGGGTCATCGCCGAGTTCCCGGAGGAAATCGAGCTCCACGAACGCGCCCAGCTCTACATTCGCGTGTGCGTGCGTCAACTGGCGCCGCTAGACGATACGCCCAAGACGCCCGAGGAGCAGGTCTACGCGGCGACGCTCGCCCTCAACGCCGGCGCCGTCGACCGTGCGGTGAGCCTCCTCAACTCGGCGCTCCATCAGCAGGCCGACAACGACGACGCGGAGTACATGCTCGGCGTTGCGATGGCCACCAGGGGCGACCACCAGGGTGCGCTGCGGCACCTGGCGCGGGCGCTGGAGCTCAATCCCGACTGCCGCGACGCGCTGCGCAAGGAACCCGAACTGGAGGCGCTGCGCGAAACCCCGGAGCTCCAGGCGCTCATCGCCGCCGCCGCGGCGTCGCCCCGCAGAGAGCGGCGCCCGAAGCCGAAACGGTGACACTTTCCTTTTTCGCCCGATACCTCGCGAAAAAGGCGGCACGATGATCAACCAGGCCCGTCTTGACGCCCTCCAGGGGGAAGGCGTCACGCTTCTCGACCCTTCGACAACGTTCATCGACGATGGCGTGACCATCGGGCGCGGGACGATTGTCCATCCCGGCGTCACCCTCGAGGGCTGCACGCGCATCGGCGCGAACTGCCGCATCCGCTCCTGGGTGCGCATCACCGACTCTGTCGTCGGCGACGATGTCCTCGTCAACGACTCCTGCATCATCGTCGATTCGCAGGTCGACGATGGGTGCCGGGTCGGGCCGTTCTCGCATCTCCGCCCGGAATCGCACATGAAGGCCGGAAGCCACGTGGGCAATTTCGTCGAGTTGAAGAAGACGGTGTTCGGCGAGGGCTCGAAGGCCAACCATCTCGCCTACCTCGGCGACGCCACCATCGGCGCCGGCGTGAACATCGGCGCCGGCACCATTACCTGCAACTACGACGGCGAGAAGAAGAACCCCACCGTCATCGAAGACGGCGCTTTCATCGGCAGCGACTCCCAGCTCATCGCGCCGGTGAGGGTTGGGGCGGGGGCATACGTCGCCGCGGGTTCATCGGTCACCGAAGATGTTCCGGCTGGCGCTCTGGGAATTGCTCGGGGGCGCCAAAAGAACATCCTTGATTGGGTCGGGCGTCGTCGTCA
>JAWOGY010000067.1:0-3447 GCA_046496425.1 Vicinamibacterales bacterium
TGCTTGTGCGGGCTTCGGTCCACGGTGTAATCGATGAAATCGGTCCGAATGCCGCAGAAGTTCAAAAGCGTATTCCCTTTTGCCGGAGCGCCGTATCCGACCAGCCTCGAACGCGGCCGGGTTCGGGCTCCGCTCGAGGCTCATGCTGCCCTGGGCCTGCTTGAGCGAGTCGTATTCGTGGTCCTCGAGCCACGTCCGCATGCCGTCGACGAGGCCCTTGATGTGCTCCGGGCCGTTCTTGAGGAGGCCCGAGACCACCTGGACCGCACCCGCGCCGGCCATGACGGCCTTGAGCGCATCGACGGGCGTGTGCACGCCGCCGGAGACGGCGAGCGTCGCCTTGACGCGGCCGAAGAGCACCGCGAGCCAGCGCAGCCGCAGCAGGAGGTCGTTCGACGTGGACAGGCTCAGGCTTGACGTCACGGCCAGATCCTGCAGATCGAAGTCCGGCTGGTAGAAGCGGTTGAACAGCACCAGCCCCTCGACGCCGAGGGCGTCCAGCTGGGCCGCCAGATGCGCCACTGACGAATAGAACGGCGAGAGCTTCACCGCGACCGGGAGCGTCACGGACTCCTTCACCGCCCGGACGATATCCATGACCCGGCGCTCGACGGCGGCGCCCGTCTCGCGGGGATCCGCGGCGACGTGATAGACGTTCAGCTCGAGGGCATCGGCGCCGGCCTGCTGGATGAGCTTCGCGTACTCCAGCCAGCCCTCCGGCGTCGTGCCGTTCAGCGACGCGATGACCGGCAGGTTCACCGTTTGCTTCACGAGCCGCACCTGCTCGAGGTACTGGTACGGCCCGAGGCGGAACTCGGCCGCCTGGGGAAAGTAGGACAGCGCTTCCGCGCTGCCGTGATCCAGCAGCTCCATGTGGTACACCATGCCCAGCTGCTCGCGCGTGATCTGCTCTTCGAACAGCGAGTGCATCGTGATGGCGGCCGCGCCGGCGTCCTCCAGGCGCTTGACCAGGTCGAGGTGGTCCACCATCGGCGAGGCGCCCGGCATGATCGGGTGCGGCAGCGTCAATCCGAGATAGGTCGTCGAAAGATCCATTGCCAGTCTCCATCGCCCGGCGTCGCGTGGCGGCGCCGGGCTGGTTGGTAATGTGGTGTCGGTTACAACTTGATCACGGGAAACGCCAGCTTCGCCAGCTGCTCGTAGACGCTGAAGCGCCTCGTCACTTCCTCCTGGGCGAGCTGCGACAGCATCTTGAAGCGGGCGGGATCCATCTGCTCGACGACCTTGTAGCGCGTCTCGTTGCCGGTGAATTTCGCCAGGTCGATCTTGGGGGCGGCCGAATCCAGCACGAGCGGGCTCTCGCCGGTCGTCGCCCGCCGCGGGTCGAACCGGTAGAGCGGCCAGTAGCCGGTGTCGACGGCCAGCTTCTGCTGGTCGAGGCCCTTCGAGAGGTCGTAGCCGTGGGCGATGCAGTGGCTGTAGGCGATGATGATCGACGGTCCCGGGTAGGCCTCGGCTTCGAGGAAGGCCCGCACGGTCTGCACGTCCTTGGCGCCGAAGGCGACGTGCGCCACGTAGGTGTTGCCGTAGGCCATGGCCATCATGCCGAGGTCCTTCTTGCCCGTCGGCTTGCCCGCCATCGCGAATCGGGCCGACGCGCCGAGCGGCGTCGCCTTCGACGCCTGGCCGCCGGTGTTCGAGTAGACCTCCGTGTCGAGCACGAGGATGTTCACGTCGCGGCCCATCGCCATGACGTGGTCGAGCCCGCCGTACCCGATGTCGTAGGCCCAGCCGTCGCCGCCGACGATCCACACGCTTTTGCGAACGAGGTATTCGGCGAGGCGCTCCAGCCTGCGGGCGGCGCCGGTGTTGATGCCGGCCAGCTGCTGCTGCAGGGCAACCACGCGCGCGCGCTGCTCAGCGATGCCCGCCTCGGTGGACTGGTCCGCCGTCAGCAGGCCGTCGACGAGCGTCCCGCCCAGCTGGGGCGCCAGCGCCGTCACCAGTTCACGGGCCTGCTCGCCGTGCTTGGCGAGCGCCAGCCGGTAGCCGAAGCCGAACTCGGCGTTGTCCTCGCAGAGGGAGTTGTTCCACGCCGGGCCGCGCCCGTCGCGGTTGACCGCATACGGGGTGGTGGGCAGGTTGCCCCCGTAGATGGACGAGCAGCCGGTGGCGTTGGCGATGAGCGCCCGGTCGCCGAACAGCTGCGTGAGCAGTTTGACGTACGGCGTCTCGCCGCAGCCGACGCAGGCGCCCGAGTACTCGAAGAGCGGCTGGAGGAACTGGACCCCCTTCAGGTCCTGCTTCACCCTGGTCCGGTCGACTTCAGGCAGGTCGAGGAAGAACGCGTAGTTCTCGCGCTCGGCGTCCCGCAGCGGCCGCTGCGGGTGCATGTCGAGCGCCTTGTGCTTCGGGTTCGACTTGTCCTTGGCCGGGCACACCACGGCGCAGAGCGTGCAGCCCGTGCAATCCTCGGGCGCGACCTGGATCGTGTACTTCAGCCCCTTGAACTCGTTCCCCTTGAAGTCGACCGACTTGAAGGTGGCCGGCGCGTCCTGGAGCCTGTCCGGCTCGTAGACCTTGGCCCGGACCGCAGCGTGCGGGCACACCATCGCGCACTTGTTGCACTGGATGCAAAGCGCCTCGTCCCAGACGGGGATGTCCTGCGCGATGTTCCGCTTCTCCCACTGCGTCGTCGCCGTCGGCCACGTGCCGTCCACCGGGAAGGCGCTCACCGGGAGCAGGTCGCCCTTGTTGGCCAGCATCACCGCGGTGACCCGCTTGACGAAGTCCGGGGCGGCGTCCGACACGATGGGCGGCAGCGCCCGCGTGGCGGTGACGGCGGAGGGCACCGCCACCTGGTGGAGGTGCTCCAGCGTCTGGTCGACCGCCGCGAAGTTCTTCCGGACCACCTCCGGGCCGCGCTTGCCGTACGTCTTCTCGATGGAATTCTTGATCTGCGCGATGGCCTCGTCTCGCGGCAGGACGCCCGAGATGGCGAAGAAGCACGTCTGCATCACGGTGTTGATGCGCGTGCCCATGCCCGTGTCGCGGGCGACCGAGAACGCGTCGATCACGTAGAAGCGGAGCTGCTTATCGAGGATCTCCTGCTGCACTTCGCGCGCCAGCTGGGCCCAGGTCTCCTCCGGCCCGAACGGGCTGTTCAGGAGGAAGACGCCGCCCGGCGCCGCGTAGCCCAGCACGTCGTACTTGTCCATGAACTCATACTGATGGCACGCGACGAAGCCGGCCTGCTTGATGAGGTACGACGAGCGGATCTGACGCGGGCCGAAGCGCAGGTGCGAAATCGTGATGGCACCGGCTTTCTTCGAGTCGTAGACGAAGTAGCCCTGGGCGTGGTTCTCGGTCTCCTCGCCGATGATCTTGATGGAGTTCTTGTTCGCGCCCACCGTGCCGTCGGCGCCGAGGCCGAAGAACATCGCGCGCACCACCTTGTCGGATTCGGTGATGAACTTCGGGTCAATC
>JAWOGY010000143.1:0-16425 GCA_046496425.1 Vicinamibacterales bacterium
TCGAGATGGACAACTCCTCGTCGGAGCTCGTCGACTACTTCATCAAGAAGACCGCGTAGGCGCGCGTGCCGGGCCGCGCCCGGCGGGCTGACGCGACAGCAAGACAGAGGAGACGGCCACTATGTCAATGGATGTGGGCGGCAGCAAAGGCGGCCTGAAGGCTGACATCAATGTCACGCCGCTCGTGGACGTCATGCTGGTGCTCCTGATCATCATGATGCTCATCGCCCCGATGTTGCAGCAGGGCGTGAGCGTGAAGTTGCCGCAGGCCTCCAACACCGCGGACAAGCCGGAAACACAGGACCAGACGGTGGTGGCGGTTACCTCCGACCGGCGCCTGTACCTGAACGGCGTCCCGATCCAGGAGGGCGAACTGCAGGCCAAAATCCAGACGCTCATGGAGACGAAGAAGGAGAAGGTCGTCCTCATCAAGGGCGACGAGGAAGCTCCCTACTCGGTCATCATGAACACCATGGATCGCCTGCGTGGAGCCAACATCGAGAATATCGGCCTCATCACGGAACGCAAGATCGGCCGGGCCGGGATGGGAGGCCAGTAATGGCACACGCTCACAAGCACTTCGGCGCGGAAGTGAACGTCAAGGCGGCAACGCTCAACGCGAGCGCGGACATAAACGTCACGCCGCTCATCGACGTGCTGCTCGTCCTGCTCATCATCTTCATGGCGGCGCTGCCTCTCACGCAGAAAGGCATCGACATCAACCTGCCGCTGGAGACGAAGGGCGCGCAGCAGCAGGTCGATACCAGCAGCCAGATCGTGCTGGAATACACCGCCGACCGGCGCATCTCGGTGAACAAGCAGGACATCACCATCCAGGAACTGGAGACGCGCCTGCGACTCATCTTCGAGCAGCGCAAGGAAAAGACGATGTTCATCGTCGCCGCGGGAACACTGCGGTACGGCGACATCGTCGAGGTCATCGACGCCGCGAAGGGCGCCGGTGTCGAGAAAGTCGGCATCGTCACCGAGGGGATGCGCGCCGAGGCCGGCGTCGTCGGCGGCTAGCCCGTATCCCGCGGCCCGGAGCCGCGCACGCATCACACGGCCGGCCGCGCTTTGCGGCCGGCCGTTCTTCGTACGCACGTTCGTCCCAACGCCCCGCCCGCTTCGCCCCTTTCCACAGAGGCCTGGCCCCGTTTGCCCACGCCCGGTGAGGCAGGTCCCCATGCGCGGCGCCGCCGGGGCCTGGCCCCGCTGCGCCGGGAGAGAAGGGGACCAGGCCCCCCCTGGGCGCGCGGGGCGAAGGGCCTGCCGCCGCACCAGGGGCGCCGTACAGACGACGGGCCGCCCCGCCATACGGCGGGACGGCCCGGTCGGCGATCGGGGCGCCTCGACCCCGTGACAGGGGCGAGGCGCACGGTTACCTGATGCCCGCGGCCTGCTTCTTCTGAAGGTCCAGGGCCTGGTCGCGCAGCTTGTCGGCTTCCTTGAGGAGGGCGTTCTGCTTGGCCGGGTCCTTCTCGAGGTTGGCCTGGAGCCGGAGCAGGAGGTTCTTGTAGGTCAGGGCCTCCATGTAGTCGGGCTTGAGCTGGAGCGCCTTGTCGACCTCCTCGATGCCCTTGAGGACGAATTCCTTCTTCTCGGGCTCCTTCAGGCGGAAGTCACGGTAGGCCTTGTCCCAGTAGTAGGTCGAGATGGTGTAGAAGGCCTCGGGATTGTTCGGCTCGATCGCGGCGCGCTGGTTCAGCGCCTCGATCGTCTTCTCGAATTCCTCC
Source organism: Vicinamibacterales bacterium (assembly GCA_046496425.1). Classification (GTDB taxonomy): domain Bacteria; phylum Acidobacteriota; class Vicinamibacteria; order Vicinamibacterales; family JAKQTR01; genus JAKQTR01. Next base: position 1,737 of record JAWOGY010000143.1, read on the forward strand.
TGCCGGTTGTAGAACCCGGCGAGCTGCAGGTACACCTGCGGGTCGTTCGGGCGGGCCTGCTTGGACTGCAGCAGGACCTCCTCGGCCTTCTCGTAGTCGCCCGCGTCCTCGCGGATCTTCGCCAGCGCGAAGTAGTTGGACGCATCCTGCGGGTCGAGCTGGATCATGCGATTGACGATGGGTTCCTGCTGCGAGGGGTCGTTCATCTTGTCGGGTCCATAGGCGGCCACGAGGAACTCGAAGGAGCGCTTCCGCAGCGTGGGATCCTGCTCCTTCTCCGAGGCCTTCGTGTAGTACTCGATCGCCTTCGTGAGGTAGCCGTCGTTCTCCGGCTCGCCCTTGCGCGACGGCTTGAACATGTTGTCGTAGCTGTTGGCGAGGTAGAAGTAGGCCACCGACAGCTCAGGGTCGTGGGCGATGGCCTCTTCGTACAGCGCGGCGGCTCTCGTGTACTCCTGCTGCGCGTACAGCACGTTGGCTTCCTTGAAGGCCTGCTTGGCCTTGAGCATCCCGTACTGGCTGCAGCCGGCCAGCCCCGCGGCGAACGCCAACACGATCGCCAGCGACGCGACCCGCCCGAGTCCCCTCAACATGATGTCCCCCTTACGTTGCGCGCGACGCGCGGTATCAAGCGGCCTGTGGCGGCCTTGTCGGAATCAAGCCAGACCGCAGAATGACTGACACTGACGGAATGGAGCGCCCTCTCCCGCAGGGGAGGAATGTCCCAAGCCGGGCCAGTATAGTGAACGGAAAAAGGGGGAGTCAAGCAACGAGCGCGGCCCCGGTTCCGGCGCCGCGGCCGCCGCGGACCGGCGCGAGCCGCCTTGACCCCCCGGGATCGGCTCCCTATGATGAAGCCGGGACCGGGCGCGCGCGGCGCGCCCCCTGGCCGGCCGCCATGATCCGTTTCGAAGACCTGGTGACGAGGGCGCAGGCATACATGCCGGATGGCGACATCGAGTCGCTCAGGCGGGCGTACGTCTTCTCGGCGCTGGCCCACAAGGGCCAGGTCAGGCAGTCGGGGCAACCCTACCTGGTCCACCCGCTCGAGGTGGCGTACATCCTCGCGGACCTTCGCCTCGACCCGGCGGCCATCATCGCAGGCCTGCTCCACGACGTGGTCGAAGACACGCTCACCACGGTCGAGCGCCTCGAAGAACTGTTCGGGCCGGAGGTGGCGCACCTGGTCGCGGGCGTCACCAAGATCAGCGCCATCCCGTTCTCGACGAGCGAGGAGCGGCAGGCGGAGAACTTTCGCAAGATGCTGCTGGCGATGGTCGACGACATCCGCGTCGTCCTCGTGAAACTGGCCGACCGGCTGCACAACATGCGGACGCTCGCGGCGATGCCGGACGACCGGCGCCAGCGGACCGCGCAGGAGACGCTCGACATCTACGCGCCGATTGCCAACCGCCTCGGGATGAGCCGGCTGAAGCACGAACTCGAGGACCTGGCGTTCCAGTACCTCGAGCCCGAGGCGTACGAGGCGCTCAAATCGAGGGTCGAGCGGCGCCGGAAGTCCACCGAGGGCCTGCTCGACGAACTGAAGCGGACGATGGGGGCGCAGCTGAAGGAGGCCCAGATCCCGGTCGTCGAGATCGACGGCCGCAGCAAGCGCCTCTACAGCATCCACCTGAAGCTCAAGCGGCAGAAGATCGACCTGGAGCAGGTGTACGACTTCCTGGCCATCCGCATCATCACGCACTCGGTGAAGGACTGTTACGCGGCCCTCGGAATCATCCACCACACCTGGCCGCCCATTCCGGGGCGCATCAAGGACTTCCTCGCCACGCCTCGGCCGAACGGCTACCAGTCGCTGCACACGTCGGTGATGACCACCAAGGGCGTGCCGGTCGAGGTTCAGATCCGCACCGAGGAGATGCACCGGCAGGCGGAGGAGGGCATCGCCTCGCACTGGAAGTACAAGGAGGGCCGGGTCGGCGCGGCCAACGACGAGCGCTATTTCCTGTGGCTGCGGCAGACCCTCGAGTGGCAGCAGGAGGTGCGTGATCCGCAGGAGTTCATCCAGAACCTGAAGGTGGACCTGTACCCCGAGGAGGTGTACACGTTCACGCCGAAGGGCCAGGTCAAGTCGCTGCCGCGCGACGCCACGGTCGTCGATTTCGCGTACTCGATCCACACCGATGTCGGGCACCAGTGCATCGGCGCGCGGGTCAACGGCAAGATGATGCCGCTGCGCACCCGCCTGAAGAACGGCGACGTCGTCGAGATCGTGACGAACGCGAAGCACCGCCCGAGCCGGGACTGGCTGAACCACGTCGTCACGACGCGGGCGCGCAACCGCATCAAGGCCTACCTGCACCTGGAGGAAAAAGCGCGGGCGGTCGAACTCGGCACCAAGCTCCTCGAGAAGGAAGCCCGCCGGTTCGGCGTGAACGTGAAGGCGCTGGTCGAGGGGAAGGTCCTCGACGGCGTGGCGCCGGAGTGGGGCGTGCCCAGCGGCACGGACCTGCTGGCCGCCGTCGGCTACGGGCGCGTCGGCGCCCGCCAGGTGCTGACCAAGGCCGTGCCGGCCGAGCAACTGAAGGAGAAGCGGGAATCACCGGTCACCTCGGCCGTGAAGCGCGCCATCGGCCTCGGCGGGGGCAGCGATTCGATCACGGTGAGCGGGGCCGACGACATGCTCGTCGTCCGCGCCCGCTGCTGCAACCCCATTCACGGCGAGCGGATTGTCGGCTACATCACCCGCGGCAAGGGCGTGTCGGTGCACTCGGCGTCGTGCCCGAACGTCACGAACCTGCTCTACGACCCGGAACGCCGCATCGACGTCGAGTGGAGCAAGGGCGCCAAGCCCGGGCAGTACACCGTGCGGCTCACCCTCGAGGTCGAGGATCGGAAGGGCATGCTCGCGGCCGTGAGCGCGAAGATCGCGGGCGTCAACACCAACATCCTGGACATCGAGGCGCGCACCGACGAACAGCGGCGCGGGTGGATCCGCGTGACCATCGAGATCAGCGACATGAAGCACCTGGAGAAGGTGATGAAGTCGCTGCGCGGGATTCCGGGGGTCCTCTCCGTGGATCGGGCTCGGGCGGTGCCGCTCGACCTGTCGCAGCCCGCCCAGTGACCGGTTACAGGACCGCGATGACGTCGATTTCGACCCTGAGGTCGCGCGGCAGGCGCGCCGCCTGGATGGTCGTGCGCGCGGGCGCCGGCGCCGAGAAGTACTCGCCGTAAACCGCGTTCATCGCCGCGAAGTCGTTCATGTCGGCGAGGTACACCGTCGTCCGGACGACGTGGTCGAACGAGGCGCCGCCGGCCTTCAGGATCGCGCCGATGTTGTCCATCACGCGGCGGGTCTGCACGGCCACGTCGCCGTCGACCATCGCGCCGGTCGTCGGATCCAGGTGCCCCTGCCCCGACACGAAGAGCATGTTCCCCGCGCGAATACCCTGCGAGTAGGGCCCGATCGCCTGGGGGGCGTCCTTGGTGCTGATTGCGTTGCGCATGGGAGAACCCTCAGGCGGCCTTGACGATCTTGCGCGAGCGGATGCAGCGCGTGCACACGCGCATGTACTTCGCGCCGCCGTTCACCTGCACCTTCACGCGCTGCAGGTTCGGCTCGAAGCGTCGAGGCGACACGTTGTGCGCGTGGCTCACCTTGCGGCCCACGACCGGGCCCTTGTCACAAATCTCGCAGCGTTTTGCCATGGCGAATCACCTGGCGTCACCGGGGCCATACAGTCGGCCGGACCGGCCGGGACGCAAACTCCTATGATAGCACGCCGGGCGCCGGACTACGGGATGATGATCGGGGAACCGCCCCCGCTCTGGGCCGCCTCGCCCTCCGGCTGCGCGGCCTCGGAGCCGGGCCCTCCAAGTCGCCTCGCCATCCGGCCCGCGAGCTCGAGGAAGGCGTGCGGGTCTGCCGGGGCCGCGCGCCGCACCGCGCTGACGCGGTCCTCGACCTGCCGCAGCACCGCGGCCGCATCGGAGGAAAAGCCGGACGGGCGGCCGCGACCGAGCTGGTCGAACATGCCCTTGATGCCGTCCGCTATCCGCCGGGCGGGGACCGAATCCGGCCGCTGTTCGTAGATGAGTCCCTTCGAGGCCGTGTCGTACGTCCCCGCGAGCGCGGCGGCCGCGGCGGCGACGTCGGCATCGCTGGCGGCCTCGAGCCCGTCTCCCCTGAACCTGTCGACCAGCGTCAGCGCGAACAGAAACAACTGCTGCCTCGCCTCGGACAGGCCTCCCAGCGCAGGCGTGAGCACGGCCAGGTCCTGGTCCTGCTGCCTGCGAACCACCGCCGGCGGGTGGGTCTTCGACGAGGCAAGGTAGGGGCAGTCATCCGGGCACCGGATCTCGGTCTCCCGCTTCGTCCCGCAGCAGACCGGGCAGATCTCGCGGCCGAGAGCGGGGCAGGACCGCCTGGCCTGACGGGCGGAACACAATGGGCAATGCATCGCCTCAGCGTGGCACGCCGCAGCCGCGGCGTCAATCCCGGCCAGGGGCCGCAGCCACGGCTGTGTGGTAAAATCGCCACACGTCCACGGACGAGGACAGCGGCGAGGACGGGTTTACTGGCCTGAACCCGAACCTTTCGTGGGATTCGGGCGTCTTAATGCTCAAAGGCGATGAATACAGTCCTGGGCGAACAGTACTGCTGATGTCTTGACAGACCAGTCGGTAGTTCTTAGAATGGCAGACTCTTTGCAAGACGGGGAACCCCAGAGAGTCCCCCGTCGCCCGAGGGTGACGCGAAAGGAGCGTCAGGCACCATGGCCACGAATGGCAAACACGTCAAGGGGATGGCGAACGAGCGCTACGCTGAGTTGAAGCGGATGCTCGAGGACCGCCGGCGTGAAATCATGAGCGAGGTTCACGAGAAGATCCGCGACGTCCGCACCGAGAGCGGGCACGGCAAGATGAGCGAGGTGTTCGATCAGGGTGAGAGCTCCGAGGCCGACATCCAGGAAGACATCGAGTTCGCGCTGATCCAGATGAAGGCGGAGACGCTGACGCGCATCAACGAGGCCCTCTCGAGGCTCGAGGAAGGCGCCTACGGCTACTGCTACGAGTGCGGCGAGGACATCGCGCCCCAGCGCCTGCGGGCGCTGCCGTTCGCCGTGCGCTGCAAGGACTGCGAGCAGGCGCGGGAGAACGCCATCCAGCGGGAGCGCCTGCAGTCGCAGCGCTCCTCGTCGCTCTTCTTTGACATCTCCGGCTGACTGCGGCATTCTTCATGCGAGTCGCCGGCCGGGTGCGGCCGGCGGCCCGCCCCCTTCTCCGCCCCGTCACAGCTGAGCGGCCATTCGCCCTCCGCGCGCCTGTCCGAGGGATGCCGATGAGCGACACACCAGAGACGCCCCCGTTGGAAGATGTGGGAGAGGTCGAGAAGTCCCTCGACGTACCGCCGGAACTGCCGGTGCTGCCGCTGCGCGACACGGTGCTGTTCCCCAGTTCCTTCATGCCGCTGGCCGTGGCGCGCGAGAGCTCGGTGCGGCTGATCGACGAAGCGATCGGCGCGGGGAAGCTCATCGCCGTCTGCACGCAGCGCGATGCCGCGGTTGAGGAGCCCGGGCAGGCGGACCTGTACACCGTCGGCACGGCCACGCACATCCACAAGATGTTCAAGCTGCCCGACGGCAGCCTCAGGCTGATCGTGCAGGGGCTTGCGCGGGTCCACATCGACGAGATCGTGTCGCCCGCGCCCTACCTGCGCGGGCGCGTCCGCCGTGCGGCCGAGACCACCCACGAGCCGGACCGCCTCGAGATCGACGCGATGCAGCGGAACATCAAGTCCAACTTCCAGCAGGTCGTCTCGCTCTCGCCGCTGCTGTCGGACGACCTGCAGACGCTCGCGCTCAGCATCACCGAGCCGGGCCGGCTCACCGATTTCATCGCCTCGAGCCTGAGCACGATCACCACGGCGCTCAAGCAGGAGATGCTCGAGACGCTCGACCTCCGCGAGCGGATGGCCACCCTGAACCGCATCCTCATCAAGGAGCTCGAGGTCCTCGAGCTTGGGTCCAAGATCCAGTCGCAGGTGCAGTCGGAACTCGGCAAGAACCAGCGCGACTACTTCCTGCGGGAGCAGCTCAAGGCCATTCAGCGCGAGCTCGGCGAGGGCGACGACCAGGCGAAGGAGATCGAGGAACTGCGCGAGAAGATCGACGCCGCCGGCATGCCGGAGCCGGTCAAGAAGGAAGCGGTCCGCGAGCTGGACCGCCTGGCGAAGATGCCGGTGGCCGCCGCCGAGTACACCGTGGCGCGCACCTACATCGACTGGCTGATCGCGCTGCCGTGGGCGAAGCGCGCCGATGAAGTGATCGATCTCCCGCGCACGAAGGCCATCCTCGACGCCGACCACTCGGACCTCGTGAAGGCGAAGGACCGGATCCTCGAGTACCTCGCGGTGCGCAAGCTCAACCCCGCCGTGAAGGGGCCCATCCTCTGCTTCGTGGGGCCTCCCGGCGTGGGCAAGACCTCGCTGGCGAAGTCGATTGCGACGTCCCTCGGCCGCAAGTTCGTCCGCGTCTCCCTCGGCGGCATGCGCGACGAAGCCGAAATCCGCGGCCACCGGCGCACCTACATCGGCGCCCTCCCCGGGCAGGTGATCCAGGGCCTGCGCCGCGCGGAGTCGAAGAACCCCGTCTTCATCCTCGACGAGATCGACAAGCTGGGATCGGACTTCAGGGGTGATCCGGCTTCGGCCCTGCTCGAGGTGCTCGACCCCGAGCAGAACAACACGTTCCGCGATCACTATCTCGACGTCCCCTTCGACCTGTCGGAGGTGCTGTTCATCACCACCGCGAACGTCCTCGATCCGGTCCCGCCGGCGCTGCGCGATCGCATGGAGGTGCTCGAACTGCCAGGCTACACCGAGGAGGAGAAGCTCGTGATCGCCGTCGAGCACCTCGTGGCCAAGCAGGTGGAGAACCACGGCCTGACTCCCGAGTTCATCGCCTTCTCGGCCGACGCCCTGCGCACGGTGATCCGCGGCTACACGCGGGAGGCCGGGGTGCGGAACCTGGAGCGCGAGATCGCCGCCCTGTGCCGGAAAGTGGCGCGGATGCGGGCCGAGGGCCGCGATGAGCCCGTCACCGTGTCCCCCGAACTCGTGATGGAACTGCTCGGCGCCCCGCGCTTCCTCGACGAGGAAGTCGAGGAGCGCACGAAGTACCCGGGCGTCTCCATCGGCCTCGCCTGGACGCCGACCGGCGGCGAGGTGCTGTTCATCGAAGCGTCCCGCATGCCCGGCGGCGGGCTGCTCACGCTGACGGGGCACCTCGGCGACGTGATGAAGGAGTCCGCGCGGGCCGCCCTGTCGTGGTTCCGCGCGAACGCGGACCGCTACGGCGTCGCCGGGGATTTCTTCCGCGACGCCGAACTCCATCTCCACGTGCCCTCCGGGGCCATCCCGAAGGACGGCCCCTCGGCCGGCGTCGCGATGGTGACCGCCATCGCCTCCGAGATCACCGGCAGGCCGGTCCGCGGCGACCTGGCGATGACCGGCGAGATCACGCTGAGCGGCCGCGTGCTCCCGGTGGGCGGCATCAAGGAGAAGGTCCTGGCCGCGAGGCGGGTCGGCATCCGCGAGGTGGCGCTGCCCTGGCAGAACGAGAAGAACATCAACGAGGACATCAGCGAGGACCTTCGGCGCGACATGACGGTGCACTTCGTGACCACGATCGACGAGGTCCTCGCGCTGGCCCTGCAGCCGGCGCCCGCATCGCCGCCCGACGGCCCGGAGGGCCCCGCGCCGGCGGCCGGACCGGCCGGTGACGGGGGATAGCGGCCGCGCGTGGACATCGTCTACTCGGACCGGTACCAGGTCGACATCGGCGCGCACGTCTTCCACATGGGGAAGTACGCACAGGTGCGCGACGGACTCGTGGCGAGCGGCCTGGCCGATCCCGCCGCGCTCGTCGAGCCGGCGCCAGCCGGCTGGGACGACCTGGCGCTGGTACATACGCGCGACTACCTCGAGAAGACGCGGGCCGGCGGCTTCCGCGCATCGGAACTCGCGCTGCTCGAACTGCCGTGGTCACCGGAGGTCGCTGAAGGATTCAGGCTCATGGCGGGCGGCACGATCGCCGCCGCCAGGCTGGCGGTCGCGGCCCGGCGCCGGGCGGAGGGCGGCGCCGGGGGCGCTGCCGCCGGGGAGCCCCGCCTCTTTGCCGCCGCGAACCTCGGGGGCGGCTTCCATCACGCGTTCCCGTCGCACGGCGAGGGCTTCTGCCTCTACAACGACGTCGCCGTGGCCATCCGCGCGCTCCAGCGCGACGGGACCATCGGCCGCGCCGCCGTCGTCGACGCGGACGTGCACCAGGGAAACGGCACTGCGTTCATCTTCGAGGGCGACGCGTCGGTGTTCACCTTCTCGATCCACCAGGAGCACAACTACCCGCACGTCAAGCCCCGGGGGTCGCTGGACGTCGGGCTTCCCGACGGCACCGGCGACCGCGAGTACCTGCACGCCCTCGAGCGCGCGCTGCCCGCCGTCGTCGCCAGCCGGCCGGATCTCATCGTGTACGTGGCCGGCGCGGACCCCTACGTCGAGGATCAGCTGGGCGGGTTGTGCCTCACGTACGAGGGCCTGAGGGGCCGGGACTCCCTGGTGTTGTCAACCGCCCGGGACGCCGGGGTCCCGGCCGTAATCGTGTTCGCCGGCGGCTACGCGCGGCGCGTCGAAGACACCGCGGCCATCCACATCGCCACGATCGAGGAAGCGGTCAGGCTGGGCGCCTAGGCCGTCTTCGGCCAGTTGCGCCGCTCGAGGAACGTCATCGGCTCGATCCGCTTCCCGTGGGGGTACTTGCGCGCGTCGCGGCGGGCGAGCCACAGCAGGGCGGGACCGGCCAGCCGGTCGGCCCAACGCTGGAACAGGCCGAGCTCCTGCTCCATCTCCTTCCGCAGCGCGCCAATCTTCCGGCTCACCTCGACGTTGGAGGTGCGGAGGTACTTCTCCATCGCGAACAGCGCCACGCCGTACCCGCCGCGCAAACCGTGCCCCGCATCGCGGATGCGCTCACGCACGCGGGGATCCGGGTCGTAGCGGTACTTCTTCCACCCCTCGAGCATCGTCTTGGCGAGGCGGTAGACGCTCGGGCCGTTGCGCTCGTAGTCGAGTCGGAAGGCCCAGTCGAGGAGCCGCTTCGACTCCTCGCGCGGGATGGCCGCGTGCTGGAAGTTGAAGTGGTCCTGCCCGTGGATGTCGGCAAGGTCCACATCCGGCAGCAACCGGCCCTGCTCCACCATCTCCTCGTAGAGCGGCGTGCCCGGGACCGGCGTGTAGAGCATGAACTGGTGAAAGTCCGTGTCGTGCAGCACGGCGTGCTCGATTTCCTGCGCGATGTTCTCCGGCGTGTGGTGCTCGAGGCCGACAATCGTCGACCCGAGCACGCCGATGCCGTGCGACTGGAGCTCCTTCGTCAGGGCGACCGTGTCGGTGCCATCCAGCTTCGTGTACTGGCTCTCGGGCGATTCCAGCCCCATCCACACCCAGCTGATGCCCAGCTCGACCAGTTCGCGCATCGAGTACTTCTTCAACGCGTTCGCCGACGAGAAGACGTACAGCGACCACGCCTTGTGCTTTGCCTTCATCTGCTCGAGCAGCTCCATCGCGCGCGCCTTGTAGAGCAGGAAGTTCTCGTCCATCACGAAGAACGACTTCACGCCGAGCCGCTGCTCGGCGTCGCACATGGCGCCAAAGATCTCCTGGCCTTTCTCGAAGAAGTTGACCACCTTGCCCTTGCCGCCGAAGAACGCCGACGTCGTGCAGAAATTGCACCCCATCGGGCATCCCACCGACGGGATGATGGTCGCCGCCGGGCTGCCCCCGCCCTTCGGCCCGTGCAGGCCCATCACCCGGAACCCGAACGAGGACGGGATCACGGGGTGGTGGATGGGCACGTCGACGGGCTCGCCCAGGTACGCGCGGAACCACGACACCCCCTCGCCCCTCACCACGTGGTCCGCGTCGAGCATGTGCTGCACGCCGGGAATCGCCGTCACGTGCCCGCCGACGACGATCGTGGAGTGCGGCGAGTGCTCCCGCACGAGGCGGCACATCTCGCGCACCTTGCCGACGTTCACGATGATGCTCGAGATGCCGACAATGTCGTAGCGGTGGGCCTTGAGCTCCTCGACGAACCGTTCGCGGGTGGGGAAGTCGAGCACGGCGCACGGGGCGGAGATGTTGTGCTGGATGAAGATGATGCCCCACGACCGGTGGAACATGCGGAGCGAGAACGGGCCCTGCTCGCGCGTCACCTGGTTGTGGTACAGCTCCATCGGGTTGATCGATCGGCTGCCGAACTCGTCGTCCTGGGCGTAGGGGCCGAACACGGAAGACAGGAGGACACGCGCACTGGTGCCCTTCGGGTGCTGCTGGGGTAGGTCTGGCATCGGACGGAATCCTCGCTGAAGAACCACGGAGGCCGGCCGCCTTCAGATCGCGGCGCGGCACGCTCACCACTCCGGCGGGTATGGAGAGGACGTACCATCCATGATACGCCCGATCGGCGCCCATTGGCGCGCGGAAGCCTGTCTCCGAGCGAACATCCGACGAAGCGGCGCGCCCGCGAGGCGGGCGCACCACGGCGCGTCAGACGAGCGTCAGCCCCCACGCGGTCTTGAGATCGACGATGTCGCCGCGGCGGACCATGGCGCGGGCCTCGTCGAGCGCGAGCACGTGGACGCGGATGTCCTCGTCTTCGTCCTTGCGCGCCGGAGGCTCGTCGGCGCCGCGTTCTCGCAGATCGCTGACGCGGTAGTAGTTCATCACCTCGGTGCAGAAGCCCGGCGTCGGATACCAGGCGCCGGCGAACTCGACGCGGCCGGGAACCAGGCCGATCTCCTCTTCGCACTCGCGCGAGGCGGCCGCCGCGGGATCTTCGCCCGCCTCCAGGCTGCCCGCGGGCAGCTCCCAGACCCAGCGATCGAGGGCATACCGGTACTGGCGGATCAAGACGACCCGCCCGTCGTCGCGCATCGGGATCAGGACGACGGAGCCGGGATGGCGCACCATGTCGAGGCTGACGGTCCGGCCGTTCGGCATGGTCACGCGATCGACGGTGACGGTGAAGATGCGCCCCTTGAAGGCCTCCGCCGACGACAGTCTGGTTCCGCCGCGCTCGGTCATCGTCCCACTCCTACGGCTTTTTCGCCTCGGCCCGCGCGACGAGTTCATCCAGCACGCCCTGCAGATCGTCCGGGAGGGGCGCGGTGAACTCGAGCCGCCGGTCCGGGTCGGACGGGTGGGTGAACGCGAGCCGCCGCGCGTGCAGGAACGGCCGCTCGAGGCGCTGCACGACCCTGAGCTGGGCCGGCATCAGCCGCCGCACGCCCCCGTACACCGGGTCGCCGACAATCGGGTGGCCGATGCCGCTCAGGTGCACGCGGATCTGGTGCGTACGGCCCGTCGCGATCGCCACGTGCAGATACGACACGCCGTCCAGGAACCGCGAAAACGTGACGCGGGTGACCGCGGTCCGCGCGAACCGGGCGCGGTTCGACATCTTCTTCCGATCGTTCGGGTCGCGCCCGATCGCCGCGTCGATGCGCCGGCCCTGGTGCACCAGGCCCCACACGAGCGCCTCGTACTCCTTCTCGACTTCGCGATCGTGGAACTGGCGAGCCATCTCGCGGTGCGACGCGTCGTGCTTGGCGACCACCATGACCCCGGACGTGCCGCGATCGAGCCTGTGGACGATGCCCGGCCGCAGTTCGCCGCCGACGCCGCTCAGGTCGTCCACGTGGTGCAGCAGCGCGTTGACCAGCGTGCCGCCGCCATGCCCCGGCGCCGGGTGCACGACCATGCCGGCCGCCTTGTTGACGACGATGACGTCGGCGTCCTCGAAGAGCACGTCGAGGGGCAGGGGTTCGGGTTCCGGCGCCGCGGCCACCGGCTCCGGCACGTCGACGGCGATGGCGTCCCCGGGCCGGATGAGATAGTTCGCCTTCGCCTCGCGGCCGGCCACCCGGACCCGGCCCTCCTTGATGAGGCGCTGGATCTGCGACCGGGAGTGCCTCGGCAGTTCGCCCACCAGGAACTGATCGAGACGGATACCCGCCTGCTCGGCGTTCACCCGCAGGTCGTGATGATCCATGGCCACGCGCGCGTCAGCGTCCGTGCTTCTTCTTGCGCCCGCCTGCCGCGCCCGCGGCCGCCGGCTCGGGCGCGGGCCCCTTGCGCGACAGCACGAACAGCATCAACAGCGACAGCGGCACCAACGCCATCGAGATCCACTGGGACGTGGAGAAGCCCATGGTGGCCCCGCGGGGATCGCCGCGGAAGAACTCGATCGCGAACCGCGAGATGCCGTAGAGGAGGATGTAGACCCAGAACGTCCATCCCGCATGACGCCGCCAGAACCGCTCCGTCCCGAGGAGGAGCGCGAGGATGAGGAACTCGGCCCCGGCGTCGTACATCTGCGTCGGGTGGAGCGCCACGTGCAGGGGCGTGCCGACGTTGCTGGCGGCGAACGGGTCCGTGAACGTGATGCCCCACGGGAGCGACGTCGGCGTTCCGTAGCAGCAGCCGGCGAAGAGGCAGCCGAAGCGGCCCACGACGTGCCCCAGCGCGATGCTGGGCGCCACGGCGTCGGCGACCGGCCACACCGGGAGCCGGTGCTTGCGCACGTACCAGAGGCCCACGAGGAACGCCAGGACCAGGCCCCCGTAGAACACGCCGCCCGATCGCACGAGCGTCCACAACTCGGCCGGCTGGCGCCAGAAGTAGTCGAAGTCGACGATGAGCAGCAGCAGCTTGGCGCCGACAAGCGCCGAGATGATGATGTAGATGCCGAGGTCGAGCACGCGGTCGCCGTCGAGGCCGAATCGCCGCGCCCGCCGCACCGCGTAGTAGAGGGCCAGCAGGTACGCCGACGCCAGAAGCACGCCGTAGCTGTAGACCGTAATCGGGCCCAGCTCAAACAGTACTGGAAGCATGCCTGTCCAATCCGATCATGTCCGCCAGCATGGCCGTCACACCCAGGGTGATGGCCGCGTCGGCGACGTTGAAGGCCCAGAAGTGCCAGCCGCCGAGGACCACGTCGACGAAGTCGACGACGGAGCCGAGCGTCAGCCGGTCGATCAGGTTTCCGACGGCGCCGCCCAGGATGAGCGCGAGGCCGATGCGCGCCAGCCGTTCGTGCGAGGACAGCCGCGCGGCGTACATCGCGATGCCCGCGAGCGCCAGCGCCGCGGCCAGGGCCACCACGGGCGCCTTGTACGGAAAGTCCGCCGCGTTCAGGAACCCGAACGCGGTGCCCGTGTTGCGCACGTGCACCAGATTGAGGAATCCCGGAATGACGGGCACGCTGTCGTGGAGCGGGATGTCCAGCCGCACGAGGAGCTTCGTGATCTGGTCGAGCGCCACGATGCCCGCCACGAGGGAGGCCTCGAGCAGGAAGCGGCGCGGCCGCGTCATCGGCCGGCCGCCAGCGCGTCCTCGCAGCGGGGACACACGCCTTCGCGGCCCTCGGCGCTCGAGACCGCGGCCACGTAGCGCCAGCAACGGTCGCACCTCGTCCCGCCGGCCTTCTCCGCCACGATGTGCACCGAACTGCCCTCGCCTTCGTGGTACACGGAGCCGTGGGCGGGCTCCTGGCCCGCGACAGGCGGGTCGGTGACGTCATCGACCTGCGACGCGATGAACAACCCAGGCAGGTCGTCCCGGTGCCTCGCGATGAGGTCCGCGATCGGCCCCTCGGCGCGCAGGTGCACGACGGCCTCGAGCGACTGGCCGATCTCCTTCGACTGCCGCAGCTGTTCGAGCTCGACGTTGACGGCCGCGCGCAGCTTCAGCAGTCGCGACCAGCGCGACTCGAGCTCCTCGTTCCTGAACAGCTGCACCTGCTTCGGGAACTGGGCGAGGTGCACCGATTCTTCGCGCGCGCCGGGAAGGTGCGACCAGAACTCCTCGGCGAGAACCGGCAGGACGGGGGCGATGAGGCGCGCGAGGCCGTCCGCGATGGCGAACATCGCCGTCTGCGCGGACCGGCGGCTGCGGGAGCGGGCCGGGAGCGTGTAGACGCGGTCCTTCGTCACGTCCACGTAGAACGCGCTCAGGTCGACGGCGACGAAGGCGTTCAGCGCCTGGAAGATCGCGGGGAAGTCGTACCGCTCGTAGGCGGCGAGGATCTTCGACGCGAGTTCGCCGTACCGGGCCGTGGCGAAACGATCGACCTCGTCCATGAGGAGCGGCGGCACCATGTCGGCGGCCGGATCGAAGTCCGCCAGATTGGCCACCAGAATGCGCAGCGTGTTGCGGAGCTTGCGGTACGCCTCGACCACCCGCGCCAGGATCTCGGGCCCGAAGCGCACTTCCTCGCGGAAGTCGACGCTGGCCACCCACAACCGCAGGATCTCGGCGCCGCTCTTGCGAATCACGTCCTCGGGAGGCACGTCGTTCCCGAGGGACTTCGACATCTTCCGGCCCTCTTCGGTGACCACCATGCCGTGCGTCACGACCTGGTGGTACGGGGCCCGGCCGCGCGTGCCCAGCCCCACGAGCATCGAACTCTGGAACCACCCGCGGTACTGGTCGTTGCCCTCGAGGTAGAGGTCCGCCGGCCAGCGCAGTTCGGGGTGCACCGCGAGCACGGCCTCGTGGCTCGAGCCCGAGTCGAACCAGACGTCGAGGATGTCTTTTTCGCGCTGACCTGCGTCCCCGGTGCCGCTGGGAACGCAGTGGCGGTGGTGCCCTCGGGGCCGAACGCCG
>JAWOGY010000201.1:0-59530 GCA_046496425.1 Vicinamibacterales bacterium
ACGTCTGCCTCTGCGCCTACACCGACCACGGGCACTGCGGAGTGATCGTCGACGGCAGGGTCGACAACGACGCCACCCTTCCGCAGCTGGCGGCTAGCGCACCGAGGCCGAAGCCCTTCTTTTTCGGCGCCTCGGCGGGTTTCGCCGTGCTGCCGGCCAGCCCGGCCGCTCCCGCTTCGACGGTGGCAATCTCGGCCACCGGCTTTGCGGTATAGGAAATGCTGGCCTTGTACCGGTCGCCGAGGATCGCGGTGGACGAGTACTTCTTCCCCTTGATTTCCTTGTCGAGTGTCGCGAGGCGCTCCTTCATCTCGGGGTGCGACGCGAACAGGCCCTGCTTCCCGGACGTGCTCGTGTTGCGGTCCGAGAGCCGCTTCAGGAACTCGCCCAGCCCGCCCGGCGCGTAGCCCGCCGCCTCGGCCATCGCGAGGCCGTCACGGTCCGCTTCCATCTCCTCGCCCCGGCCGAAGCCGGCCATCACGAGATCCGAGGTCACGTCGACGAGCTTGCCCCACAGCTCCGGGTTCTTCGTGATGCTCTCTTCGGCGGTGATCTGGACCAGCTTGTTCTTCTGGATGGCGCCAATCGTGTGTTTCTCGGCGACGTGGGAGATCTCGTGGGCCAGCACGCCGGCAAGCTCCGCCTCGGTCGCCATCAGCCCGAGCGCGCCGCGCGTGATGTGGATGTAGCCCCCGGGGGCGGCGAAGGCGTTTACGCCGTCCGTATCGAGCACGATGAACCTGAACGGCAGGTTCGGCCGCGTGCTTTTCTTCACGAGCAGCGTGCCGACCAGCGTCACGTAGCGGTGAACGGAGGCGTCCTGCGCCACGCCGTAGCGCTCGCGCACGCGGGTGCTGACGTCTGCGCCCAGCTTGATCTCCTCGGCCTCGGTGATCTGCAGGTCGCGGAGCTGGTTCGCCCGCTTCATCACCTCGGTGAGTTCCTTGGATTTCGGGATGCCCGGAATCTGGGGCCCGCCGGCGGCTGGCGCGGCCAGGCCTGCGGCCAGCACCGCGGCGGCAATCAGCATCGCTGTCGGTCGGCTCACCACAGGGCTACTCCTGCCTGTCCAGCCGAGCGATCACCTCGAAGATGCTCACCGGCTCGGACTTGCCTTTGACTGTCACATTTCCCAACGGATTCATATCATACCGCCCCTTCAGCCGTGCCCGCGTGCTGTCGCTGACGATGAGGCGGGTGCCGTACTCCTTGTTGAGCGACTCCAGGCGCGCGCCCAGGTTCACCGCGTCGCCGACGACCGTGTAGCTCATGATCGTGTCGGACCCGATGTTGCCCGCCACCATGTCGCCGGTGTTCACGCCGATGCCGATCTCGAGCGGCGGGCGCCCCTCGGCGGCCCACCGCGCGTTCAGGTCGCCGAGCGCGCCGAGCATGCCGAGCGCCGCCCCCACGGCGTGGTCCGCGTGGTCCGGGTCGGCGAGCGGCGCGCCGAACAGCGCCATCACCATGTCGCCGACGAACTTGTCCACCGTCCCGCGGTGCGCGAACACCACGTCCACCATGCGCGAGAAATACTCGTTGAGCTGCGCGACCACCTCCTCGGGGCGGCCGCGCTCGGTGAAGGTCGTGAACCCGCGGATGTCGGCGAAGAGCACGGACATCTCGCGCCTCGCTCCGCCGATGCGCGCGCTCGACGGGTCGGCCATCAGCTGATCGAAGACGTCCCTGGACACGAAGCGGGAGAACATCCGCTTGACCTGCCGCTTCTCGCGCCCTTCGACGACGTACTGGTAGGCCGTGCCGCCGAAGGCGGCGAGGGCCACGGCCAAGACGGGAGCCGCCACATCCATCCACACGCCCTGGCTGAACAGCACGACGGACACCCAGCCGATCGCGAGGACGATTGCGGCCGCGATGGCCGCCGACGCCCACACGGCGAGCGCGGCGCCGGCGATGCCGACCGCAAGCGCGCAGGCGGCGAGCACCAGGAGGTTCCAGCCGGCGCCGAGGGGCCGCATGAATCGCTGCGACAGCAGGTTGTCGATGATGTTCGCGTGCACCTGCATGCCCGGCATGCTGCCTTCGGAGAACGGCACCGTGAACAGGTCGCGCAGGCCCGCGGCGGTCGTGCCGACGACGACAATCGTGTCGCGGAACACCTCCGGGTCCACCTCCGGCTTCTCGCCCGCGAGCAGCTGGAGCTCCGAGTAGAACAGGTCGTAGAAGCTGTAGTCCTGATAGGTCGGCCTGCCGTCGGCCAGCACCGGGCCCGTATAACGGATCAGCATGCGCTCGGCGGTGGCGGCGGGGCCGTAGAAACTCGGGATCCGGGCGGGCACCAGCGGCGCCGAGGCGGGCCCCACTTTCAGCGTCCCGTTCTCGCGCCGGATTGCGTCGATCGGCACGGGGACCGCCAGCATCGCCGCGGCGACGGCCAGCGACGGCACGCCGACATCGCCCACGCGCACGAACGGGGCCGAACGCCGCACGGGGCCGTCGGCGTCGTAGATCGTGAAACTGTGGCCCACGGCCGCCGCCGCGTCGGTCAGTTCCTCGTACGGCAGAATCACGCCCGGCCGCGCCTCGAACGCCGGGTCGGCCGCGAACGGCTGGCCCGCGCGAAGCGCGTCGATGCCGCGCGTGCCCAGAAGCGCCGTCTCGTCCGCCGTCACGTCGGCCGTGAACACCACGTTGCCCGCGCGCGCCGCCGACGACGCCAGCGCGCGGTCCGATTCCTCCCCGGTCCACGTCGTCCCGTCGATCTCGAACGACCCCTGCTGCCGCTCCGTGAACAGGACGTCGTAGACGATCACTTTCGCCCCGCCGCGTGCCAGGTAGTCGACCACGTGCGAGTGGACGACGCGCGGCCAGGGCCAGCGGCCGACCTGCGGCTCCAGGCGCCTGATGCTGCCATCGTCGATGCTGACGAGCACGATGTCGCGCCGCGCAGACGCCGGGTCGGCCGTCATGCGCACGCGATGGTCGTAGGTCTTGAGCTCGACCGTCCGGAAGAAGGCGGTGAAGCCGACGGCCCAGGCCAGCGCCGCCGAGGCCGCACCAAGCGCGCATCCGATCAGGAGCCGCCGCAGCACACGTTCCATCAGGACACCTGCTCCCCTTGCGCGGATCCCTCGTCCGGCCGGAGAATGACCGGGTGAGCCTGCCCAGCCTCGACGAACAGACCTTGCGCGCCGCGGTGACGCCCTCCGCCGCCGTCCTGGCCATCCGCGACGCGTTCCGCGCGGACGGCGAGGGCCGGACGCGTGTGCCCGCCGTCATCAACCTGCCGATTCCCGGCACTCGCGGCGAGTTCCACGTCAAGACCGCCTGGGTCGACGGCGTGCCGTTCATCGCCGTGAAGGTGGCTTCCGGATTCTACGACAACCCGGCCCTCGGGCTGCCGACCGGGTCCGGGATGATGGCGCTGTTCGACGCCGCCACGGGCATGCCGACGGGCCTGCTCTTCGACAACGGCTTCCTGACCGACATCCGCACGGGTGCGGCCGGCGCGATCGCGGCCGACTGCCTGGCGCGCCGTGACGTGGAGACCATCGGGATCCTCGGGTCGGGCGTGCAGGCGCGCCACCAGATTGCCTGCCTGCGCGAGGTCCGCCGCTTCAAGCGGCTCGCCGCCTGGAGCATCGACCGGCCGGGACTGACCCTGTATTGCGAGGAGATGCGCGCCGCCTACGGCATCGAGGCCGTCTCCTGCGCGGCGCCCGAGGAGGTGTGCCGTGCGGCAGACATCCTCATCACGGCGACCCCGTCGCACGAACCCCTGGTCCGCGCCGATTGGCTGAAGCCCGGTGTGCACGTCACGGCGGTCGGCTCCGACACGCCGGGCAAGCAGGAACTGGACGCCGCCTGCCTGGCCCGCGCCGACATCGTCGTGGTCGATCGCCTCAGCCAGTGCGCGCGGTTCGGCGAGCTTTCGCACGCACTCGCCGCCGGGCTGCTGCGCGAGGCGGACGTGCGTGGGCAGCTCGGCGAGTTGGTGGCCGGCAGGAAGCCCGGCCGGACGCGCGACGATGAGATTACGATCTGCGATCTGACCGGGGTCGGGTTCCAGGATACGGCGATTGCGGCACTGGCCTGGGCAGGAACTGGAGGATGAGAGGCTCGGGGATGGAAACGGCCCCGTCAAGTCACGGGGCCGGTCGGCAAAGGGAATGTATGATGATTGGTACCGGTACGGGGATTCGAACCCCGGTCCCGTGGCTGAGAACCACGTGTCCTAACCCCTAGACGATACCGGCACACACCGGTCAGGAACCTCTAATATTACCCGCCCGGTTCGTATCGGGTCAAGTACTGCACCCTATGTCGTTCAAGGCTGTCGCCGCCGCCGCGCTCGCCCTGCTCGTCGCCGCAGGCGCGCTCGTCTTCTACTACGCCGGACAGGAACCCGGACCTCTGGTCAAGATTGAGAAGCCGGCGGCAATTGGCGGCGGGCCCGTCGCCCTCGACGTGACCGTCGATTCGCTGGGCACGACGCTCGGCCGGCTCGACGCGTCCATCGAGCAGGAGGGGCGCGTGTTCCCGCTCTTCTCGCTCGACGCGCCCGGTTCGGCCCGCTTCGGCCAGGAAACTCCGGAGCGCATCCGCGTCACGCAGGAGAGCCCATCGAGCGCCCTCACCGGCCTGCGCGACGGCCCCGCGCGGCTCGTGGTGACCGCGTCGCGGGACGTGCTCTACGGCATCCGCCGCGCCGATACGGTGGAGACGCGCGAACTGGCCGTGCGCCTCGCGCCGCCGAAGCTCGCCGTGGTGTCCCGGCACCACTACGTCAATCTCGGCGGCGCCGAGATGGTGGTGTACCGCGTCACGCCGGCCGACGCGGCATCGGGCGTGCAGGCGGGCAATCGCTTCTATCCGGGCTTCCCGGCCGCCGGGGCCGCAGGCGCCAGGCCCGCCGGCGCGCCGCCCGTCGATCCCGACCTCCGCGTCGCCTTCTTCGGCCTGCTGCACGACCAGGACATCACAACGCCCATCCGGATCGTGGCCACCGACCCGGCCGGCAACACCGCCTCCGCCGAGTTCGCCTACCGGGCGTTCACCGCGCAGTTCGCCCGGCGCCGCCTGAACGTGACCGACGCCTTCTTCAAGCAGGTGGTGCCGGCCATCATCGAGGCGACTCCCTCGATGCATCTGCCCGTCGAGACGCCGGACGAGCGCCTCGAGGCGTTTCTCAGGATCAACGGCGATCTGCGCCGCGCCAACGAATCGCAGATCGAGGAACTGGCGCGCGCGACCTCCTCCGAGCGGCTCTGGAGGGGAACGTTCACCCGGATGGGCGGGGCAAAGTCGGAGGCCGTCTTCGCCGATCACCGGACGTACGTCTACGGCGGCCGCGATATCGACCAGCAGGTGCACCTCGGGGCCGACCTCGCGTCGACGCGCGGGGCGGCCATCACGGCGTCGAACACCGGCCACGTGGTGTTCGCCGGCTACCTGGGCATCTTCGGCAACTGCGTGATCCTCGATCACGGCATGGGCGTGCAGTCGCTCTACGCGCACCTTTCGAGCATCACCGTCGAGGCGGGCGACCGGATCAACCGGGGCGAGACCATCGGGCGCAGCGGCAGCACGGGGCTCGCGGGTGGCGACCACCTGCACTTCACCGTGCTGGTGGCCGGGCGCCCGGTGAACCCTGTCGAGTGGTGGGACCCGCACTGGATCGCCGATCGGATCGACCGCAAGCTCGTGGAAGCAGGCATCATGGCGGCCTCCGCAGCCACGAAGGCGCCCGTCCCCAGGGCCGCGCCAACGAAGAAGGTCCCGCCGCGGAGGAAGCGGTGACGGCGCCCGGCGCGCAGGCGGGCGATTACGTCACGCTGGCCAAGCCGCGCCTCAACATGCTCGTCGTGGCGACCACGCTCGCGGGCTACTACATGGCCGCGCCCCGGGGATTGGGCTGGGCGCTGCTGCTGCACACCCTGATCGGCACGGCGCTGGTCGCCAGCGGCGCGTCGGCCTTCAACCAGCTGCTCGAGGTCGAATCGGACGGCCTGATGCGGCGGACGCGCGCGCGGCCCCTGCCGAGCGGGCGCATCGAACCGGGGCGCGCGAAGGCCTTCGCCCTCGTCCTCTCCATCGCCGGCCTCGCCCAGCTGGCCCTGGCGGTGAACCTGCTCGCGGCCGCGGTCGCCTTCGTCACGCTGCTCACCTACACGGTGTTCTACACGCCGCTCAAGAAGCGGACGTCGCTCTCCACTGTCGTGGGCGGCGTGCCGGGCGCGCTGCCGCCGATGATCGGCTGGGCTGCGGTCCGCAACAGCCTGTCGCTCGAGGCCTGGATCCTCTTCGGCGTCGTCTTTCTCTGGCAGATGCCGCACTTCCTCGCCATCGCGTGGATGTACCGCGAGGACTACAAGCGTGCGGGGTTTCCCCTGCTGCCCATCGTCGAACCAGACGGCGCATCGACGGGCCGGCAGTCGGTTGTCTACGCGGCCGCCCTGCTTCCCGTCAGCCTGGCCCCGACGGCCGCCGGCATGACCGGCAACCTGTACCTGGCCGGGGCCGCGGTGATGGGACTCCTCTTCCTGGCGCTGGCCGGCCGCTTCGCGTGGCTCCGGACCACGGCCGACGCGCGGCGGCTCTTCTTCGGCTCGATCCTTTACCTGCCCCTCCTGTGGATCCTGATGGTCGTCAACCGGGTGTGACCTCATGAACGTGTCGGACCTGCCGGCGCTGAACGCCTCGCTGAACGGCGTGGCCACCCTCTTCCTCGTCGCGGGCTACGTCTTCATCAGGCGGCGGCAGATCCCGGCGCACCGCGCGTTCATGCTGGCGGCGGTCGCCGCCTCCGCGCTCTTCCTGGTTTCCTACGTCATCTACCACGCGAACGCCGGCTCGCGGCCGTTTACCGGCACCGGAAGAATCCGCGCGGTCTACTTCGCTGTCCTCATCACGCACATCGTGCTGGCGGCGGCCATCGTGCCGATGGTCCTGATGACCCTCTCGCGGGCCCTGCGGCAGCGGTTCGACCGCCACGCGGCCATCGCCCGCCGGACGCTGCCGCTCTGGCTCTACGTGTCGGTGACAGGGGTGGTCATTTATCTGATGCTGTACTAGGGGCTAGGGGCTAGGCGCTGGTCGGACACGGAACGCGATTAGCGCCCGGTCGGCGACGCCGGGACTCGGGGCTCGGGACTCGGGGCTCGACTATCCGGGCGCCTGCGGCGTGTCTCGCAGCGCGAGCGATCGAGCGCCAGTTGTAAGCGTGTCCCTCGAAGCGGGACCGCCGCGCGAGGCATGCCGCTGGCGCCCGGTCGGCGACGGCGGGGCAAGCGGGGCTCGGGACTCGGGGCTCGGGGCCAGAAGACAGGCCGCGATTAGTGACCGCCGCGGAGCGGGGCGGGCCTGGCGGCGGACGAGCCGTACGGAGCAGGCCGCGCGCGCTGGCCGGAACCCGACGAGCGGACGGAGGGTTCCCGGGCGCGGCGCGTAGCGGTCGAGCCAGCGCGGATAGCGCAAGCCCGAGGAGAGGGCCGGAACCCGACGCCAAGCCGAGGAGGGTTCCCGGCCTGCGGAGTCCGGCTCGGGAGCCGGCGGGCCCGACCCGCCGGCGACTCGGAATCGCGGCTGCTGAGGGGCTCGGGTTATCGACAGGCGCGCGCGAGGTGCGGCATGTTCAGAGTAACTCGCTGTCGGTTCCTCGCCGCCGCCGGCATCGTTGCGGCGGTGCTGTTGTCCGCGGACTGCGGCGGCAGCGGGTCGTCTCCGGGTCCGGCGCCGAGCCCGCCCCCTGCCGTGACGCCGCCAACCCCGCCGGCGGCCCCGATCGCGAACCCCTGCAGCGTGCTTTCCGGCTTCTTCGACTCGCCGCAGGGCATCGTCAACGGCATCGCGTGCACGGACGAGCAGGCCGACCGATCGAGCGTCGTGTGGCTCCAGTTGCTGGACGGCGCTGGTCTATCCCAGGGCTACTGCTCGGGCACGATCATCGACACGAATGCGGTGCTGACGGCGGCGCACTGCCTCGACGGCGCGACACGCCGGGTCGCGGCGTACATGGGCGCGGGCCTGCCGCCCATCACGACCAGGGAGTTCTACGCGAGCCCCGACTACACCGGCATCGGGCCGTCGTCGCTGGACGTCGGCGTCGTGATCTTCGCAGAGCCTCTGGGGCGGACGCCGGTTCCCCTGTTCACCAGCCGCGCCCTCTCCGGCGGAGAGTCGGCTGTTGTCGCCGGCTGGGGCACCGATGGCGTGACCGCGAGCGGCCAGACCCTTCGCTCAGGCAACCTGACCGTCACGCGCGTGACTCTGACGCAGATCGAGGCGGCCTTCAGCGAGTCGACAAGCGGCGTCTGCTACGGCGACTCCGGCGGGCCGCTGCTCGCGTCCTCGGGAGGCGTGTGGTCCGTCGCGGGCGTGACCTCGAAGGTCACCGCCGGTTGCCTGAGCGGCGCCAGCTACTGGGCGAACGTTTACAACAGCAGCATCAGGAGCTTCATCCTCAAGTACGTGCCCGGCGCAGGTCAGCGGTAGCGCAGGTACTTCGACCGGAGCAGCCGCCATCCCGACTCGCCGCGCGCCCACGACGCGGCAATCGCGCCGGGGTCTTCCCCTGCGCGGATGCGGCGGACCGTGTCGGCGCCGAACAGGCGGCCCACCTTGTCCACCTCGAACGCCCCCGGGAACAGCCTGTACAGCGCAGAGGCCACTTCCAGACCGACCCGGACAGGCCGCATTCCCTCCCTGTCGGTGACGATGATGAAGACGCCGTGGCAGAGTTCATTGGCGTATCGGCTCGACGCGGGCGTGAAGCTGACGGGATAGAACCGCACGCCCGGGAGGTTCCGCCGGTTGAGCTCCATCGCCAGCCTCGGGCCGTCAATCCACGGCGCCCCGAAATGCTCGAACGGCGTGTCCGTGCCCCGCCCGACCGACAGGTTCGACGCCTCGATGGCGCCGATGCCCGTGTAGAGGCTCGCCGCCACCATGTTTCGCATGTTCGGCGACGGGTTGATCCACCCGAGCCCGGTCTGGTCGAACCAGCTGTCCCGGTCCCAGTACTTCATCTCGACGACGGCGAGGTTGGCGCCGATCTTCCGCTCGGCATTGAAGAGGAGCGCCAGTTCGCCGAGCGTCATGCCGTGCCGGATCGGCATGGGGTGGTAGGCCACGAAGCTCAGTTCGCTCTGGTCCACGAGCGGGCCCTCGATGGACACGCCGTTCACGGGGTTCGGCCGATCGAGCACGATGACGGCGATCTTGCGCTTCGCCGCCTCCTCCATCACGTACCCCATCGTCGTCATGTAGGTGTAGAAGCGCGCCCCGACGTCCTGGAGGTCGACGACGAGTGTGTCGATGCCCTGCAGCATGTCGGCCGTCGGCCGGTTCGCCGCGCCGTAGAGCGAGTGGATGGGCAGGCCGGTCTTCTCGTCCTTCGACGAATCGATCTTCTCGTCCAGAATGCCCCGGATGCCGTGCTCGGGGCTGAAGAGCGCCACCAGGGTGACGTCCTTGAGTCCCGCGATGAGGTCGATGGTGGCCTCGCCGGTCCTCGTGCGGCCGGTGTGGTTCGTGATGAGGCCGACTCTCCTGCCCTTGAGGAGCTTGAAGCCGTCCGCCTTGAGCGCGTCGATGCCGTTCAACGTGCGGCCGTCGGCCTCGTCGGCGCGGCGCGGCGCGTTGCCGGCGGCGGCGAAATCGGTGCCCGTCCAGCGCTGGCCGCGCAGCACGCTGTCGGCGGGCAACTGCCGGAGGGCCGAGGCCACAACCGTCGCCACGCGCGCCCTCGTCGGCCCCGCATCGCCCTTGCCGTCGGGATGGACCCGGTTGGAGAGCAGGATGACGTAGGTCTTCGTGAGCGGATCCATCCACAACGACGTGCCGGTCCAGCCCGTGTGGCCGAACGACCCAACCGGGAACAGCTCGCCGCGGTTCGATGAGTAGCTCGAGTCGAGATCCCACCCGAGGCCGCGCACGCTCGCCATGCCGGATGGCGTTGCCGGCGAGGTCATCTTGAGCACGCTGAGCGGCGAGAGGATGCGCGCCGCGCCGAGCGACCCGCCGCCCAGCACCATGCGGCAGTAGCGCGCCAGATCGGCGGCGGTGCTGAAGAGGCCCGCGTGCCCGGCGACGCCCCCCATGCGGCGGGCCGTCGGGTCGTGGACGACGCCGCGCAGCATGGCCTGGTCCGGCCCCGCGCAGGGCCAGCCGAAGGGCGTGCACATTTCCGTCGGCGCGATCCTCGGCCTGAGCGACGCGGGCGGATTGAACATCGTGTCGCGCATGCCGAGCGGCGCCGCGAGCCGCTCCTGCACGAACCGATCGAAGCTCATCCCCGCCACGCGCGAGACGATGTCGGCGAGCAGGAAGAAGTTGATGTCGCTGTAGACGAGCCGCGCGCCGGGCGCGGCCACCGGCACCTCCTCGCACGCGCGCCGGATGGCCTCCTCGTAGCTTCGCCACGAGTCGTCGCCCAGATCCAGGTCGGGCCGCAGCCCCGAGACGTGCGTCAGGAGGTGGCGGATGGTGATGTCGCCCTTGCCGTACCGGCCGAAGTCGGGAATGTAGGTCGCCACCCGGTCGTTCAGGCGAATCCTGCCGTCTTCGACCAGCATCATGACGCTCGTGGCCGTGGCCACGACCTTCGTCACCGACGCCATGTCGAACACCGTGTCGAGCGTCATCGGCTCGGCCTGCGGGACGAGCGAGCGCATGCCGTAGGCCTTCTGATAAAGGACCCGGTCTCCTCGCCCGACCAGCAGGACGGCACCCGGGATCTGCTTGTCGGCGATGGCCTTCTCGATGACCGCGTCCGCCAGTTTCAGGCGCGCGGCATCGGCCGGGGGGGCTGCGGCGGGGCCCGCGGGAACCTGTGCGGACAGGGAAACGGTGGAAATGACGGCGATAATCAGCGCAAGAGCATGGCGTGGCACGTGTCCCTCCCGGGCTTTGACCGCGGATGGTAAGCTAGCACAGACCTTGGGAGGAGTTCGAGTGACGCGATCCGCCCGCCTTGTCCCGGCAGTCGCGGCCGCCTGCTGGGCCGTTCTCGCCTCGGCGTCGGTTTCGTCTGCGCAGCCGCTGGTGGGCCGGCTCACGGGCACGGTGAAGAACCTCGCCGGCCAGCCCATCAAAGCCGCCACCGTCCGCGCCGTGAACCCGTCGACCATTCCGAACGAGTTCACGGCGACAAGCGACGACAAGGGCGAATGGGCCATCCTTGGCATGCGCGGAGGCCTCTGGGAGGTCACCGCCAGCGCGCCGGGATTCGAGGCGTCGACTGTGGCCGTGCGCGTCGCGATCAGCATGCACAACAGCAAGGTCCAGTTCGTGCTGGTCGGCACGCCGGTCAGGGGCGCCATGGACGGCGTGGACACGAAGCGGTTGCAAGCCATGCTGAGCGAGGCCGAGTCGCTGATGGCGCAGGAGAAGTGGGACGAGGCCGCAGCGGAGTACCGGAACATCCTGGCCCGGGCGCCCGCGCTCGACATGGTGAACGTCGCGCTCGGCCGCGCCCTCCTGTCGAAGAGAGACTACGACGGGGCGGCGGCGGCGTACGGTGAGGTGCTGAAGAAGGACGCCCGCAATCAGCGGGCGCTCGTCGGCCTGGGCCGCGCGCAGTACGGGCAGGGGAACCGCGCCGCCGCCATTGCCACGCTGGAGCAGGCCGTGGCGATAGACGACGCCACCAGCGACGCCGGTGAGGCTCGAGCGATTCTCGCCGAGATCCGATAATGAGCCGTGCCGCCGCCCGGCCGCGCGCCGGGATTCTCCCGCTGCTCGCACTGGTGCTCGTGGCCGCTTCGGGTGCGCAGATCATGACGACCGCAAGTGAATCCGGCCTGACCGCCGTCGCCGGCCTCAAGGTCGGCCAGCAGACGCTCGAGGCGAGGCCGACCGGCTGCACGATTGTCCTCGCCGAGGGCGGCGCCGTTGCCGGCGTCGACGTGCGCGGGGCCGCCCCGGGCACCCGTGAAACCGACCTGCTGAATCCCCTCAACCTCGTCGATCGGGTGCACGCCATCGTCCTGTCGGGAGGAAGCGCCTTCGGGCTGGACGCGGCCTCCGGCGTGATGCGGTATCTCGAAGAGCGGAAGATCGGGTTCCACACCACTTACGGCGTTGTACCCATCGTGCCGGCGGCCATCCTGTTCGACCTGGGCGTGGGCGATTCGAAGGTGCGGCCCGGGGCTGACTGCGGATATTCGGCCGCCGCCTCCGCATCGGCGGGCCCGATTGAAGAGGGCAACGTCGGCGCCGGAGCCGGCGCCACCATCGGCAAGATGATGGGGATGGAGCGGGCCATGAAAGGCGGCCTCGGCACCGCCGCCATCACGCTCCCGGACGGCCTCGTCGTGGCGGCCCTCGTCGCCGTGAATGCCTACGGCGACGTGATCGATCCAGCGACGGGCCGGGTGGTGGCGGGCGTGCGCACCGCCGACGGCAGAGGCCTCGCCGACGCGCGCGTGCTGCTGCGCACGGGCGCCGCTTTGAAGAGGCCCATCGGCGAGAACTCCACGATTGGCGTTGTCGCCACCAACGCCACGCTGACGAAGACGCAGGCCGCCAAGGTCGCGCAGATGGCCCACGACGGGCTCGCGCGCTCGATCACGCCGGTCCACAGCCTCTCGGACGGCGACACGCTGTTCGCCCTCGCCACCGGCACGCTGGCGGGCGAGGCGGATGTCAGCCGGATCGGGGCGCTCGCCGCCGAGGCCGTCGCCGATGCCGTGCTGCGCGCGGTGCGCGCCGCGCGAGGCCTTCCCGGACTGCCGGCGGCTTGCGACCTCCAGGCGACGCCGCGCTGACGTGAACCCGCACCTCCTGCTCCTCATCGCCTACTCGGCGGGCCTGCTCCTGCTGGGACTGGCACTCAGCCGCCGCGTGCAGAGCGCGTCGGGCTTCTTCGTGGCCAACCGCCAGTTGAGCGCCGCCCTCATCTTCTCGACCATGCTTGCCGCCAACATCGGAGCGGGGTCCACCGTCGGCGCCACCGGCCTCGGCTACCGCGACGGGCTGAGCGCCTGGTGGTGGAACGGGTCGGCCGCCATCGGTTCGCTGCTGCTGGCCTTCTGGATCGGCCCGCGTGTGTGGCGCCAGGCGTCGGCGCACGGGTTTTTGACGACGGGCGACCTGCTCGAGCATCACTTCGGGGGCACCGTGCGCGCCCTGGTCACCGCGACGCTCTGGCTGGCCACGCTCTCCATCCTGGCCGGCCAGCTCGTGGGCATCGCCTGGATCCTGAACGTCGTCGCCGGCCTGCCGAAGTGGGCCGGCTGTCTCATCGGCGGCGGCCTGATGACCGGGTACTTCGCCGCGGGCGGCCTGCTCGGGTCCGCGTGGGTCAATCTCGTGCAACTGGTTGTCCTGCTGTGCGGGTTCGCGATCGTGCTGCCCGTGGTGCTCCTGACAAGCGGCGGCCTCTCGCCGGTCGTGCAGTCCGCGCCGCACGAGGGGTTCGGCGCCGTGTGGAACGGCGCGACGTCGGTGTCGTTCCTCGTCCTGCTCGTCCCGGCGTTCGTCTCCTCGCCCGGCCTGCTCCAGAAGGCGTTCGGCGCGAAGAGCGAACAGGCCGTCCGGCGCGGCATCGGCTGGAACGCGGCGGCGCTGTTCGTCTTCGCCTGCGTGCCGGCAGTGCTCGGCCTCGCGGCGCGGGCGCGGCACGCGGGCCTGCCGCAGGAACTGGCGCTGCCCACGCTGCTCGCGAGCGACCTGCCCGTCGGTCTTGGCGCCATCCTGCTCGCGGCGATCTTCTCGGCCGAGGTGAGCACCGCCGACGCGGTGCTGTTCATGCTCGCGACCTCCCTGTCGCAGGATCTCTATCGCCGCTTTCTCAGGCCGGGCGCGCCCGATCGCGACGTGCTCCGCGTGGCGCGCTGGGCCGCCGTGGCGGGCGGGGGCTTCGGCATTCTCCTGGCGCTGGTCACGCCCACGATCGTCGGCGCCCTCAGCCTCTTCTACGCCATGATTGGCGCGACACTGTTCGTGCCGGTCCTGGTCGCCCTGCACGCGCATGTGAACAGGCGCGTCGAAGTCACCGCTTCCATCCTCGCCGGCGCGGCCGCGGTGCTGACCGCGCAGGTCACCCTGGGAAACGCGCCGGGCAGCATCTGGACGCCGGCCACGATCGGCCTGCTGAGCGCCTCCGGGATGTACGGCCTGGCGGCCTTCGCGGGCAGGGGACGCAACCGCGTTTGACTCTCCGGGACGCTGTCCGAAGGCCGTACGGCCAGGCGACGAGTTCCCGGGCCCCCTGCGCCTTGCGGTATCCGGCCCTCTCCCCGTTACACTGTGCGTATGGCCTTCGACATCCATGGCCCCGCCGGGCGGCTCGAGGCACTTGTTGACGACCCGACGTTCGACTGCCACATCGGGCCGGTTCGTACCGGGACCCCGGGCGACGTCCGGCTCGACGCGACTCCCGACGAGCAACCCCGCGTGGCCGTCGTGCTGGCGCACCCACTGCCGACCGGCGGGGGCACCATGCACAGCAAGGTCGTGTACCAGATCGCCAAGGGCTTTTGCCGCGTCGGCGCGCCGGTGCTTCGCTTCAACTTCCGCGGCGTGGGCACGAGCGAGGGCGCCTTCGAAGACGGCCCGGGTGAGATGGCCGATTACCGGACCGCTCTCGACTTCATGGCCGCGCGCTATCCCGGTGCCGAGCTGTGGGCCGCGGGATTCTCGTTCGGCGCCTGGGTGGCGATGACCGTCGGTGCGATGGACGACCGCGTGACCACGCTCATCGGCGTCGCGCCGCCTGTCGACCGATACGACTTCTCGGCCGTGCTCGAGAGCCTGAAGCCCAAGTTCTTCATCCATGGCGATCGCGACGATCTGTGCCCTTACCAGTCGATGCGGGCCTTCTACGCCAGGGTGCCGGGCCCGAAGGAACTGGTGACCGTCGACGGGGCCGACCACCTGTTCGACGGGAAGACATCGGAAGTGGCCGAGGCGGTGGAGGAGCTGCTGGGTGGCTACTCCGGACTCGGCGCCAGGGGCTAGGCCTGCCTCGCCGAAGCCGGCCGGCAGGCCGCTTGGCGGAGGCGGGGGCTAGGGGCTAGGGGCTAGGGGCTAGGGGCTAGGGGCTAGGGGCTAGGGGCTAGGGGCTAGGAAGGAATCGTGGGACGCAGAACAGTGAGAGTCAAGACCGTAACGCCTCTCGCGACAGTGCTTTTCGTGGCTGCGCTCGCAGCGGCCTGCGGAGGCACGAAGCCCCCCGACGCGGCGGCTGACTACGTCACCACCGTCCAGGCCGAGCGCGCGAGCAAGGACGAAGCCTTCCGCCGGCAGGTCGACCAGCCGATCCCGCTCGCCGCGCAGCGGCTCTACCTGCCGCTGAAGTACTTTCCCATCGATCCGGCGTATGCCGTCACTGCCTCGTTTACGCCCGCTGCCGGGCGCACACCCCTCAAGATGCCCACCTCGACCGGCCTGATGAGAGACATGGATCAGGTCGGCACGCTATCGTTCACACTCAAGGGTCAGTTGTTGACGCTTGGGGCGTTCGTCGAAAAAGGCACGCCTCCCAGCAGGCTGTTCGTGCCGTTCACTGATCTGACCAGCGGCACGGAGACCTACGCGGCGGGCCGTTACCTCGAGTTCGATCGCACGGCCACCGGCATTTATACGGTCGACTTCAACCGGGCGTTTCACCCGTACTGCTACTACAACGAGAGCTACGACTGCCCCTATCCCCCGCCGTCCAACCGCCTGCCGACTCCCGTTCGCGCCGGTGAAAAGCTCGCGCAATCGAACATCCCGGCCGCCGGGCGCTGACTCGGCGAGTTCCCCGCGCACCCCCGCGGCCGTCGGCGGGGTGTCTCGCCCCGCGGTCCCGCTTCGAGGGACACGCTCGCACCTATCGCCCGATCGCTCGCTTCGCGAGTCACCCCGCCGACGGCAATGCGGCGCGCCCGACCCCATGTCCCATGCCCCATGTCCCATGCCCCCAGCCCCCGGCGTATAATCCGCGCAACCGGCACCGGTGATCCGGCATGGTGGAGGAGTGTCCATGCGCCTTCGTACTCGATCGTCCCGATGGTTGCTGCTGGCAGCCTGCCTCGTGATCGTTTCGGTGGGGATGTCCGCCCAGACCCCGGCGAAGCGCCCCATCTCCTATGACGCCTACGATGGATGGCGGACCATCCAGGGCACGAAGATCTCGCGTGACGGCGCGTGGCTCGTGTACGCGCTGTCCCCGCAGGACGGCGACGGCGAACTGGTCATCAGGAACCTGAAGACCGGCGCCGAAACGCAACAGGCGCGCGGCCGCGACGCCGTGATCACGGCCGACGACAAGTACGTCGTGTTCACCATCGCGCCGGTCAAGGCCGAGGTGGACAAGGCGAAGAAAGACAAGAAGAAGCCCGAAGATCAGCCGAAGAACGGCCTCGGCGTGCTCGACCTCGCGACTGGCCGGGTGTTCACCGCCGATCGCGTGAAGAATTTCAAGGTGGCCGAAGAGTCGGGCAGGTTCGTGGCGTATCTCCTCGAGGCGCCGGTGAAGAAGCCCGAGGCCAAGCCTGAGGCCAAGTCCGAGGCCAAGCCCGAGGCCAAGCCGGACCCCGCGGCGGCGAAAAAGCCGAAGGAGAAGAAGAAGGACCCGGGCACCGAGCTCGTCGTCCGCGACCTCGCAGCGGGCACCGACACGAGGATTGCCGAGGTGGTCGAGTACGTCTGGGCCAGCGACGGTTCCTGGCTCGCGTACGGCACGGCGTCCGACGCGAAGACATCCGAAAAAGACGGCGCCTTCGTGCGACGGATGGCGGACGGCGTCACGAAGACGCTTCTCTCGGGCCTCGGCCACTACAAGACGTTCGTCTTCGACGAGAAGTCCGCGCAGCTGGCCTTCCTGAGCGACCGCGACGCCTACAAAGACGACCCGGCGATCTACAAGCTGTACCACTGGACGCCGGCCGCGGATGCCGCGGCCGAGATTGCGTCGGGTACAACCAGCGGCATGCCCGCCGGAATGGTGGTGAGCGAGAACGGCCGCCCCGAGTTCTCGAAGGACGGCAATCGCTTGTTCTTCGGCTACGCGAAGCCGCCCGCGCCCGAGCCGGCTGAAGACGCCGCCGAACCGGTGAAGGTGGACATCTGGAGCTGGTCCGACCCGCTGCTCCAGCCGATGCAGAAGGTCCAGGTGGATGCCGAGAAGAGGCGCAACTATCGCGCCGTGGTGCACCTCAAGGACAAACGCCTCGTGCCCCTGGCGTCGGAGGACATGCCGAACGTGACGGTCAACGACACCGACGCCGTGGCGCTCGGCTCGTCCGACGTGCCGTACCGGCAGATGGTCTCGTGGGACAGCGGCCACAACGATTACTTCGCCGTGAATCTGCGGGACGGTTCGCGCAAGAAGCTTTTGGAGAAGTCGCGCTTCGCCGCGACGCTGTCGCCGGGCGGCTCGTACGTGCTGTCCTTCAACGCCGAGGACAGCCAGTGGTACACCGTGCGCGTCAGCGACGGCGCCAAGACCAACCTCACGGCGAAGCTCGGTGTGCGGTTCGACGACGAGTCGAGCGACACGCCAGAGCCGGCGCGTGCTTACGGGTCGGCGGGCTGGACGTCGGGCGACCGGTCGGTGCTGCTCTACGACAAGTACGACATCTGGGAGGTGAGGCCGGACGGCACGGATGCGCGGCTGGTCACGGGCGGCGCCGGGCGCAAGGCGCAGATCGTGTTCCGGTACGTGAGGACCGATCCCGAGGAGCGGATGTTCCCGACCGACAAGCCGTTCCTCCTCTCCGCCGTGAACGAGCTGACGAAGGCCACGGGCTACTACCGCGTGTCGCCGACGGCGCCAGTACCCGCGCCGGCCGCGAGGCCGGCCAGGGGCAAGGCTGCAGCGCCCGCGCCGGCGCCGCTGGCGGCCGGCTATGGCGAGCCGGCCAGGCTGGTCATGGTGGACAAGCGCCTCGCCAGCCCCGCCGCGGGCGGCGGACCGGGCGGCGGCGGACCCGGTGGCGGCGGGGGCGGGCCGGTGCTCCTCAAGCCGAAGAACGCCGACGGCCCGTTCATCCTGACCGCCTCGCGCTTCGAGGAGTTCCCGAACCTCTGGACCGCGGGGCCGAACTTCGAGAACCTCACGAAGGTGAGCGACGCCAATCCGCAGCAGTCCCAGTTTGTCTGGGGCCGCTCGGAGCTCATCGAGTACATCAACGCGGACGGCAGGAAGCTGCGGGCCATCCTGACAAAGCCCGAGAACTTCGATCCGGCGAAGAAGTACCCGTTGATGGTCTACATCTACGAGGAGCTGACCAACGGCCTGCACTCCTACGCCACGCCGTCGCCCGGCACGAGCATCAACCTCGCGCGCTACGTCAGCAACGGCTACGTCCTCCTCCAGCCGGACATCGTTTACACCACGGGCTACCCGGGCGAGGACGCGTTCAAGTGCGTCGTCCCGGCCGTGCAGCAGGTCCTCGGCATGGGCTTCGTCGACCCGGCGCGCGTGGGCATCCAGGGCCACAGCTGGGGCGGTTACCAGATCACGTACCTCATCACGCGCACCGACATGTTCCGCGCCGTCCAGGCGGGCGCATCGGTGTCGAACATGGTGAGCGCGTACGGAGGCATCCGCTGGGGGACCGGCATGTCACGCGCGTTCCAGTACGAGCGCACGCAGAGCCGCATCGGCGGCCCGCCGTGGGCGAAGACGCTGCAGTTCATCGAGAACTCGCCCATTTTCTGGGTCGAGAAGGTGAACACGCCATACCTCACGATTCACAACGACGAGGACGATGCGGTGCCGTGGTACCAGGGGATCGAATTCTTCTCGGCGCTCCGGAGGCTGGGCAAGGAAGCCTGGATGTTCAACTTCAACACCGAGAAGCACGGCCTGCGCGTGCGCGAGAACCAGAAGTACTGGACGATCTACCAGGACGAATTCTTCGACCACTACCTGCTCGGCAAGCCGCGGCCCGAGTGGATGGACAAGGGCGTGCCCTACCTCGAGCGCGGGAAGCGGGACGTCGGGGAGTACTACAAGAAGAAGTAGGGGCTAGGGGCTAGGGGCTAGGGGCTAGGGGCTAGGGGCTAGGGGCTAGGGAGGAGAGCAAGCCCCAAGACCCTGCCGATAAGCAAGCGGGCCTGACGCGGGAGCCGTTCCCCCGTCAGGCTCGCAGTTTGTACGCGTGCTGACTTGTCCCTTGCCTTCGGTCCTACTAGCGCCCAGCGCCTAGCCCCTGACTTCGGCGATCTCTTGATACAGGAAAGCCGAGGCAAGCACCCCGTTGAAGAAATTGTCGAGGTTGAACTTCTCGTTCGGCGCGTGCAGGTTGTCGTCCGGCAGGCCGAAGCCGAAGAGGACCACCGGCACGTTGAGCGCCGCCTGGAAGTCGGCCACGACCGGGATCGACCCGCCCTCGCGCGTGAAGACCGGCCGCTTGCCGAATCCCTTCTCGATCGCCCGCCCGGCCGCCTGCACGTAGACGTTGTCGAAGTCGGTCATCCAGGGCATGGCGCCGTGCAGGCGCGTCACCTTCAGCTCCACGGTCTTCGGCGCGATCTTTTTCACGTACGCCTCGAAGAGCCCGGCGATCTTCTCGGGGTGCTGGTTGGGCACGAGGCGCATGCTCACCTTCGCCATCGCGACGGCCGGGATGATGGTCTTGGCGCCGTCGCCCGTCCATCCCGACAGCAGGCCGTTCACGTCGAGGGTCGGCCGCGCCCACATCCGCTCGAGCAGCGAGTAGGCCCGCTCGCCGGCGAACCGCGGCGCGCCGAGGTGCTTCTTCACCGCCTTTTCGTCGAACGGCAGCCGCTTGAACTCCGCCCGCTCCTCCTCCCGCAACTCCCGCACATCGTCATAGAAGCCCGGGATCTTGATATTGCCGGACTTGTCCTTCAACTGCGCGATGATGTGGGCCAGAACGTTCGCCGGGTTGGCCACCGCGCCGCCGTACTGGCCCGAGTGCAGATCGCCCTTGGTGCCGCGCAGGTCGATCTGCATGTAGGCGAGCCCGCGAAGGCCGTAGCAGAGCGAAGGCACGCCGCGATCGAACATCTCCGTGTCGGAAATGAGCACCATGTCGGCCGCGAGTTCCGCCGCGTGCTCCCGGACGTACGGTCCCAGGTTCTCGCTGCCGACTTCTTCCTCACCTTCGAGGATGACCTTGATGTTGATCGGCAGCCGGCCGGTCTTCTTGATGTGCGCTTCGACGGCCTTGAGATGCACGAACACCTGGCCCTTGTCGTCGGCAGCGCCGCGGGCGTAGATGTCGCCGTCGCGGATGGTCGCCTCGAATGGCGGCGATTGCCAGAGGTCGATCGGGTCCACCGGCTGGACGTCGTAGTGACCGTAGAAGAGCACGGTCGGGGAGCTCTCGGCGTGGAGCCAGTCGGCGTACACGAGCGGGTGCCCGGCCGTGTCGATGACCCGGACGTTCTCGAGCCCGATCCTGGCCAGCTCGGCGGCCACCCATTCGGCGCACCTCCGGACGTCGTCCTTGTGCTCGGGCATCGCGCTGATGCTGGGAATGGCCAGGAACTGCTTCAGTTCGTCGACATAGCGCTCGCGGCTGGCGTGAATGAAGTCGATGACGTCGTTCATGGGTGTGTCCCTCGCTGAGTGTCTCGAGCGATCATACCCGCAACCTCCCCGATCGGGGCCTGGCCCCAAAAGCCGGGGTCAGGCCGTCGGTTTGAGCATGCCGTGCCGCATGATGCCGGCGATTTCGCTGACGGCCTCGTCGGTGCTCTTGCCGTAGTGGTCCGGCACGCCGAAGATGAGCTCGACGGCGAAGTGCTGCAGGAAGGTGCGAAACGCGAACATGACGGCAGATGCGGGCTGGATCCCGGGCCGGAGCTTTCCCTCGATCTTGATCTCGTCACGGTGTGCCGCGATGAAGCGCTCGAAGCGGCCCGCCATCTCCGAGTAGAACTTCCGGATGTGGCTCCCCTCGAACTCCACGACGTCCACGTAGATCAGCGTGACGTACGGCCGGTACTGCGCGACGCTCTCGCGCGCGGCGAGCCCGATGGCTTCGAGGTTCTCCGGGAAGCTCCCGGTCGTCAGGGCGCGGTTCACCGGAAAGCCCGGGTCTTCGATCGCCTGCCAGTAGACGTCGAGCAGCCCGAGAAAGATGGCTTCCTTGTCCTTGAAGTGATGATAGACATTGCCCGTCGACACGCCGGCGCGATCCGCGATCTCGCGCATGCTGGTGGCGCGGTAGCCCTGGCGCGAGAAGAGCGCCAGCGCCGCGTCGAGAATCTGCGCCCGGCTCTTCTGTGATCGTTCTTCCTGCGTCATCGTCCTGGGGCCCATCAGCCCGCCGCAGGCACGGGTTCGAAGGCCGGCGACTTCGCCCGGGCGAACCGTTTGAGGTTGCCGAAGAAGACGGCCGGCTGCTCGATGTAGACGCAGTGCCCGCTCCCGGCCACCAGCTCGAACCGGTGGTTCGGGAGGATGCCGCCGAGCTTTCGCTGCACCCACGGCGGGATGGCGCGGTCTTCCGCGCCTGCCATGATGAGCGTGGGCGTCTGGATCGCCCTGTATTCGGGCATGCGTTCGGGGAGGGCCGCGAACAGCCGATCCTGCGCCTCGGTGAGCTGGACCAGGCTGTGCCGCTTGTCCTTGAACCGATCGAAGAACCGCTGGCGCATCCCGTCGAGACTGTCCTTGTACTTCACCACGAACGCCTCGCCGAAAATCTTCTCGTACATGTAGTGCGTGTACAGCTCGAAGATCTCCAGCGAGCCGCGGTAGAAGCGCAGCGAGATGTCCTCGTACATCTCGAACAGCTCCTCGTGCGTGAGCAGGATGCCCGACACCGTGAGCGTATGGAGACGGTGCTGGTAACGCCGGGCGTAGTCGAGCCCGACGAAGCCCCCGTACGAGATTCCCATCAGGTGGACGCGCTCGATGGCGAGCGCGTCGGCGATCATGGTCAGATAGTCGCAGAGGCGCGGAATCTCGCACGGGACGTCTTCCGACGACGACTCGCCCTGGCCGAGGTAGTCCCAGAGCAGCACGTCGAACTCGTCCGCCAGCATCGGCACGAAGCCGTACCAGGCCTTGGTGTGCATGGCGAGGCCGTTGAGCAGGCAGATCGTCTCGCGGGCGCCCGTGCCGAAGCGCTCCCAGTAGATGCGCTGCCCGTCGGCCTCGACGAAGCCGCTCTGGTCCGGTACGAGATCGGCCATCAGGTTAAGCCCCCGGCTTGAGGACGGTGCACACCGACGCGCAGATCGGGCCGCCGATGTTGAACGTCGCGGCCGCCTTCGCGTTCTTCACCTGCAGGGCCGGCGGCACCTTGCCGAGCAGCTGCCAGGCCGACCAGCCGAGCATCGCCACGCCGGTCGCGCCGACGGGATGGCCCTTCGCGATGAGGCCGCCCGAGGTGTTGATGCCGCACTCGCCGCCGACGCCCGCCTTGCCGTCCACCCAGTACTGCGCGCCCTGGCCGTAGTCCGCCTTGCCGATGACCTCCGTGCCGATCGCGCCCATCACCGTGAAGCAGTCGTGCAGTTCGGCGACGTTCACGTCCTGCGGCGTCAGGCCAGCCATCTCGTACGCCTTCGACATGGCCGTCCGCGCGCCTTCGGCCCTCAGCACGTTGCGGTCCGCGCGCAGCAGGCTGTCGGTGGCCTGCGCGTACCCCGCGATCTGCACGGTGTCGGCCTTCGCCACGCCGAGCCTCTTCAGGCCTTCCTCGGTCGCCACGACGACGGCCGCATACCCGTCCGTGATCTGGGAGCAGTCGTACGTCTTCAGCGGCAGGCCCTCGATGATGTACTTGTTGCGGTCGCCCAGGTTGGCGCAGTCGTCCAGCGTGACCTTGATCTTGCGCATCTGCGCGTACGGGTTGCTGTTCGCGTTGCCGTACTCGATGCTCGACACGTGCGCCAGGTCGCGCTCGGTAACGCCGTGCGTCTTCATGTAGTCGGCCATCACCTCGGCGAAGATGTGCGGGAAGATGTAGACCTTGCCCGGCCGCTCGTCGGGATGCGAGAAGACGCCCAGCGCCTGGCCGATGAGCTTGCCGTCCATCTTGCCTTCGCTGTCGCGCATCTTCTCGAAGCCCACGGCGATGCCGACCTCGCCCTGGCCGAG
This sequence comes from Vicinamibacterales bacterium, assembly GCA_046496425.1. Taxonomy (GTDB): domain Bacteria; phylum Acidobacteriota; class Vicinamibacteria; order Vicinamibacterales; family JAKQTR01; genus JAKQTR01. The sequence goes on from JAWOGY010000201.1 coordinate 22,976, forward strand.
CAGCAGCTTGTAGATGACCGACAGGATGGCCTGCCCCCCGGAGGCGCAGGCGTTTTCCACCGACTCGATCGGCTTGCCGGCCAGCCCCGGGATCGTGGCCATCAGGCCCGCGAGCAGGCCCTGCTGATTGAGCGTGTACGTGCAGGTGGCGCCGACCGACCCGACGTCGACGACCGACGGGTCCGCCTTGATCTCCCGGCACACGCCGTCGACTGACGCCTTGATGATCTCGGGCACGGTCATGCCCATGAGCTTGCCGAACTCGGACTGGTGATACGCGGCGATGTAGACAGGCTTGTGCATCTCTGTTCTCCGTAGGGGTTAGGCGCTAGCTAGGTTCCCACCACCAACCCGCCGTCGACGGAAATGACGGTCCCGGTGACGAACGCGGCCGCGTCCGACGCGAGCCAGACGTACGCGTTCGCGATGTCTTCGGGCCGGCCCATCCGCCCGAGCGGCGTACGGGCGATCATACCCTCCAGCACCTTGTCGGGCATCGCCCTGAGGATCTCCGTGGCGATGAACCCCGGCGCCACCGCGTTCACCCTGATCTTGTGCTTCGCCAGTTCCCGCGCCCAGGTCCTCGTCATCCCGATCACGCCGGCCTTCGTGGCCACGTAGTTGGTCTGGCCGAAGTTCCCGTAGAGCCCGACGACCGACGAGGCGTTCAGGATGGCCCCGCCGCCGGCCTTGATGAGGTGCGGCACGACGGCCCGCGTGCACAGAAACGGGCCGCGCAGATTGACGCCGATGACCTGGTCGAACCCCTCGTCGGTCATCATCCCGGTCTGCGCGCCGTCCTTCCACTTGACGAGCTGCGCGTCGCGGACGATGCCCGCGTTGTTGACCAGCACGTGAATGCCGCCCCACGCCGCTGCGAGGTCGTCGACCGCCCTGTTCACGCTCTCGGCGCTCGCGACATCCACCTTCTGGAACATCGCATCGCCGCCGGCCGCCTTCAGCTCCCCTACCACCACCGCGGCGCTGGCGTCGGAGATGTCCCACGCCGCCACGCGGCACTTCTCTTTGGCAAAGGCGAGAGCCGTCGCACGGCCGATGCCCGCGCCCGCGCCCGTCACGATGACCACTTTTCCAGCAAGACCTGTTTCAAGACTCATGAGTACCTCTCAGAACCTGAACGCCGTCGCAGCCTGGTTGTAGCCCACGCCGGAGCCGACGAACACGACGAGCGCGCCTTTGCCGATCTTTCCCTTCTCGATCGCATCGTCGAGCGCCATGGGAATGCAGGCGGAGCCCGTGTAGCCCCACTCCTCCATCACCGTGTGGGTGCGCTCCATCGGCAGGCCCAGGTCGCCCATCACCAGTTCGATGGAGGGCTTCCGCACCTGCGTGAAGATGATGAAGTCGATGTCGCCGACGGCGAAGCCGCCTTCTTTCGCGAGATTCCGGACCAGCCGCGGCCAGCCCTCGTGGTTGATCTCCGGCGGATACCGGTCCGTCATCTTCACGCGCGTCCGGCCGGCTTCCACCGATTCCACCGACGCCGGTTCGTAGGTGCCGCCCGAGTAGATCCCCCAGTGCTTGTGGTAGAAGCCGTCGGCGAGGAACGCGGCGTTCATGAACCCGGGCCGGTCCGCGCTCTTCAGGACCGCCGCGCCGGCCCCGTCGCCGTAGAAGAACGACATCGGGTCGGCCTGGTCGGCGAGCTTGTGCATGAGATAGACGCCGACCACGAGCACGGTGTTCATGGCGCCGTTGGTGGCGATCATGCCCGCGCCCGCCGCCAGCCCGGTGGGGAACGACGCGCACGCGCACCCCACGTCGAAAGTGCCCGCGCGCTTCGCCCCCAGCTTGTGCTGCAGGACGACAGACGTCGCGGGGGTGATGTAGTCCGGCGAGTCCGTGCCGAGGATGATGAGGTCCACCTCCCCGGGCGCCACGCCGGCGCGCTCGAGCGCCTGGCGGGCCGCGGGCAGGGCGACATCCGACGTCGCCCAGTCCTCGGGAGCGTGCCAGCGGCAGCGGATGCCGCTGGACGCCTCCATCTTGTCGACGAACTCCGGCAGGTGCGCGAAGCGCTTCCGCAGCAGGTCGTTGCTGACCTCGATCTCCGGAAGGTAGCGCCCGGTCGAGACGATTGCAGCGTAGCGCGTCATGGCTAGAAGATGACCCGAACGCCGAGTTGCGCCTCGAACGGGGGCAGCGTGGCCGTGTACTTCTTGTAGTTCGGGTTCACGACGGCTGCTGCAGACGGATTCTGCAGCGTCGGGCCTCTCAGGAACTCCGCGCCGTTCACAGTCAGCGAGTTGACGTCGTTGTTCACCCGGTTGGTCAGGTTGAAGAACTCGGCGATCAGGTCTGCGCGGGCCGTCTGGCCGAGCGGCAGGCCGTACGTGATGCGGAGGTTGAGCGACGCGAAGTTCGGACCGTCCTCGGAGAACTTGGCGACGCCTGCCATGCGATCCGACGACTTCCCGTCGCCGTTGTAATCGTAGCCGTAGCGGCGGTTCCACGGCTGGCCCGACCCGTACTCGAAGATCGGCGAAAGCGTGAACCGCGCGGGCAGCCTGATGACAGCCGATGACGTGAACCGGTACCGTTCGTCCGCGCGCCCGCGTCCCCACTCGGCTTCGACGTTGGCCGGGTCGCTGGGGTAGTCGGTCAGCGCCGGGCTGAAGTCATCGTTGATGTTCTTCTTGTCGGCAACCGTGAACGATGCCGTGACGAGGTGCCCGCCCTGGAGCGTGCCCGTCAGGCTGCTGACAAACGCCTTGTACTCAGATCGGCCCTCGTTCGTGTAGACGTTGATCTGGTTGAACGCCTTGTCCGGCCGGCATGCCGCGGCGGCGACGTTGCACCCTGTCGCGGTGTTGCCGAGCCAGTTCTTGTCGCGGATGATGATCTCGTCGTCGCCCTTGACGTAGATGCCCTCGAAGTCCGCCACGAGTCCGCTGTTGCCAAGGCGCAAGGAGTAGCCGACAGTCGCCTGCGTGGAATACGGATTGACGAACGTGTCGTCGATGCGGCCCGAGTCGCGGGTGAGCGGCAGGCCGGTGGTCGTCGGGTTGTTCGGGTCGAGCGCGAAGGCCGGCAGCCCGAGGAGCACGCCGTTGATCCGCTGCTGGATGATGCGGCCCGTGTAGCCGTTCTGCTGGTTCTCGATGTGCGAGGGGACGAGCAGGAACCGGCCGGTGAACATTCCCAGGCCGCCTCGCACCACGTGACGGCCGTCGCCCTTCACGTCCCAGGAGAAGCCCGCCCGTGGCTGGAAGTTGTTCGTGTCCTTGGAGCGCGCCGTGGGCATGGCCGGACTCGTGTAGTCGGGGTTGTTGCCGCCGGTGTCGAGGTCGTAGCGCAGGCCGAGGTTGATCGTCACGCGCGGCGACGGCCGCAGGTCGTCCTGGATGAACCCCGAGATCAGGTTGGTCGTCACCTTCGACCGGCCCGATCCCGTCGTGCCGGCGTACAACAGCGGCAGCGCCCTGGTGTCGGTCACGTAGATGAGCAGGCCCGTTGGATACACGGGGAAGTCCCAGTCGTCGCGGACGTACTGCAGCGCGCCGCCGAACTTCAGGTCCTGGGCCCACGTGCCGCTGCCGACGCGCATGTAGAACGTGTCCCGGACTTCGAACACGTCCCCGGTGTCGTTCTGGTCGCCGATGATGTTCGCGCCGGTCTGGAGCGTCGTGCCGCTCGAGAAGTACTCGGCCATCGCCTGGCTGTTGTTGGGCTCGACGAACTTCCGCCGGCCGAACTGGATCGCCAGCTGGTTGAGCGAGCTGTTGCCGAGCGTCCAGGCGTGCGTGGCAGACAGGTTGTAGTTGTCCCGGTCCAGCTTCATCCCGGCGGTCTCGTCCACGACGCTGCCGACCCGGAAGTTTTCCTGGCGATAGCGCTCGTAGACGAACTTGAACCGCAGATTCTGGTCGTCGCGAAGCCGCGTGTCGAGCCCGGCATAGAACAGCGACTGATCGAACGGCACCTTCAGGTCCGCCGCCTGCGAGACGTAAGCGCCGCCAGGCCTGAAGAGCACGAAGTTGTTCTCGCTGACCTGCTCGAACGACCCGAAGAAGTGCACGCGGTCCTTCGTGATCGGCCCGCCGATGGTGCCGCCGAACTGCTGGCGCGAGTAGTCGTTCTTCTCGAGGTCGTACTCGCCCTTCGCACGCAGCGAGCTGTCGCGGAAGAAGCCGAACGCGGAGCCGTGGAGATCGTTCGTGCCGGCCTTCGTCACGATGGAGAGCGCGCCGCCCGCCGACCCGCCGATCTCGGTGTCGAAGCGGTTGGCAATCACGCGGAACTCGCTGATGGCTTCCTGGCTGAACCTGGCGCGGGCCATGCCGAGCGTGGGGTCGGTGAAGTCCACGCCGTCGATCATGATCGTCGACTGGCTCGCGTTGCCGGCGGCGCCGATGACGGGCTGATTGCCGATGAAGCGGTTGCCGCCGCGCTCGCGCTGCACGCCCGGCGCCAGGTAGGCCAGGGACTGGAAGTCACGGTTGGCCACCGGCAGCGATTCGATCTGCGCCGGGATGATGTTGGTCGAGGAGTCGGTCTTGTACACGTCCACCAGCGGCGCTTCGGCCACGACGTTCACCGTCTCCGCCACCTGACCAACCTTCATGGTCATCGTCAGGCGGGCGGTCTGGCCGACAAGCAGCGTGATGCCTTCCTGGTTGATCGTCGCAAAGCCGGAGAGCTCCACCTTGACGCTGTACGTGCCGGGCTGCATGCCGACGAAGCGCGACGTGCCTGCGGCGTCGGTGACATTGGTCTGAGTGAAGCCCGTATCACGGCGAAGCACCGTGACCGTGACTCCTGGCAGGACTGCCTTCGACTCGTCCTGCGCCACCACCTCGATGACGCCGTCGGCGACCTGAGCGCGGCCCGGGGCCGGGACCAGGCCCAGGAGGACACCGGCCAGGATGGCAGCCATCCACAATCGCCGCGTGGTTGAACGAGAGCCGGGGAAGTTCATTTCACCCTCCGTCATAACTGCCTTTCTATCAATACTTAAAGAGGTTCGTCGGTCGCATCGCGATTAACATCCCGAACGTTTGATATGTTTTTCAACTGGTGTAGAATAGCCCCGCCACCGCGGTTCGTCAAGCGGCTCGCAGGAGGAAGCCCGTGACCCTCGGAACACGCCTCGGCATCGGCGCCGCCGCACTTGTTCTGCTCGTTCTGGCCAGCGGCCTGGCGTTCATCTGGAAACGCCCGCTCACCGTCTTCGCGCTCATGAACACTCGCGCCCTCGCCAACGCCGGATTCGCACAATCCGAGGTCCCCTGCTCGCTCGGTCCCCAGTCGGTCTGGACCGCCGGCGGCGGACAGACGCTCGTCCTTCTTCACGGGGCCGGCGACTCGTCGGGCACCTACTCGACGAGCGTGGCGGCGCTCGCGTCGAGATACCGCATCGTCATCCCCGACCTCGCCGGGCACGGCAAGAGCGCGCCGTCCGAAGGCCCGCTGTCGGTCGGCCAGGTGCTTGCGGGCCTGGAAGCCGTGATGCAGCAAGGGCCCCAGGACCCGGCCATCATCGTCGGCAATTCGCTGGGCGCGTGGGTGGCGCTCCTTTACGCCAGAGAGCACCCGGACCGCGTGGCCCGGCTGGTGCTCGTCAATGGCGGGGCGCTTACCGGAGACCGGTCGGACCTCAGTCTGACGCCGACAACGCGTGAAGAGGCGGCCGCGTTGATGACCCAGTTGCGGGATCCGAAGGCCCAGCCCATTCCCGGATACGTGCTCGACGACGTCGTCAGGCTGGCGCGGACGGGGCCGCTCGCCAGGCTCGCCGAGACCGCGGGCGATATGGGCCGGTACGTGCTCGACGGAAAACTGTCCGAAATCAGCGCCCCGGTGGATCTCATCTGGGGCGAGTCCGACAGGCTCTTCCCGCTGACCTACGCGCGGCGCATGATGGCGCAGCTTCCGGCAGCCCGCCTGACGACAATTCCCGGGTGCGGCCACGTGCCGCCGCAGGAATGCCCGTCGCGATTCGGATCGGCGCTGTCCGACGTACTGACGATGCCGCCGCCGCTGCCCGCCATGAAGAACGTGCAACTGGGGGGCCGGCCGTGATTCACGCGGACCTCGTCCGCGAGCGCGCGAGGCTCACGCCCGGGAAGACCGCGCTGGTCTGGGTGCCGGACGGCTCACGCTTCACCTACCGCGACCTCGACGAACGCGCCGGGCGGATGTCCGAGGCGTGGCTCGGCATCTGCGGGTTCGCTCCGGGAGACCGCGTCGGCCTGCTCGCGCACAACCGGGTCGAGTTCATCGACGCGTTCTTCGCGGCCGCTCGGTCGGGCGTGATTCTCGTCCCGATCGGCACGCGCCTCACGCCGCACGAGATCGAGTTCATCGCCAGAGACGCCGGCCTGCGCGGCTTCGTCTACGCCGGCGAATTCGCCGACACCGTGCGGGCGCTGGCCGGACTCGTGGACGTCGAGCGCTGGATCGCGCTCGACGGGCCGGCGGCTCCGGGTCACGCACGGCTGGCGGATCTCCTTGCGGCGACGCCAGGCTGCGGCGGCGCGGCGGCGGCGCGCCCTGGCCCGGAGGACATCTGCTGCCTGCTCTACACGAGCGGCACCACCGGCAAGCCCAAGGGCGTGATGGTGCCCCATCGCATGATCGGGTGGAACGGCTACAACACCGCGATGTGCTGGCAGCTGCGGGAAGACGATGTGAGCCCCATCTTCACGCCGCTTTACCACGCGGGCGGTCTGGGCGCATTCCTGCTTCCGATCTTCAGCATCGGCGGGACCATCGTCCTCCATGCGGAGTTCGATCCAGAGGAGGTCTGGCGCACCATCGAGCGCGAGCGCTGCACGGTGGTGCTCGGCGTGCCCACGATCTACAAACTCCTGATGGAAGCGCCGGCCTTCCAGACGGTGGACCTGTCTCATGTCCGCTGGCTCATCAGCGGAGGCGCACCGCTTCCGCTCTACATTATCGACGCCTACCAGCGGCGCGGCGTGGTCTTCAAGCAGGGCTACGGCCTGACCGAAGTCGGCGTGAACTGCTTCTCGATGACCGTCGAAGAGTCGGCCCGGAAGAAGGGCTCGATCGGAAAGCCGATGATGTTCACCGAGGCGCGCGCGGCGGGGCCTGATGGCGACGAAGTGGCGGCCGGTGAGGTGGGCGAGCTCTGGCTGCGCGGGCCGCACGTGTGCAAGGGCTACTGGAACAACCCCGAGGCGACCGCGGCGGCGCTGGATTCCGGCGGATGGTTTCACACCGGCGACCTCGCCCGGCGCGATGAAGAGGGGTTCTACTTCATTGCCGGGCGGCAGAAGGACATGCTCATCTCGGGCGGCGTCAACGTGTACCCGGCGGAGATCGAAGCCGAGTTGCTGCTCCATCCAGCCGTGCAGGATGCCGCCGTCGTCGGCCTGCCGGACCCGACATGGGGCGAAATTGGCGCTGGCTGCGTCGTGCTGCGCGAGGCCGGCAGCGTGACCGGCGAGGAACTGGCAGAGTTCCTGTCCGCCCGGATCGCCAGGTACAAGATCCCCAGGCGCTGGCTGTTCCTGGACTCCTTGCCGCGCACGGCTTACGGCAAGGTGGTCAAAGGCGAACTGCGGGACCGCTTGACGTAGTGCTTCCCGAGCCCCGCCCGCCCCATGCCCCATGCCCCATGCCCCATGTCCCATGTCCCTACTTGATCGGCAAGTAGATGTTCGTCAGCACCTCCGACTCCCTCACCGTTGCCGGATCGTTGGCGAATTCCTCCCAGGGATTGCCGTTCGTTTCGATGCCGTGGGCGGCGATGTAGGCGGCGATCCTGTCATGGGTTGCGGAAATCTGGCTGTACGGGCCCCGCAGCGCCACCTTCAGCACCTTGCCGCCGTATGTCTGCTTCAGCTGGATTCGCGAGCCCTGCGGAACAGGCTTCGCGAGCGTCTTGTCGACGGGTATTGCCGCGTCGAAAACGCGTTCCGTGGCGCTTGAGCCTGTGTCGATGGTGATTGGCGAGCCAGCCGGTTCCAGCCCGTGCGCCTTCATGAACGCCCAGATTTCGCCGTATGCCTTCCCGATGGCCGAGGCAATGGCCGCATCGTTCTTGGCACTCGAGGCAGGCACGTACGCGACCGTGACCGGTTCGACTTCGCCGGCCTCGACCTCGAGGCCGGCGAAGTCGGCATCCGGCAGTCCCTCGGCGAACGTCTTGAGCATGGCCAACCCCTTGTCGAAGTCCCTCCCGATCATCCCGTCGAAACCCAGCCCGAGGTAGCGGCCGATCGGGTTCATCCCGAGGTCGACCTCCATGCTCCACGAAACCTTCGTGCCGGCCCCGTCTGCGGCGAGCGTGTAGACCTGTTTCGCTGGCGTGCCTCCCTGCCCGAAGTCGACGTCTGCCGCCACTCTCTCGTACGGATCGCTCGCCGTGATGACCTGGCTTCCGGACCCGAGGGTCTGCGGGTTCCCCACCCACCTCAGCCTGGCGCCAGCGCCGGCGCCAGGGCCTTCGTCGCTGTACTTGGCGGCGGGATCGAGTTCGAACCACGGGGACCACTTATTGAAGTGTTTGAAGCTGTTCAGCACCGTGAACAGCGTCGACTGCGGAGCGGCGATGGCCGCCGAGCGCTCGACGCGCACATGGCGCGGCAGCAGGTAGGCCCCCGCCAGCGCCGCAATGAGTAACACGCCGACCCACAGCATGATCCGCCTGACCCAGTCCATGGCCACCCTCCACGCCAGATGCTGCTGAGCCTACCCCGGAACGCGCACAGGGAATAAGGTGACACTTTCCATTTCCAGGCATTCGCCAGGCAATGGAACCAGAACGGAAAGTGTCACCTTTTTCAGTAACTGTACCGGAGGCCGACGGTGACGTGCGAATTGCGGTCGTAGCGGCCGAAGAAGTCGGAGGGCTCGCCCGCGATCAAGGTGGCGCGGGCCGTGAACCGCAGGTGCTGGCCCGACGCCTGCGAGTACTCGGCCCGCAGCCAGGTGCCGTCGCCGTTCTGGCGTACGGCGCCCTCGACGAAGACGCTGCGGTTCGTGTCGATGGTGTACGACGCCCGCCCCAGGAAGGCCCTCGTCAGGCCCCGGTCTGGCGCGAACGCCACCTGTGCGCGGGCTGTCGTCACGACCTCGCCCGAGTAGCCGCCGATGAACACCCACTCACCGCTCTGGCGCTCGACCTGGATGACGTAGAGCCAGTACTGGTCGGCGCGGGCGTCACGGCTCCCGAAGAACGCCGCCTCTCCCTTCAGCGTGACGATGGGCAGGGGCAGGGCAGCGTCGCCGCCCACCATCCACAAGGAGGGATACGCCCGGGTAATCGGAACCTGCAGGGCGGCAGGAACGACGTTGCCGGGCAGCGAGGCCGCGGGCGGGAGCGGCATGCCTCCCGGCAACTGCGGCGCACCCGACTCGATGAGGGGCAGGTTGTTGTTGCCATTGAATCCGGAGACCGAGAACTCGTAGCCCGACCCCACGTGGTTCCACCGCGCGCCACACTGCGTGCGGCCGGGGTATTCCGCCCCGCCGTCGACGAACGCTACGTTCTCGAGTTCCGCCGCCAGACCGGCCCACCGCTGGTCGACGAGCGGCGTCCTGCTTGGCGTGAACCTGGCGGCGACAAAGTCGAGCGTGTCGGCCTGGAGCCCCGCCGTGAAGCGTGCCGCGGTAACGCCAAGGAACTCGCTGTCGACGACGGTCAGGTAGTCTCGCGGCGCAAAGCGGTCCGTGGGGTTGAGGATGTCCGTCTTGCCCCATCGCACGAACTGCTTGCCGACCTGGAGATTCAGCGGGCCTCTCGTGAGCGTGGCGTCGAGGCGCCTGACGGCCAGACCCGGCCGTTTCAGCGAGCGGTCGTTCCAGCTGATGCCGTCCCACTCCGTCTGCTCGTGGGTATCCGCACGAGCGTCGATGGACCCGTTCAACCGGAGCCAGGAGGCCGGCTTCGCCGCCGTCTCGTATCGCAGCAGGGCCTCGCCGACGAACTGCGTGTCGTCATTCGCCGTCGTCTGCGGGTATCCGGTCCCCTTCGCCTCGGCGAAGCCCTTCTGGGTGAAGACTTGCGCGCTCACCGCGAGCGGGGCCGCCGCCAGGAACCCAGCGGCCACGAGCATGGCGGTGCGCGCACGAGACTTGCGGGCAGTCAGTAGCCAGTAGCCAGTAGCCAGTAGCCAGTAGAACGGCCGAACAGCCGGCGAGCCAGAAGGTGACCCGCAGCGTGGCAGTGTGATGGCGTCTGGGCGCATTCCTTCTGTCTTCTGTCTTCTTGCTTCTTGCTTCTTCTTACTGTCCCCGCCTCAGCGCCTGCAGCGTGAAGTTCTCTTCCTTCATCGGCACGTTGTACTCGAGCTTCTCGAAGGTGAGAATCGTGCGACTGTTGCGTTTGAGGTCGGCCATTTCCAGCACTCGCGCAGTCCAGATCCCCTGCACGTTCTCAATCTTCGAGTACTTGAGCCGTCGGACGACAACGTCTTTGACGTAGTTCTCGATTCGCTGGAAGGCGTAGTTGTCCCTGCGGACCCAGACGATGGACGAGGTGTATTGGGAGGACTTCCCTTTTCTCGGACGCGACTCGATCTTCCAGCACGCAACGCCGTCAATGCTCTCCTCGCCGAGCATCGCGTAGTCGTACTGCCCAGTGTCCCGCTCCTCGAGGTCTTCGAAGCTGAAGTCCGTGCCGAAGAAGCGCGTGGAGCGGTCCTGCAGCGCGATGCGGCGCTCGCGCTGGATGGCCGGCGTCCACATCCACTGGTCTGACGCCCGGTCCGGAAAGTTGACGACGAGCAGCGCGACGCCCTTCACCTCGGCGGGCTGGACGAAGGTGAGTACCGACCTGCTCCGGCCGTGGGAGCCCAGGCGGTCGTAGACCCAGCGCTTGTCCGAGATCTTGCCCTTCGAATCGACCACCTGCAGCAGGCCCTCGTAGTGCTGCGAGTCCGCCTGCGTGCGCTTCTGCGCCTCCTCCATGACCTGACGGGCGTCCTGCGCGGCGGCCGGCGCGGCGGCCACACCGGCTGCCGCGAGCAAGATCCCTATCGTGTGCGAGACAAGAGAGAATCTGATGCACCGTGACATTGTCATTCCCTAATCCCGAGTCCCTAATCCCGAGTCCCGAGTCCCGAGCCACGAGTCCCGAGCGCCATGCCCCTACTCGTACTCGAGCGCCTCCACTAGTGATCCCCTCACCGCCGACTCCGCCGGCCAGAGCGAGGCGACGAACGCCGATCCAAGGATGAGGGGCACGAGCAGCCCGGCGATGGCCCAGGGGAACCTGTACGGCAGCGACATCCCCGTGATGTCTCGCTGGCTGAGCTCGAGCACGTAGTGCAGCGTCACCGCACCCACGGCGAAACCCATCACCAGGCCGACGAGGCCTATCGTGAGGGCCTCCATCCAGATGGTGTGACGAATCTGGTTGCGCAATCCGCCCACCGCCTGCAGCACGCCCAGCTCGCGCCGGCGGTCGATGATGGACACCGTCAGGGTGTTCACGATGCCGAGGATGGCCACGAGCACGGCGATGGCGATCTGCGCGTACGCCAGGCCAAGCCACTGGTCTGTCAGCGCCCCGATCCACGACCGTACCTCCTGGTTCGTGAGCACGAACAGCCGCTGCGTTCCGGCGAAGCGCTCGATGATGCGGGCGCGCACGTCCATCGGCGGCACACCCGGCGTCACGTAGAGGCGGAACACGTTCACCGTGTCGTCGCCCCACCAGCGGACGTAGCTGGCCCGGTCCATCAGGATGGCGCCCTGCTGGTCCGACCAGTCCACGACCAGGCCGACGATTGGCACCCGGTGGACGCCTGTGGGCGTTGCCAGCTCGATGGTGTCGCCGTAGTGGAGGCCCTGCAGGGCCGCGAAGTTGTCCGAGAGAATCACGCCCTTGCCCTCGGCGGCGAGCTCGTACATCTCGGGGGGCCCTTCGACCGGCGGCCGCCTGGCGCGGTCGCCCATCGACTTCGCCTCCACGGCCACGATCATCACGGGCGTGCCCTTGTAGAGGATCCGGTGGCTGCGGACGCGTTGCACCTCGTCGATCCCGTCGATTTCCTCCAACTGGTCCCCCAGCGACGCCGGGAACCTGAAGTTGCGCTCCGTCAGGCTCTGCGACGCCGTCACGAACAGGTCGGGATTCAGCGCCGTCGTCGTCCAGTCCATGATCGACTCGTAGACCGCCCTCGCGATCCCGCCCATCCCGACCACGAGCGCAATCGACAGCATGAGCGCCGTCACCGTGGCCGACGTGCGGCGCGGCGCCTGAATCAGGCTGTCGGCGGCGAGCGCGCCCTCCACCGGCCTGAACCGCTGCAGCGCCGGACGCAGCGCCCTGGTCAGCCAGAGCGCGCCGGTGGGGCTCAGGAGGAGCAGCGCGAGCAGGGACATCGCGAAGCCCGCGTAGAAGAGGCCCATCGAGCGGCTTGCGAAGACGAGCAGCGCCACCGACGCGCCTCCCAGGACGAGCGCGGCCAGCCGGCGAATCCGGTTCTCGCCCGCCGAGAGCACCTGGTAGCGGCCCTTCTGCAGCGCCTGGATCGGGTCCACCCGCGAGGCGTTCCGCGCGGGGATGAACCCCGCGACGACGCTCGTCACCAGGCCCATCAGCAGGCCGGCGAACATCAGCCACGGCTCCGTCGCGATCTCGGTCGTGCGCTCGGCGAGCCCGTACACCCCGGCAATGAGACCCGAGATGTACAGCGCGAGGCCGCGCGACAGCAGCACGCCGAACCCCAGTCCCAGCACCGAGCCGACCAGCCCCGACAGCCCGCTCTCCACGAGGAAGAGCGTGCGGATCTGCCCGCGCGAGGCGCCCAGTGCGCGCAGGATCCCGATCTCGCGCCGCCGCTGCGCCACCGCGATCGAGAACGAGTTGTAGATGATGAACATCCCGATGAACAGCGCGAAGGCGCTGTTCACGTTCGCCGTGAAGGAGTAGACGCGGACGACCGAGTCGATCTGCTGGCCGCGCGACGATGGCGGCTCGACCTGGAATCCCGGGCCGAGGCGCCTCTCGATGGCCGCCCGGCCCTCGGCGAGCGCCACGCCTTCGGCGAGAGCCAGGTCCACGCGGTCGAAGGTCCGGCCCCGGCCGAACACCATCTGCGCCGCGTAGATGTCCATCACCGCGAGGTTGCCGCCGAACGCCTGCGTCAGCCCGCCCGATTTCATGATGCCGCGCACCGTGAACTGCTTCTCGCCGTCCATGGTGCGCATCGGCACCTTCGTGCCGATCCCGATGCCGTTTCTCTCGGCGAACTCGCGTGTCACGATCAGTGAATCCGGCTGCGCCAGGAAAACGAGCGGGTCGTCGATGACCGACTCGTCGCCGGACTCGAGATCGTAGTCGCGCAGCGAGCGGTCGCCGGTCATGTCCACCGCGAGGATGAGGAGGTTCCCTTCCCCCGCGAGGTTCGTGTCGACCGGCGCCTCGATGACCGGCACCGCGACTCTCACCTCCGGCATGGCCTGCACCTGCTCGAGCACGTCCTCCGGGAACCCTCCCTCGCCGGCGGTGATCTGCAGCTCCGCCTTGCCGGCGATGCGGTCGATGGTCTTGTAGAAGGCGAACAGCACGGACTGGTTGGCCGTGTGCATGCCCACGAACACGGCCACGCCGAGCACGATCCCGACGGTGGTCAGGATCGTTCGCAGGCGGTGCTTGCGCACGTACGGCCACGTGATGAGCCGCAGCAGCATCATCGGCGTTCGTCCCCGACGATGTGCCCGTCGCGCAGGGTGATGGTGCGCGCGCAGCTCTCCGCGACATGGCGGTCGTGCGTGACAATGAGCACGGTCGCCTTCAGGCGCTCGTGGAGGTCCCGGATGAGCGCGAGGATTTCTTCGCCCGTCGACGAATCGAGGTTCCCGGTCGGCTCGTCGGCCAGCAGGATCGGCGGGTAGATGGCGAGCGCGCGGGCGATGGCCACGCGCTGCCGCTCGCCGCCGGACAGCTCGTCGGGAAGATGCTCGATGCGTTTGCCGAGCTGGACAAGGTCCAGCAGCTCGCGCGCCCGATCGGCGGCCTTCCTGCGGGCCCACCCGCGCAGGTGCAGCGGGAGCGCGACGTTCTCGAGACAGCTCAGTGTGGGCAGCAGGTTGAAGAACTGGAAGATGAACCCGACCTTGTCCCGCCGCACCTTCGTCAGATCGTCGTCGTTGAGCCCGTCCAGGCGCTGGCCGTCCACCTCGATCCAGCCCCGTGTCGGGTGGTCGAGCGCGCCGATCAGGTTGAGCAGCGTGGACTTGCCGGACCCGGACGCGCCGACAATCGACACCATCTCGCCGCGGCCGATGACCAGGCTGACGTTCTCGAGGGCGGTGACGGTGCGCTTGCCGTCGAAGGTCTTGGTGACGCCGGACAGCGTGATCATAAGCAATCTATCGTGCCACGCCGGGCCGCAACCCGTCGAGGCTGGCGGGCGGCGGCCCTCGTGTATCCTTCCTTCATGCCAAAGCCTCCTCCGGATGAATCACTGTCCCTCCAGCCGGCGTGGATCGGCGCGTTCTGGCTGCTGCCCCTCGCGGCGCTGGCGCTTCAGCTGGCCACCTACCGGGGCTACGGCTACTTCAGGGACGAGCTGTACTACCTGGCCTCAGCCGAGCACCTCGGTTTCGGGTACGTCGAGCATCCTCCCCTCATTGGACTCGTTGCGTGGCTGGTGCGGTCCACGCTGGGGGATTCCCTCTTCGCCGCGCGCCTGTTGCCGGCAGTCGCTCACGCCATGACCGTCGGCCTCGCAGCGCGGCTGGCGCGCGAGATGGGCGGCGGCCGCTACGCGCAGTTCCTGGCAGCGCTGGCGGCAGCTGTCGCGCCTGCGTATCTCGGAATCTGCGGCGTCCTCTCGATGAACGCCTTCGACATCCTGTTCTGGGCCGCCCTGTGGCTCATCGCGGTCCGCGCCCTGCGCACGGGAGACCCGCGCCTGTGGCTGTGGTTCGGGCTCGTGGCCGGCCTGGGCCTCCAGAACAAAATCAGCGTGCTGCTCCTCGCCTTCGGAGTCGTCGCCGGCCTTGTGATGGGCCGGCGCTGGCACCTGTTCCGCGCCTGGCAGCTCTGGGCGGGCGGCGCCGTGGCGATGCTCATCTTCCTGCCACACGTCCTCTGGCAGTGGCAGCAAGGGTGGCCCACGCTGGAGTTCATGGCGAACGCCGCCCGGGAGAAGAACGTCTCGCTCACCGCAGGAGCGTTCATGGCCGAGCAGGCGCTCCAGATGGGAGCGTTCGCGGCCCCGCTCTGGCTGGCCGGACTCCTCGGATTGCTGGCAGCGCGGCGCTTCCGCGCATTCCGGCCGATCGGCTGGGCGTACCTGGCCGTCCTCGCGGTCATGCTCGCGGGCAACGCCAAGCCGTACTACCTGGCTGCCGCCTACACCGCGCTCTTCGCTGCCGGCGCCGTCCTCGTCGAGGCCATCCGCCGGTCAACGGCCGGGGCCGTGCTCCGCGCCCTCGTGGTGCTGCTGGTCGTCGCCGGCGGAGCCGCGTCGCTTCCCTTCGCGAAGCCCGTCCTGTCCACCGACGCGTTCCTCCGCTACGCGGCGGCCCTGGGGATGGGACCGCGCAGCGAGGAGCGCCACGAGATGGGCCGCCTGCCGCAGCAGTTCGCCGACATGCATGGCTGGGAAGACCTCGCCTCGAACCTGGCGCGGGTCTACCACGCCTTGCCCGCAGCGGACCTCGAGCGCGCCTGTATCTTCGTCCAGAACTACGGCCAGGCCGGCGCGGTGGACGTGCTCGGCGCGCCGCTCGGCCTGCCTCGGGCCATCTCGGGCCACAACAGCTACTTTCTCTGGGGCCCGCGCGGCTGCACCGGTGAAGTCGTCATCGCGCTCGGCGGAGAGCGGAGAGACTACGAGGAGGTGTTCGCCTCGGTCGAGCAGGCGGCCCTGCACACGTGCAACGACTGCATGCCGTACGAAAACAACCGCCCGATCTGGGTGGCGCGCGGCGCGAGGGTGCCGATGGCCGGCATCTGGCCCCGCGTGAAGCGGTTCATCTGACGCGCCCGTCCCCGGCGGCTGGGCCGGCCGCAGCGTATAATGCCGTCGTGGCCTCCACCGATCGCGACGCTGTTGTGGCCGCCCTTGAGGCGTTCTTCGCCGGCCCGCCTGCCGGAACGGCCGCCGTGTACCTGTTCGGCAGCGTTGCCAGAGGGGATTCCAGGCCAGGGAGCGACGTCGACGTGGCGATCCTCTTCGAGCAGGACCCTCCCCGCACGCTCGAAGGACTTCACCTCGACCTTGGCGACGCGCTGCAGGCCGCGCTGAGGCGCCCCGTCGATCTTGTCGTCCTCAACCATGCCACGCCCGATCTCGTGCATCGGGTCTTGCGCGACGGCATCCTCGTCTGCGAGCGCAATTCATCAGCGCGCATCCGCTTCGAGGTGCGGCTCAGGAACGCGTACTTCGACATGGAGCCGGTCAGGAAGCTCTACCGCCACGCCCGGACCGCAGGAGCCGACATGCGATGACTGACCGGCCACTTGTCGAGAAGCGCCTCGCGATCATCGACACCAGCCTGGCGGAACTACGACGCCTGGCTCATATTGATCGGATCGACGTCGACATCCGCGAGCGGCGTTTCGTCGAACGCACCCTTCAGGTGGCCATCCAGGCCGCCTTGGATGTCGCGTCCCACATCGTGTCGGACCGGCGGCTGGGCGAGCCGGCGACGAACCGCGACTCCTTCCTGCTGCTCGAGCGCGACGGGTGGGTCCTCTCCGAACTGCGAGGGCCTCTTGCCGACATGGCCGGGTTCCGCAACGTCCTCGTGCACGGCTATGACGAAGTCGACCTCGCGATCGTGCGGGACGTGGTGACGAATCACCTTGACGATCTCGCTCTCTTCGCGGAGGGCATCCGGCGGAGGCTTCGCGACGAAGACGTGCCGCCGGATGGCAGGGAGTCCGCTGGCGATGCCTGATGATTCCATCCGCGCCGAGAAGGTCGCGCGCTCTGCCGTTCCCGAACTCGACGCCATCCTGGGCGATGCGATCCGCGTCCTCGACGACGGGTTCGTGCGCGTCGTCGACTACATGGGCGACGACTCCGCCGTCGTGCAGGCGGCGCGGACGTCTTACGGGAAGGGCACCAAGCGCCGGCACGAGGACCGCGGCCTGCTCCGCTACCTGATGCGGCACGCCCACACGACCCCGTTCGAGATGTGCGAGTTGAAGCTCCACGTGCGCGTGCCGATGGACGTGTGGCGCCAGTGGATCCGGCATCGCACGGCGAGCGTGAACGAGTACTCGACGCGCTACTCAGAGGCGATCGACGCGGCCCAGAAGACGGCTCCCGGCGCGTGGCGCCTGCAGGCTACCGGCAACCGCCAGGGCAGCAGCGGGCTGCTGCCACTGGAGCGAGGCACGGAGCTCTCCCACGAGGAGTCCGCCCTGCAGCAACAGGCGCGGGCCATCTACGAGGCGCGGCTCGCCGCCGGCGTCGCCCGCGAGCAGGCGCGCAAGGATCTGCCGCTCTCCACTTACACCGAGGCTTACTGGAAGATTGACCTGCAGAATCTGCTGCATTTCCTGGAACTGCGGATGGACGAGCACGCGCAGCAGGAGATCCGCGCGTATGCCGACGTGATCGGCAACGAGATCGTCGCCAGGTGGGTGCCGCTCACCTGGGAGGCGTTCCTCGACTACCGGCGGGGCGGCACGAGGCTGTCGCGTATCGAGAGCGCCTTCCTGGCGGCGCTGGCGTCGGGCGACCGCGAGGGGGCGGTCGCCATCGCCGAAGGTGGCGGCTATCTGAACCGCGGCGAGGATGGCCGGCTCAAGCCGAACCTCGAGGGTCGCGAGCTCGAAGAGAAACTGGAGCGCCTCGGCCTTCAGCCGCCCTGGGAATAGACGCGTCGTGGGCCGCGCACGGCGGCCCGTCAGACCGACTTCACAACCCGTTCTCGCGGCGACGCCGCTTCACGCAGGTTGGGAAGTCGTCCCCTTTAGATTCCTCAACTGCCGCCGTAGCCGATGGTCACCTTGTCGTTTTCGACGATGACCGGCACCTCGCGGCGGCCCTTGCTGTGGCCGAGCATGCGCTGCAGGTCGGCGGCGTTCTTCTTCACGTTGACGTACTCGACCGCGTAGCCGCGTTGTGCGAAGACCTCACGGGCCTCCGACGTGTAGGGTCAGGTGTCCTTGCCGAAGATGAGGACGTTCACAGGGACCTCCGGGATTGGGGACTGGGGATTGGGGATTGGGGATTCGCCAGTCACGCCGTCACGATGCAACCTTTGAAGATGCCGCCGCCCGCTGCGCCCCCGCGCTTTCGCGCGCGCGCCAGAGGGCGTGAATCGAGAGCACCGAAGCGACCGCCATCACCGCCGCGCCGCTGATGTACGGCATGCCGATGCCGAGGTGATCGAACGCGAACCCGCCCCACAGCGGCCCGACGATGCGCGCCAGGCTGCCGAGCGACTGCATGAGCCCCATCACGCCGCCCTGGTCCTCGGCGGCGGAGTACCTGGACACGAGCGACATCAGCGCCGGGTTGTTGAAGCCCATGCCCACCGCCATGATACCGTTCGCCGCAAGCAGCGCCGCAACGGACCGCGTGGCGGGGATCATCAGCAGCCCGACCGCGACGATGGCCAGCGACGCGGGCATGATGTGGTGCTCGCCGATTCTCTTCACGACCCGGCCGACCAGCACGCCCTGGACGATCACCAGGATGATGCCGACAAACGCGAAGATGTAGCCGATTGACGAAGCCTGGAAGCCATAGGCGCGCTCGGCGAAGAGCGCGAAGGTGGACTCGAAGGCCGAGAACGCCGCGACGATCAGGAAGCTGATGACCAGCAGCAGGGGCAGATGCGGGCGCGCGAGCGCGGCCCGCAGCGCGTCGATCCGGCCGACGCGCTGGATGGCCCGGTGCTCTGGCTTCAGCGACTCCGGCAGCAGGAACCACGCGGCCACGAAATTCGCCAGCGAGAGGCCCGAGGCGAAGTACGCGGGCATGGAGTAGCCGTACCGGCTCAGGAACCCGCCGATGGCCGGGCCGAAGATGAAGCCCATGCCGAAGGCCGCGCCGATGATGCCCATGCCCTTCGCCCGGTTCTCCGGCGTGGTCAGATCGGCGACAACCGCCTGGGCCGTCGGGATGTTCGCACCGGCAATGCCGGCGAAGATCCGGGCGGCGAAGAGCGCGGTCAGCGTGCTCGCCATTCCGAAGCCGAGATACGAGAGGCACGACCCGAGCAGCCCCAGCAGGATGATCGGCCGGCGCCCCACGCGGTCGGACAGGCGGCCCCAGATGGGCGCGAAGATGAACTGCATCAGCGAGAACGACGTGGCGAGCAGGCCCACCGTGAGCGCCGTCGCCCCGAACGATTCCGCATAGAACGGCAGGAGCGGGATGATGATCCCGAACCCCAGCAGATCGATGAAGACCGTGACGAAGACGATGATCAGCGGGGGGACTTTCACGAGCAGGACTCAGCATCAAGAAGCAAGGAGCAAGAAGCAAGAATGAGATCCGGTGAAACACGCGGCGCCATGCGCCGTTTCACATTCTTGCTTCTTGCTTCTGGATTCTTGCTCCTATTCATGTTCCCGCTTCGCATGATACCGCGCGAACTCCTCGATGAAACTGAGGCTGTCGAGCGATTTCATGCGATCGAGGAACAGCACGCCGTCGAGGTGATCGGCCTCGTGCTGGATGACGCGCGCCATGAATCCGCTGGCCTCCATCTCGATCTGGCGCCCCGTGCGGTCGTAGGCCTTCACCGAGATGTCGCGGTGGCGCGGCACGAGGCCGCGCAGGTCGGGAATGCTCAGGCAGCCTTCCCAGTCCTCCTCGACGTGCCGGCCGGCGGGCTTGATCTCGGGGTTGATGAGCGCCAGGATCTCGGGCCTCCGCGCCTCGTCTTCGTCGTCATCGTCGGGGTCCCGGACGACCTGGGCCACGAACAGGCGCAGTTCCTCGTGCACCTGGGGAGCCGCGAGGCCCGCGCCGTTGTACTCGAGCATCGTCTGCGTCATGTCGTCGATCAACCGCTGGATGGGCGCAGCGGTGATCTCGGCCGGCGGAACCGGCCGCACCTTCTTTCGCAGGACAGGGTGCCCCATCCGGGAGACTTTCAGGATGGACATAAACTCCAATTATAGCAGTAGGGAGTTATGGGTCAGGAGCTATGAGTTCTGCCTTCTGCCTTCTGACTTCTGACGAGCGTCAGTTGGCCCTTCTGGCTTCTGACAGCAGGCCCTCGGCCGAAGAGATGGGGCCTGGTCCAATCGAGTATGCTTCTTGCTAGGGATGACAGCGACAGAGCACAGCGAACGGGAATTCCGCTTCTGTCCGCACTGCGGCGGAGCGTTCAACGCCAGGATTCTCAAGGAAGGAGACCCGGCGAGGCTTGTTTGCGATCGTTGCGGCTTCGTGTTCTACCTCGACCCCAAGGTGGCGGTAGGCACGATTATTCGCACATCGGATCACGAAATCGTCCTCTGCCGCCGGGCAATCGAACCCGGATACGGCCGCTGGGTGTTCCCGGGCGGCTACGTGGACCGGGGGGAGAAACTGGAGGACGCGGCCATCCGGGAAGCCCGTGAGGAATGCGGGCTCGAAGTGGAGCTCGACGGGCTGGTCAGCCTGCACTCGTATCGCGGAAAGGCGCCCGTTGTCATTGTCTGGGCGGCCCGGGCGGTGAGCGGCGAGCTCAAGGTGGCCGACGAGGAAAGTCTGGAGGTACGCACCTTCACAGCCGAGAACATCCCATGGGATGACCTCGCCTTCGAGAGCACGGGGGAAGCGCTCACAGCGTACTTCGCGAATCAGGGGCTAGGGGCTAGGGGCTGGGGGCTGGGGGCTGGGGGCTAGGGGCCAGCAATAGGAGCTACGCAACAGCCGAGACGCGAGCGAGGACGAAACATGAGACAGCTGAGACTGACCGCTGCGATCGGGTTCGTGCTCGTCGCGGCTCTCGCCGCGGCGTGCGTGGAAACCAGGCACGAAGGGCCGACATCGCCATCCGAGGTCGCCAAGCTGCTGGCAACAGGCAACTGGACGTCGGCGGCGACGGCTGCCTCTGCGGCGCTCAACGTCGGCTCGTGCGGCAACCTCGAGTGGAAGATCCTTTCGCTGACCGACACGTCGGCTTCGGGAACGTTCAAAGCGGTATGCGGCGGCGGTCTCACGCTGGAAGGGTCGGCCGAAGGCAAGCTGAACGGGGCGACGGCTGATCTCAAGGCGAGCGGGACCGTGGGGGGCGCCGGGGTCAACTGCCCGTTCTCGCTCACGGGCCTGGCCGTGCCCGAAGGCCTCGACAAGGTCCGCATCAACTACAACGGGACGACCTGTCTCGGCCCGGTGTCGGGCTCGGAAGTGCTCACGAGGCGCTAGCCGGAAGCGGGAACCGGAACTCCTCGGTCACGGTGCCGTCCACGGCGGCCTGCACCATCTCCTCGATCGGCAGCTTCGACTCGGCCGCCTCGACCTGCCAGTGGCGCGCATGCGTCTCGGGGCTCCGCGGCGTGAACAGCTGGCAGCAGTCCTGGTCGGGGATGATCGAGATGTCGTAGGTCCCGATCCGGATGGCCTCGGCGACGATCTCCTCCTTGTCCATCCCCACGAGCGGCCGCAGGATCGGCATCTGCACCGCGCCCGCGATCACGGTCAGGTTCTCCAGCGTCTGCGACGCCACTTGCCCGATCACTTCTCCGGTGACCAGTGCCTTCGCGCGGCAGTCGCGCGCGATGCGCTCCGCGATGCGCAGCATCAGCCGCCGGTAGATCACCACGCGAAGCGGCGGCAACACGGTGAGCACCACCTGCCGCTGCAGCTCGCCGAACGGCACGAGCTTCAGGGTGGTGCGCATCTGGTGGCGGGTCAGCACCTCGGTGATCTCCCGCACCTTCTCCTGCGATGCGCGCGACAGGAACGGGTGGCTGTGGAAATGCACCGGAACGACCGAACAGCCGCGCTTCATCAGCCTCCACGCGGCGACGGGCGAGTCGATGCCTCCCGACATCAGGCACGCCACCCGCCCGCTGACGCCAGTCGGCATCCCGCCGGCGCCCTTCTCCTTCCCGAAGGAGTAGAACGCCTGGTTGGGCAGCACCTCGACCATGACGGTCATCTCGGGGTGATCGAGATTCACCCGCCAGCCGAACCGCTTGACGATGCGCGCGCCGAGTTCGCGCTCGAGCTCGGGCGACGTCATCGGGAACGACTTGTCGCCGCGCTTCGCGCTCACGCGGAAGCTCGGCGGCGCGAGCCCCTCCAGGTCTGCCAGGACCGAGTCCGCGATGGCCTCGAATGACCTCGGCGCCCGGCCGGCCTTCGAGAAGTTCGCGATGCCGAACACGCGTTCGACGCGTTCCTTCACGAGGTCGTAGCTGGCGGCCGGTCCGAGCACGACCTCTATCCGTCCCATGAGCGCCCGCACGTCCTTCACGTCGAGATCCGCGGTCTGCTTCCGCAGGTTGTGGACGAGTTTGCTGATGAAGTACGGGCGGTTGCGCCCCTTGAGCGCGATTTCCTGGTAGTGGACGACGATGGAAGTCATGAAGACAGGGGCTAGGGACTAGGGGCCAGAGACTGGGGAAGGCCAAGTGGCATGGAGCACAACTCCCTCAAGCTGCACCGATGTCAGCCGACCCCGCTCAACACCGCCTCCGCGGCGAGGTGGCCGCTCATCGCGGCGCTCTCAATCGTACCCGGCAATCCGGTATCGGTCCAATCGCCCGCCAGATAGAAGCCGGCGAGCGGTGTTGCGGGACGCGGACGCGCGGGCTGGCCGGGGGCCAGCGAGAAGGTGGCCCGGCGCTCGCGGACGACCGACGCTTTCCTGACCACGGCCGAGCGCGCCTTTGGCAGCGCATCCCGAAGCTCGCCGAGCGCGAGGTTCACGACAGCGTCGTTCGTCATCCCGACGACACCCGCAGCGCCGCTCGAGACGAGCGACACGTGTGAGACGCCCGAGTCCGTGATGGCGCCTCGATCGAACGCCCACTGCATGGCGCGTCCGGGCAGCCCCACGAACGGCGTGTCGAGCACGCGCCGATCGAACCAGAGATTCACCGTGACAATGGGGTAGGACGCCATGCGGGACGCGTCGGCCACGACCCGCCGCAGCAGGGCCGGCACCTCGTCGAAGAGCGACCGAAGGGCGAACCAGGGAACCGCCGACACGACGGCCTGCGCCCGGACCTCACGGCCGCCTCTCGCCCGCACGCCGACGGCCCGCTCTCCCTCGACGATGACGCGGGCAAGGGCGTTGGCGGCGACGACGCCTCCGCGCGCCTCGACGTAATCCCGGGCGGGCGTCACATAGAGCGCGTCGAGCGGCACGGCCGGGAAGGCGATCGAGGCGGCCTGCGGATCGCGCCCGAACATCTCGGCGAGCACGCGCACGAAGGCGGGTGCCGCCGCCTCCCGGGGCGGCTGATTCAGCGCCGAGAGCGCCAGCGGATCCCAGAGCATCTCGCGCAGCCTGGCGGTCTGCCCGTTGCGGACGAGCCAGCTCTCGACGGTTTCCTCGGGCGAGCACGCCATCCGGCCTGTGGCGCCGCGAAGGCGCCGCTGTTCCGTCCTGATGGGCGTGCCCAGCCGCAGCACCGACAGGCGGTCCTTCCAGCCGAGGGCGTCCCACTCGATGACGCCGCCCAGCAGGTGCCACGGCGCGGGCAGCGGCGGGCACGAGAGGACCGAGTGCCTCCCCGCCGCGTCGATCGACGGCACCGACAGCGACGGCTGCACGCGCACGCCCGCCATGGCGCCGGTGCGGCGCAGGAAGGCGAACGTCTCCCGGTAGCAGCCCATCAGGATGTGCTGGCCGTTGTCGACGGTCTCGCCTGTCGCCGGATCGACGAACGAGCTTGCGCGCCCGCCGAGGTGCGGCCGGGCCTCGACCACCGCGACCCGGGCGCCGCGCTCGGCAAGGCGCGTCGCCGCGGCGAGCCCCGCGACGCCGCCGCCGATGACGATGACGTCGGCCCGGCCGCGGGTCCTGTCCGAGGCGTTTCCATCTGTCCTCGGCTGAGCTTCGTCTGTCCTGCCTGCGGGCAGATGGAAAGCGCCCCGGCCACCCGCGGCCGGTTCGACGCGCGACGACGTCGCGTGCCGGTCCTCCATCTAGAATCCCGCCATGGTCGCGAGCCACGTGGAGGCGGCAATCGTCGCCTGCCGCCAGCGGGGAACGCGGATGGGGGCACCGAACACGTCGTAGCCGCTCATTTCGATCCGCCCGAGGAGGTTGAGGTAGATCGCGCCCATGATGCGGGCCGCCGCGAGGCGCTTCGCGTCCTCCCGCGGCAGCTCCTGCGCCGCCCTGGCATAGTGGTCCCTGGCGCGCTTCGACTGGAATTCCAGCAACGCGCGGATCGAGCCGGTCGCCCGGCCGGCCCGGAGGTCGGCTTCGGCCACGCCGAACCGTTCGAGATCGTCGGTCGGCAGATACAGGCGCCCGGCGTCCAGGTCGCGGCCGAGATCGCGCAGGATGTTGGTCAACTGGAGCGCGATGCCAAGGTCGATCGCGTACTGGCGGGCCCGGGGGTTCGTGTATTCGAAGATCTCGATGCACACCAGGCCCACCGCCGACGCGACGCGCAGGCAGTAGGCGCGCAGTTCGTCGAACGTGCGGAAGCGCGGCCGATCGAGGTCGATCTCGACGCCGTCGATCACGTCTTCGAGCGGCTGCCTCGGCAGCTTGAAGGCCGCGATGTGAGGCGCGAGGGCGATTCCCTGCGGCGTTCGCGGCTGCCCGCCTTCGTAACACGCCGCCAGTTCGCCGCGCCAGACGGCCATCGAGGCCGTCGCCGCACGCCTCGCATCCTCCGTGTCCGGCTGCCCCGCCCGCTCATCCACGTCGTCGTCCACCGCCCGGCAGAAATCCCACACCGCGATGATCGCTCGGCGCTTGTGCTCCGGAAGCACCACGAACGAGTAGTAGAAATTCGTGTCGCGGCGGGCCATGGCGATGCTCAGGCCGGCTGCGGCCGTCCCCAGGCCGCCGCGCCCCAGAGAAGGGCCGGAACATCGGCGGAACCGAGAGAGGGACGCGACGTGAACACGTCGAATCCGGTCCGCTCGAGGCGGTCGAGCACGCGCATCCCGCCGAGCCAGGTGAGCCTCAATTCGTAGCGAAGGCGTCCGTTCACGCCGTCGCAGACCGCGCGGCCGTCGGCGAACAGCCGGCGCGTGCGCGCCGCCATCTCGGAGAGCGCCGCCCTCCAGGCCGCCGACATGACGCGGGCGTCGAGATCCGCTTCGCGGGCGCCGAAGCGCTCGCGTTCGTCGCGCGGCACGTAGAGGCGCCCCTTCCGCCAGTCGCGCTCGAGATCCTGCCAGAAGTTGGTGAGCTGGAGCGCCGTGCACACGGCGTCCGACGCGCGATCCAGGCGGGCATCCGCGTGCCCGGCCACGCGCAGCACGAGTCGTCCCACCGGGTTCGCCGAGCGCCGGCAGTAGTCGACAAGATCCGCCCACGTCGCGTAGCGCGTCGTGACGACATCCTGCCGGAAGGCGGAAAGCAGGTCTTCGAAGAGCGCAACCGGGAGCGAGCAGGCGCGGATAGTGTGGCCCAGGGCGAGGAAGATGGCGTCGGCTTCGCGTGCAGGGACAAGGGGCATGGGGCATGGGGCAGGAAGACCGGGGCTCGGGACTCGGGGCTCGGGACTCGGACGCAACGACGAAGCTCCGCCGGTCGCTGCTGCCAGGCGAGCGCCCCAGTCGTCGAGCAGGGCGAGGCGGCGGGCCGGCGGATAGTCGCCTTCGTCGGCGACATCGTCGGCCGCGCGCGCGAACGCGTAGATGGCCGCGATGTGCGGACGCATGGCGGAAGGCAGCAGGACCGAGGCCACGGGGAAGTTCTCGTAGTGGCGGCGGGCGATGCGTTCGCAGGTGGCGTACGCGCCTGCGACGGCCTCGGGAACCCGGGGCGGCGGAATCACCACTCTGCCTCAGTCACGCCCGCGCGGCGGTTCACCACGCGGGCGAGCACGAAGAGCAGGTCGGACAGGCGATTCATGTAGGCGAGGAACTCCACCTCGAGCACCGCCAGCGCCACCATGCGCCGCTCCGCGCGGCGGCACACCGTGCGCGCCAGGTGCAGGGCGGCCGCAGCCTTCGTGCCGCCAGGGAGGATGAAGCGGCCGAGCGGCGTCAACTCCTCCTCGCACCTGTCGATCCAGCCTTCGAGGCGCGTCACATCGTCGGGCCCGAGGGCGATCTTCGTCACGCGGCCGGCAATGCGCTCGGCCGGGTCGGCGAGGCGCGAACCGAGCGCGAACAGGTCGCGCTGGATTTGCGCCAGCATGTCCTCGATGTCCTTGTCCACCCCGCTGGCGCGCGCCACACCGACGGCGGCATTCGCCTCGTCTACCTCCCCGTAGGCGTCCACACGGGCATCGGACTTGGCGATGCGGGTGCCATCGAACAGCGTCGTCGCGCCGCCGTCCCCTGTTCGTGTGTAGATCTTCATGCTGGTTGAATTATAAGTGTGTAGATGCGGTTTCGACACGTCAAGCCGGGGCTGGCCGCGGTGCCGCGCCCGTGAGAGCCGGCCGGAGGCGATCCCGCCCGCTTCCCGAGCCGGTGCCCGCCGAGCGCCAGAGGTTCCGCAGGATCCTGCTCCGCTGGTACGACAGGCACGGCCGCGATCTGCCGTGGAGGCGGACCGACGATCCGTACCACATCCTCGTGTCGGAGATCATGCTGCAGCAGACCCAGGTGGATCGGGTGCTGCCCAAGTACGACGAGTGGCTCGGCAAGTACCCGTCGCTTGGCGCGCTGGCGGGCGCGCGCGAGGAGGCCGCCGTCGAAACGTGGTATCCCCTCGGGTACAACGTCAGACCGAGGAGGCTCCACGCGATCGCGCGGGAGGCGGTGGCGCGCTTCGGAGGCGAACTGCCATCCGACGAGGCGACGCTGCGGTCGTTCAAGGGGATCGGCCCCTACACGGCCGGCGCGCTGATGAGCTTCGCGTTCAGGAAGCGCGCGCCGATTCTCGACACCAACGTGGCGCGGGTGCTCCTCCGCGTCGTCGTCGGGCGCGGTGATCCGAAGGCGCACCGGATGCGAAGGCACCTGTGGAAGGTCTCGGGGCTGATGGTGGCGCACAGGCGCGCGTTCGACTTCAACCAGGCAATCATGGATTTCGGGGCGCTCGTCTGCACGGCGCGCCGGCCGAGGTGCGGCGCCTGCCCGATGTCCGGCATGTGCCGCGCGTACCCTTTCGACCCGGACCGCGAGGCCGAGGAGCGCTGATGGCACAGCGGGAGCGAATCGTGGTGGCGGCGGCGGTCATCGAGCGAGACGGGGCGTTCCTGCTCACGCGGCGGCTCGATGGCACGCACCTGGCCGGCCACTGGGAGTTTCCCGGCGGGAAACTGCACGCCGGTGAAACGCTCGAGGAGTGCCTCGCGCGCGAGATCCGCGAGGAACTTGACGCGAGCATCCGCGTCGGCCCCGAGATCCTCGCGACGGTCCACGACTACCCCGAACGCTCCATCGAGCTGCGCTTCTTCCGGTGCGCGCTCGAGTCGGCCCCCACGCCGGTGATGGGCCAGGAGATGCGCTGGGTGACCCTCCGCGACCTGCAGTCCGTCCAGCTGCCGCCGGCGGACGATGAACTGGTTCGGCTGCTCACCGAGGCCTGACGGCGCTAACGGACGAACGGCAATTCAACGACCGTCGCGCCCACCCTTGCGCCGCCGATGTCCATGGCGACAGCGCTGCCCGGCTCGAAGAAGTCGCGGTGGACGTAGCCAAGCGCAATCGGCCTCCCGAGCGCCGGCGACACCACGGCGCTTGTCACGTGACCGATTTCCTTTTCCCCGCCGATGATGGCGCTGCCCGCAGCGGGAGCGGCTTCTCCGTCAATCGTGAGGCCGACCAGTTTCCGGACCACCTTGCCGTGGCCCCGATCCCTGATCCGCACCAGCACCTCCTGCCCGGGAAAGCAGCCTTTCAGGTAGCTGACGGCCGACGCCTCGATGCCGGCCTCGGTCGGAATCGTGTCTTCGCCCATGTCCACGAGGAACGCCGGTTCACCGGCCTCGATGCGAAGCGCCTCAACGGCCTCCTCCGGCAGAACGGCTGCTCCCGCGGCCTGCATCGCCTCTCCGAGAATGGAGATGGTGTCGGGTGCGGCGAACAACAGGAACCCGGCGAGCCCCAGGGCATCACGCCGCGCCGCGATGACCAGATCGCCGCGGTAGTCGAGCCTCGCGTTCTGGAACTGGCCGAACCCGGCGAGGTCCGCCCCGACTTCACCCCCGGCGATCTCCGCCGCCCGCGGCCCGTACACCCCGAGGCAGCCCCATGCGTCGGATACGTCGCCGAGCTGGACGTCTTCGCCGAAGATCAGCTGATCGAAGCGCTGCAACAGCGCGTCCTTCACCTCGCGACGCGCGTCGACGAGCACGACGTCGCCGAGCTCGAACACGTTCATGTCGGCGATCATCCGCCCTTGCGGCGTGAGCAGGGCGGCGTAGCACCCGGTGCCGGGCAGGAGCAGCGCGATGTCGTTCGTAAGGAGAGCGTGGAGAAATGTCTTCCGGTCCGCGCCGCGGACGACAATCCGGCCTCGCGCGCCGAGGTCGACCAGGCCCGCCCGTTCCCGGGCGGCTGCGTAGGGGTTCAGAGGTCTCATCGGCCGCTCCTCGCGGGAGGCGGGCCTGCCGCGGCGGCCGTGTCCACCCGCCCGTTGATTGCTGATATGCTCAGCACCGTCATGGTTCGAGTTCATTCTATCGTCGCGGTTCTCCTTGTCCTAGCCGCGTCGGTGGCCGGCGCAGGGCCGGCCCCGGCGCAGGCGCCGGCGCCTGTCAGCAAGCTGCTCGTGTTCATGCAGGGCAGGCTGCTCGGGTCCGAAGAAGCGGTGATCGCCCAGACCGCCGACGGCTGGATCGTCCGGGGCACGGGCCGCCTGACCGCTCCGGTCGATCTTTCGACCACGCGTTTCGAAATGCGGTACGACCGCGAATGGCGGCCGGTCAGCCTCGAAGTGGACGCCACGTTGCGGGGCCGCCCCCTGATCATGCGCACCACGTTCGCGGGCGGCAAGGCCGTCACCGACACCACGCAGGCGGGCCAGCAGACACAGAAGATCGACGACGTGTCCGCCAACCCCGTGGTGCTGCCGAACATGTTCTTCTGCGCGTACGAGGCGCTCGCGATGCGCCTGCGCGGCATCACCGTGCCGGGCGAGTTGAAGGTATACATCGCCCCGCAGGCCGAAATCCTGATGCGCGTCACCGCCAGCAGCAGCGAGCGGATCCAGACCGCAGGCCGTCCGGTGCCGGCCACGCGCTACGCGCTGACGCTCGAGAACCCAGGCAACCCGATCCAGGCCGAGGCCTGGATCGACCAGGACGGCCGCCTCCTGCGATTCAGCGTGCCGGCACAGGGCCTCGACATCGCCCGCGAGGACATCGCCGCCGTGTCGTCTCGCGTCGAAACGATGGGCCGCGCCAACGATGAGCAGGTGCGGATTCCGTCGGCCGGTTTCACGCTCGCGGCGACCATCTCCAAACCCGAATCGGCCCCGAAGCCTCCGGCGCCCGGCAAGGCGCCCGCCTACAAGCTGCCGGCCGTCGTCCTGGTGGCCGGGTCCGGTCCCGTCGATCGCGACGAAACGGTCGCCGGGATCCCGGTGTTCGCGCAACTGGCCAACAGCCTCGCCGACGCCGGCTTCATCGTCGTGCGCTACGACAAGCGCGGCGTGGGCCAGACCGGCGGGCGGGCCGAATCGGCGACGCTGCTGGACTACGCGGAGGATGTGCGCTCGATCGTCGAGTTTCTGAGGAAGCGGAAGGACGTCGACCGGGATCGCGTCGCCCTCGTCGGGCACAGCGAAGGCGGGCTGGTGGCCTTGCAGGCGGCCTCCAGCGCGAAGTCGAAGCGGGTCAAGGCAGTGGCCCTGCTCGCGACGCCGGGGACGACGGGAGGCGAACTGGTGCTGGAGCAGCAGCGGTACCTCCTGGACAAGCTGGCGCTGGCGGACGAGGAGAAGCAGAGCCGCATCGATCTGCAGAAGAAGATCCAATCGGCCGTCGTCAGCGGCAAGGGCTGGGAGGGAATACCCGAGGCCTACCGGCGTCAGGCGGACACGCCGTGGTTCGGCAGCTTCCTGGGATTCGATCCGGTGAAGGTGACCGCCCGGGTCGAGCAGCCTGTCCTCGTGATTCAGGCCGAGCGCGACAGGCAAGTCCCCGCGCCGCGCCACGGCCAGCTGCTCCTTGACGCTTTGAAAGGCCGGAAAAAGCAGCCTGACGCCGCGCTCGTGACGATTGACGGCGTGAATCACCTGTTCGTGCCGGCCGGGACCGGCGACGTTGACGAGTACGCGCAGCTCCAGGACAAGAGGGTCAGCCCGGCGCTGACGGAGACGCTCGTGCCGTGGCTGAGGGACAAGCTGCATGTGGATGCTGCGGGCGCTGGACGCTGACGTCAATCATCCCCTGTCGTTCCGCCTGCTGGCGGGCGCCGTCAAGACGATTGGCCGGCTTGGGGCGGCTGACTTCTGCCTCGACGTGCCCCTCGTGTCGCGCCTGCACTGCCGTGTCGAAGTCGGAGAGGATGGCGGGGTCGAGATCGTCGATCTCGAGAGCACGAATGGCACCTGGATTGACGGCGAGCGGATCGCGCGCGCGCAACTGCGGCCGGGCAGCATCCTGCGCGTCGGGCGCGTGGCGTTCGCGCTCGAACCCGCGGAGAAGTAGCGCGGAAACGTTCAGCCCACCGGGTTCAGGAACGGGTTCGTCGTGCGTTCGCGGCCGATGGTCGTCGCCGGCCCGTGGCCGGCGTGCACGATGGCCGCGTCGCCGAATCCCATCAGCACGCCCTTGATGGAGCGCAGGAGCGTGGCGTAGTCTCCGCCTGGCAGGTCCGTGCGTCCGATCGAGCCGTCAAACAGCGTGTCGCCCACGAACAGGTGCGTCTCCTCCACGCCGGGCCCGTCCACGTGCAGGCACACGCCGCCGGGACTGTGGCCGGGCGTGTGGTGAACATGCACCTCGCACGCGCCGAAGGCGAGCGGGCCGCCTGCCGCGAGGTCGAAGTCCGGTGGCGGGGGCTGCTCCAGCCGGTAGCCGAAGGCGAGCCCCTGCTGGACGGCGGCGTCGTAGAGGAACACGTCGTCGCGATGGACGCCGATGCGGGCGCCGGTCGCGCGCTTCGCCCGGGCAACGCCGCTCACGTGGTCCACGTGCGCATGCGTCAGCAGGATGAGGCCGACGGACAGGCGCCGCGCCTCGACGATGAGGAGCAGGTCGTCCACCTCGTCGCCGGGGTCGATGAGGATCGCCTCGCGGCTGCTGCCGCACGCCACGACGAAGCCGTTCTTGTAGAACGGGGCGGCCGCACGGGTCTCGATAATCAGGGCCACAGGACGATCCTACCCCCGTCGAGAGTAATCTGACAGGGGTTGGATCCGCAGGCTGCATCATGACCACTGCCGACATCTTCGCCGCCCGCGGCCGCATCGCGCCGCACGTCAGGCGCACGCCGCTATTGCCCTCATCTTGGCTGTCGGCGCTCGCTGACGCCGATGTGCGGCTGAAGCTCGAGTCGCTGCAGATCACCAACTCGTTCAAGCTCCGCGGCGCCGTGAACGCGTCGGCGGCCTTCGTCGAGCGCCGTGGCGAAGAACGCGGTCCGGCCGGGCGGGTCGTCACCGCCTCCGCCGGAAATCACGGCCGCGCCATGGCGTTCGCCGCCGAGCGGCTCGGCCTGCCGCTCGTGGTCTTCGCTCCTGGCTCGGCTCCCAGGGCCAAGCTCGACGCCATCGCGCGGCACGGCGCGGACCTGCGCGCAGCCGGGACGTACGAGGACGCGGAGCGGATGGCCAAGGCGTTCGCGATTGAGACAGGCGCCACTTACATCTCGCCCTACAGTCATCCCGACGTGATTGCCGGCGCGGCCACGGTGGCCGTCGAGATCTTCGAGGACTGGCCCGGCGTCGACATGATTCTCGCCTCGGTCGGCGGCGGGGGCCTCGTGAGCGGTATCGCCCTGGCGAACAAGGCGCTCTCGGGGCGCGTCGAGGTCGTGGGCGTCGAGTGCGAGGCGTCGCCAGCCTTCCACGAAGCGCTGAAGGCCGGCCGCATCGTCGAAGTCGAGGTTCACCCGACGCTTGCCGACGGGCTGGCCGGAAACATGGACCCCGAGTCGATCACGTTCGACCTGGTGCGGCGGCACGTGGACCGCGCCGTCCTCGCGTCCGAGTCCGCCATCGCGGACGCGATCCGCGGCCTTTTCGAACAGGATCGAGTCGTCGCGGAAGGCGCCGGTGCCACCGCCGTGGCGGCGCTCCTGTCGGGGCTTCCGGTCGCCGGGCGCAACGTGGCGGTTGTCGTGTCGGGATCGAACATCGACGCGGGATTGCTGGCGAAGGTGCTTCGCGGCGGGTGACGCCCCCTCAGATGCCCGGGAGGATCCTGGCTGCGTCGGCGCGCGCCCGGGCTTGGGCCGCATCGATGCGCGCCAGCGCCGCGGCCACCGCCGGAGCGGCGGCGACGTTGCTCCAGGGAAATACCGACTGCCTGAGAGCGGAGCGCCCGTCCACCACCGCGTTGACGGCGCCCCACGCGTGCAGTTCCGCCTCGGATCCGGCAATCCTGCCGAGGGCGGCGGCCGCCAGTGCCGGGTCGTTCACGGCCGCCGCCGCCAGTGCGGCGCAGCCCTGCCATCCGCTCCCCTCGGCGGCCGTTTCCGCCCTCCGCGCGGCGTCCGCGGCTGCGCGCATACCGTCCAGCGGCCGGTCGCTCTTCACGAGCACCGCCGCCAGCATCGCGCGCGCCTCGCACGAGTCCGGGTGGCGGCGGACCAGCATGCCGGCCAGCGCCGCGGCATCGTTGATGCGTCCTGACACGGCGAGCGCGGCCGATCGCACGACAATGCCCGGCGGGAAGTCGCCCGCGTCGCGGGGATCGCTTCCGGGCGCGGCTTCGGGAACCGGGGCGCGCGCGAGACCGACGCGGTCCCTGATCGCATCCCACCACGGCAACGCCGGCGCAAGCGTCGCGCCGCCCTCGGCGGCTCGCAGCGCGCCGTCCAGTT
Organism: Vicinamibacterales bacterium; assembly: GCA_046496425.1. Taxonomy (GTDB): domain Bacteria; phylum Acidobacteriota; class Vicinamibacteria; order Vicinamibacterales; family JAKQTR01; genus JAKQTR01. The sequence goes on from JAWOGY010000201.1 coordinate 55,909, forward strand.
CGCCGGCCGCGAGACTTGCGGCGGCGAGATGGTAGTGGACGAGCGGCGCAGCGGGATCGAGTTCCGCGGCCCGACGGGCGAATGCGGCGGCCCTGCCGGGATCAACCGGCCGGAGAACGCCCGAGAGCGCCAGGTACGCGGCCGGGAAGGACGCGTCGATCTCGACGGCCCGCTTCAACTGCTCGACGGCTTCGCGCGTTGTCGAAGCGGTCAGGCCCATGGCAAGCCTGGTGGCGGCAAGATCGGGATCCGTCGCGAAGGCGGCCTCGGCCGCCCGCCGGGCGCGCGGTTTCACGTTGCCGAACTGCTCGCGTCCTTCGAACACCGACATCGTGTAGAGCGCCTCGGCGAGGCCGGCCTGCGCCTCGATCAAGCTGGGGTCTTCGGCCGCCGCGGCTTCGAACAGCTGTACCGCACGGCTGGCGTCGTAGACGGCCATGGCCTCGCGCGCCTGGAGGTACCTGTCGTACGCCACCGGATTGACCAGGCGCAGCGCCGCGCGGTTGTACTCCGCGGCCGGAAGGTACTCCAGTCTCAGCCGCGCGGACACTTCCCGCGCGATATCGGCCTGCACCGAGAGCAGGTCCTGCGCGGCCCCTGTCCGTTGACGGCTCCAGAGCACACGGCCGTCGCGAGCGTCAATCAGCCGCGCTTCGATCTCGAACGATGTCCACTCGTCGTCTTTCGGAGTGAGGGTGCCGGAGAGCGCCAGTCCTGCGCCCATGGCTGCGGCCACGGCCTGGGGCGGCTTGCCTGCGGCCGCGCGGACCGACGATCGCCCGAGGACGGTGACCCCCTGAACCTTCGCGATCCGGCGCGCCAGCTCCTCGGCGAACCCCGCGCCGTAGTAAGCCCTCGGCGTGTCGACGGGCGGAACGTAGAACGGCACGACAACGAGCACCGGCTCGGGCGGCTTGCCGAACCTCGACTCCCAGGCCTGGCGCAGGGGTTCCTGCCACTGCCAGAGGCCGAGCGCGGCGGCGGCGAGCATCAGCAGGCCGACCACCGCCAGGCGCGTCCGCGAGCGGGGCTGCGGCAGCACGTGCTCGACGTCGGCCGCCCGGCTGTGGATTTCGGCTTCCGCTCTGCGAAGGTCCGCCGCGACGAGCGCGGCGTCATGGTAGCGATCGCCCGGCTGCTTCGCCAGTGCCCTGGTGGTGATGCGATCGACGGCCCGCGAAACGTCCGCGTTCAACGAGCTGGGGACCGGAGGGCGCGATTGGAGCACCTGGACGCCGATGTCGAGAGTCGTACGCCCCGAGAACGCGTGCCTGCCGGTCACCATCTCGTGCAGCAACGCGCCCAGGGCGAAGAGATCCGCCCGGTGGTCGGCCCGCTGTCCGAGCAGCTGTTCCGGCGCGGCGTACGCCACCCGCGAGCGCCCGATGATCTCGATGCGGGCGGCCTGACGATCGGCGGCAGCGAGCGTGTCGGCTTCACCGGCGCGGCTTTCCGGCAGGCAGGCGGACAGGCCGAAGTCGAGGATTTTCGCGTGGCCCTTTGGCGTGACAATGACGCCCGAGGCGGTCAGGGCGCCGTGCACGAGACCCAGGGCGTGGGCGTCAGCCAGAGCGTCGGCCAGCTGGGACGCCAGGTCGAGCGCCCGCCGCAGGTTCATCGGATGCCCCGCCAGGGCCGCGTTGAGCCTCTCGCCGGAAATGAACTCGTAGACGAGGTAGATGGACCCGCGCTGCTCGCCCGCTTCGAAGAGGCTGGCCACGTGCTGATGCGTGAGCGCGGTGTACGGCTGCACAAGGTCGAGGGCGCGGGCGCGCAGGGCGGGATCGTTCATGCCCTGCGTCAGCACGCGGATCGCCACCGTCCGCCCGAGCTTCGTGTCGCGGGCGCGGTACACAGGCCCCAGCGGCCCGCTGCCGACGGTGCTCAGGATGTTGTAGTGAGCGATCCGGTCACTCATGGAACACCCGCGACTATACTGGGGCTCGGCCGTGCTTCGAAAGGCTCCCTGGTCGTAAGTATCGTCGTATGCATGCCCCGCCGCCAGCATTGAACGGCTCGGGGCCGAGTTGCCGACGTGAACCCATATCGCGCCCTCATCACCGGAAACCGCAACTATCGCCTGCTGTGGTTCGGCCAGATCGTCAGTCAACTGGGCGACTGGTTCAATTCGGTGGCGATCTACGCCCTGCTGCTGGAGCTGACGGGCAACGCGACGTCGGTCGCGCTCATGATCATCGTGCAGTTCCTGCCGATGGCCGTCATTGGCCCGGTGGCCGGTGTGGTGGTGGACAGGGTGAACCGGCGGCGGCTGATGATCGCCACCGACATCCTGCGCGGCCTGGCCGTGTTCCTGCTGCTGGCCGTCCGCCGCCCCGACCAGGTCTGGCTCATCTACCTGGTGATGGGGGCGGTCGTGTCGATGACCGCCTTTTTCGAGCCGGCCCGCACGGCGGTGATTCCGAACGTCACGACGCGCTCAGAGCTTCTGACCGCCAACGCCCTGTCGAGCGCGACATGGTCGGCGATGCTGGCGATAGGCGCCGGGGTCGGCGGGGTCGTCACCGCCCTGTTCGGGCGGAATACGGCGTTCGTGGTAAACGCCGCGTCGTTCCTGATGTCGGCGGTCATCATCGCGCGGACGTCGTTCAATGCCGACCCGCCGGAGGTGAAGAGGCCGGCTGGATGGGCGTCGCTCACCGGGTTCGGCGATCTCGTCGAGGGCATCCGCTACGTCAGGTCGGACCGGCACGTGGCGGCCCTGATGCTGGTGAAGGCCGGGTGGGGGATCGCCGGAGGCATGCTGCTCATCATGACCGTGATGGGCGAGCGCGTGTTCCAGGTGGGCGGGAGCGCGGCGGCGGGCATCGGCGCGCTCTACGCGGCAAGAGGGATCGGCGCGGGCATCGGGCCTATCCTGGCCCGGGCCTGGCTGGGACAGCAGCCCGACGAAATGCGGAGGGCCATCGCGCCGTCTTACGTACTGGTGGCGATGTTCTACCTGATGTTGAGCTGGTCCACGAACATCTACGTCGCGGGAGCGGCCGTCATCGGGGCGCACGCCGCCGGATCCGTACTGTGGGTGTTCAGCACGGTCCTGCTGCAGATGTCCGTGCCCGACAGGTTCAGGGGCCGCGTCTTCTCCGCCGAACTGGCCCTGCTGATGATCATCTCGGCCGCGTCGAGCTACGCGTGCGGCTACGCCCTCGACAACTGGGGCGTCTCGCCGTTCGTGCTGACGCGGGTGCTGGGCGTGATGTTCGTGCTGCCGACGCTCGGGTGGCTGCTCATCGAGCGCCGGCACTTCAGCCCCCGGTGACAGCTTCAATTTCCGCCATTGTCCGTTGCCTTACGCGGCGAAGCTGTGCTCGGTCACCTGCCTGTGGAGCGAAAGGCCGGTGGCAAACTCCGACAGCCGTTCGCGGAGGAAGAGGCGGCCGCGATGGAGCCTCGACTTGAGCGTCTGTTCCTTGATACCGAGCTTCGTGCTCGCCTCTTCGGTCGTCAGGCCGTGGAGGTCGCGCAGAATCACCGGCGTCCGGTAAATCTCCGGCAGGTCTTTCAGGACCGACGCCAGGAGCGTGCGGAGCTGCGAGCGGAGGATGGCCTCGTCGCCGAGCGACGACCAGTCGGCCGGATCCCGGCGGACCCGGCCGCCGTTCTC
>JAWOGY010000229.1:0-2784 GCA_046496425.1 Vicinamibacterales bacterium
CCGGCACAGGCCGCGATCGCCAAGGCCGATGACTTGCGGCAGAGGGCCGATGGGCCGCGCCTCGCTCGTCGTCTCATGCAGGTCCTCCTCGATGCGGCCGGGGAACGCCCGGGGCGAACGAAAGCCGAGCCGGCCGGGTGCCGCGGCGCTGTCCGCGGCCTCCGGTCGGGAACCGTGAGCGGGCGAGGGGCGAAGGCGAGACGCGGAGGGCGAGCGTTCCGCGAGCGAGGATCATACACCCTGCCGCGGCCGCTGTGAACCCCCTCAATTCCTCCCTCAATTCCTGGCTCCCCCTCAATTCCTGGCTCGATTCCTGGACGGCCGCGCGGCGCCGGGAGCGACGGGCTTGAAAAGTCACCCCGCGGCGTGATAAGCTTCTCGTCCGGCCCGCCGCGCGGGCCGCTCGCCCAATCGCCCAAGAAGCCGCTGCCGGGGCTCGCCCCTCCTGCCGGCGACCGCACTCGCCCCCAAGACGTCCATCCGCCGTCGCGCGTGTTTCGGCGGCTATCGCTTGCGCGTTCCGCCCGGCCGCCGGGCGGCCGGGAGGTGATGCCTCGCCTGCTCGCTCACGATTGCCCTCGCCCGCCCATATCGCCCATATATCAATGCCTTGCGGCCGCCGGGCCGCACAACCGGCGTTCCGGCGCCGGCCGGGACCGGGATTCGAGAAGAACGGGGTAACCATGAAGCGCATCGTGACGGCCTGCAGCATCCTCGGCCTGATCGTCGGGACCGCGGGGGCGGCCACCCTCAACGTGAACGACTACGCGTCCATCCAGGCGGCCATCAACGCCGCCGCGCCGGGAGACATCGTCTACATGCCCGACGGCACCTACGTGGTCGGCACCACCATCTCCATCACCAAGGGCATCACCCTGCAGGGGCAGAGCGAGGCGGGCGTGATCCTGAATCACGCCACCAACGCCGGCTACGGCTTCAACGTCGCGGCCAGCAACGTCGTCCTCGAGCAGTTCACGATCCTGCCGCCGGATCAGAACTATCCCATCCACGCCTCGGGGACCCCGAATCCCCCCGCCGGCTTCGACAATCTGACGCTCCGCCACCTGACCATCGCCGGCGCGCACCGGCGCAGCGGCTTCGACATCCACGGCTACAGCCACGTGGTGCTGTCGCACCTGACCTCCGGCGATGCCTACGGCGGCAACGGGCTGCAGGTCACGGGCTGCGTCGACGTCGACATGGACAACATCGCGACGGCCGACAATGCCTGGGGCAGCATCGCGATCTACTGCTCGCAGTACCTGCTCCGCGGCAGCAGCGACGTCACGATCGACGGGGCCAGCCTGAGCGCCGGCGAGGGCTGGGTCTTCTCCCAGGACGAGTTCGGCTTCTTCAACACCGGCATCGACGTGACCGGGTGGGACTACATCGTGCGCAACGAGACCCACCGCCCCGACGGCGCCAACTATCACTTCTTCGCCGACACCGCCGGCGACGCGGTGGCGTTCGCCCTGCGCTTCACCGGCTTCGAGGCCGACAGCTACGCCTGGGACCGCCACACGGGCGAGTTCCTGGTCGGCCCCGGGATGCGCGTCCAGAAGGCGATCGCCATGGCCCCGGCCGCGGGCGTCGTCAACATCCTCGCCGGCACCTACGAGGAGCAGCTCGACATCGCCACCGGCGTCACCCTGACGGGCGCCGGCGTCGGCGCGACCGTGATCCTCTCCCCGGTCGACATGCCGCTCGGCTTCAACACCGGCTCGAGCACGAAGTACGCCGTCGTCTACGTGCACGACGGCGCGGCGCCGACGATCTCGGCCCTGACCGTGGACGGCGCCGGCCGCGGCAACCTCAACCTCCAGTTCGTCGGCATCGGCTTCTGGAACGCCGGCGGCACGGTCGCGGACGTCCACGTCACCGGCGTCCGGGACACCCCGTTCAGCGGCGCCCAGCACGGCGTCTCGATCTACGCCTACAACACCACCGGCGGGCCGTACCTGGTCACGCTGGCGGACGTGCTGGTCGACGACATCCAGAAGAACGCGCTCGCGCTGCTGGGCGCGGGCCTGACCGTCGACCTCGACCGGGTCACGACGATCGGCGCGGGCCCGACCGGGGTCACGGCGCAGAACGGCATCCAGCTCGGCCTCGGCGCCGGCGGCACCGTGGACGACTGCCATGTCCAGGGGTTCCACTGGACCGGAGCCACCTGGACCGCCAGCGGCCTCCTGGTCGGCGGGGCCGCTCTCGTGACCATGACCGGCGTCACCGTCGACGGCGCCCAGACCAGCGGCTACTTCCAGGACGCGAGCACGACGCCGTCGCCATCGCCCAGGACCGCAGCCACGAAAAATCCTGGCTGGCGCAAAACGGCTTCGCCACCGCGCCCTTCGCCCTGGTCTACAGCGAAGGCGACCTGCGCGCCGCACTGGCCGACATCGGCACGCCGGCGCTGCTCAAAGTTGCACGCTTCGGCTACGACGGCAAGGGTCAGGCGCGCGTCAGCAACTTCGGCGAGGCGCGTGCCGCCTTCGACGAATTCGGCGGCCAGCCCTGCGTGCTGGAAGGATTGGTCAATCTGGAAAGTGAAGTGTCGGTGGTGCTCGCTCGCAGCGACGCCGGAGAATGTGCACTGTATCCGGTCGCCGAAAACCGCCACGACAACGGCATCCTCGACGTGTCGATCGTTCCTGCCCGCGTGCCGGAAACGCTGGAACAGCATGCACGCTACCTGGCCGGTTCGCTGGCCCACAAGCTCGACTACGTCGGGGTGATGGCGGTCGAATTCTTCATCGCCGACGGCCAGCTGCTGGTCAACGAGAT
>JAWOGY010000002.1:0-3872 GCA_046496425.1 Vicinamibacterales bacterium
CATGGCGCGCGCCCTGAAGGCGGCGGCGCCCGATGGCGTGGATGGGCTGTTCGAGAACGTCGGCGGCATCTGCCTCGACGCCGCGCTCGCCTGCATGAATCCCTTCGGCCGGATCGCGCTGTGCGGGCTGATCGCGGGCTACGACGGCCAGGACATCGCGATCCGCAACGTCCGCGCCCTGCTCGTCTTCCGGCTCAAGGTGCAGGGTTTCATCGTGAGCGACCACATGGACGCATGGCCGCCGGCGCTCGGCGAGCTCGGCCGCGGGGTGGCCACCGGCCGCATCAAGTACCGCGAGAGTATCGCCGAGGGCCTTGCGGCTGCGCCCGAGGCCTTCATCGGCCTCCTGCACGGACGCAATTTCGGCAAGCAGCTCGTCAAGCTCGTCTGATGCACGCCGCGGCGACCGTCCTGCTACTGCGCGAGGTCGAGGCCGAGCTCGAGGTGCTGATGATGTGCCGCGGCGCGGGCCTGTCGTTCATGGCGGGCATGTGGGTGTTCCCGGGCGGCCGCGTGGACGCGGCCGACGCCTCGGCCGCCGCGGGCGAGCGCTTGACGACGCCGGCCGGCGCAGCGGACGGAGATCGACTGCAGACGCTGGAAGGCGCGCCGCTGGCCGCCGAGCAGGAACGGGCGCTGCGGGTCGCTGCCTGCCGGGAGACCTTCGAGGAAGCCGGGGTGCTGCTCGCCCGCGACGCGGCGGGCCACCCGTGCCAGGCGACGTGCGTCGCGGCCCTGCAGGCGCACCGCGCAACGGTGGCCAGCAAGGCCGCCGAGTTCGTGGACATGCTCGTGCGGGAGGATCTCTACCTCGACGTGGACCGGCTCGTTTACTGGTCGCACTGGATCACGCCATCGCTCGAGCCGAAGCGCTTCGACACGCGGTTCTTCGCGATCGCCCTGCCGCCCGGGCAGGAAGTGAGCGCGGACCTGTCGGAACTCACGCACCACGCCTGGATCCGCCCGGCCCTCGCACCCGAGGCGATTGAGCGCGGCGAGATACGCGTCGTGCCGCCGACGCTGCTCACCCTCGAGGACCTCGCGGACAGCTATGCCCGGCACGGCAGCCTCGATGCGATGCTCGCCGCCGAGCGCGGTCGCGCGGCTCCCCCGGTGATGCCGCGCATCGACGTCGTCGCCGGCGCGGTCCGGGTCGTCATGCCGTGGGACCCGGGCTACGCGACCGTAGCGGGCGAAGGCTGCCTGCCGGCCGACGGCTTCCCGGCGCACCTCGCGCAGCGCCGCTCCTGCATCGTGGTCTCGCGCAGTCGGGAATCACGGTGAGCAGGTAAAGAAAGGCCCCGGACGGGATCCCGCCGGGGCCTCGCTGAGCGGGCCGCCCGCACGGGGCGGCCGCCGACCGTCTTGGTTACTTCGACTGGCCGGGCATCACGTTCTCGACGGCCGTCTCGACCGCGTCGCTCGCCTTCTGGAACATGTCCTTGGCCTGATCCATGAAGCTCGTCGCCGTCTTCTCGGCCGAGTCCTGGACCTTCGACACCGTCGCCTCCGCCTGCTTGGCGGTGGCCGCGGCCTTCTTCTTCATGGTGGTCACGGTCTTGGCGATCTGCTTCTCGGCCTTGACCACGGTCTTGCGGGCCTTGGGCGGCATCTTCTTGACCTGCCGCACCGCCTTCTTGACCGCTGCGCGCGCCTGGGCCGGCGCTTTCCTCACCGCCTTGCGGACGGCGGTGACTTGCTTGGAGACGCGTGACGGCACCTTCTTCGCCGTCTTGCGCGCCGCCACCTTGGTCTTCTTCACCTTCGCCCGGGTCACGACCTTGGCGCGCTTGACCTTGGCCTTCGTCACCCGGGTGGTCGTCTTGGCCTTGGCCTTCACCTTGCGGGTCGCCTTTTTTGCGGACTTCTTGGCGGCCTTCTTGGCAGCCTTGGCGGTCCCCTCCGATGTGGAGGCCTGCCTCAGGTCCGCGGCGTGCGCCCGCTTGTAGGTCTGGATGTCCTTGATGCGGCCCTTGGAATCGCGAACCGCGTAGAGCTTGGTGCCCGTGCTGCTGCGGTGCGTCGTGCGACGCGCCTTTTTCTTCGCTGCCATTGAGACTCCCTCGTTTGATTCGGGGCGCGGCGGTCGCCGCGCGTGCATCGGCTCGCATCGGACGCTAGTGCAGCGTCACAGCGGAGTCAACAAGGGAAAGCTGCAATCGGCGTGACACTGGCGCTGCGCGAGAACCGCTGAGTGCCCGCCGAAAGCGCATAGAAAAGGGGCGCCGTGGCAGGCGCCCCTTCCCTCCACCCGAGGTGACGTCAGAGCGTCGTCACTTCGGCAGCTTGGGCGGCTTCGGCAGTTTCGGCGGCTTCACCACCTTCGCCACCATGCCGGGCGCCACCGGGTCGAGGATCGTTCCATTCGCCTCGAGGTCCTCGTCACCGTCCAGGCCATCGGTCAGGGTGTAGCGGACGGTGTTCCCTTCAATGGTCACCTTCACGGTGTACCAGTGCGGCGTCGGGTCCTTCAGCGTCGGCCCGAACTTGAGGTATTCCGTGCCGGCCGGCAGCGGTTCGTCGAAGGTCAACACGACCTCGACCGAGCCACCCGGTACGACGCGGGTCACCGAGAACTCGAGCACGCCGTACGGCAGCAACGCGTAGCCGACGGGCGGCGGATAGTCGGTCGCCGGATACCAGTTCGCGTCCTTCAGGACCGCGAGCTGACCGTCGGGCGGCAGCACGGTGAGCTGCGAGGTGCCGGCAGGCGCTTCCACCTGCTGCGTGTCGCCACTGACGAGGCCGCGACGGAACAGCGCGTTGTCCTTGTCGCCCGTCATGCCGGACCACACCGTGAAGCTGGCCCGGCCGTCCGGACGCAGCTTGACCTGCGTTTCGAAGTCCTCGGTATCGTCTTCGAGGCTGCCGAGCGCGTCGCCGGCGGTGATGGCCTTCTCGGCCGAGAAGCTCTTGCCGCCGTCGAACGAGGCCATCATGTAGATGTCGACGTCGCTGGCGTCCTCGGACTGCGAGTAGACGTTCTCCTGCATGCCGTAGCCGACGTAGATCACGTTGCCGTCCTGACAGTCGCTGACATCGGTGACTATGCCCGGAGGGGGAGGACACTTCGGACCGCTCGACGGCGTCGGAACGATGCGCGGCTCCTTGACCGTGTAACCGGAGGCCGCTGTCACGCGCGGCGTGAGGTTGACCGCATCAGTCCAGGTCGCACCGCCGTCCTCCGATCGACGCACGTAGAAGTTGTACGGCGTCTGGTCGTTGAGGTACTGGAAGCGGTAGATGTCGGGCACCCAGCTGAAGCCGATCAGCATCAGGTTGCCGCGCATCATGCCGCGGTGGGCCAGCGCGTTTTCGAGGTAGTTGACCTCAGTGTCGATAAACTCACCCATCTGCCCGGTCCCGGGAACGCCGCCCAGGGCGTGGGCACCGCTGAAGTTCATGGCTGGCTCGTCGGCGACGATCGTGTACATCGGATCGAGGCCGTCCATGATGCTGTCGCGGCAATGATCCACGTCCACCGCGGGCTGCAGGTTCCCGGGCATGAAGCCGCCGACCGCCCGGCGCAGCATGATGTCCGACGGCCCACCGGTCGTGTAGTTGCCCTGCTTGTAGAACATCACGAGCGGCACCTGGTTGGTCGCCGTCAATGATTGCGTCAGGAAGCGCACGCGCCGCGCGTTCTCCCAGGGCTCGCTGACGATGCAGCCGTGCTCACCACCATCCGGAGGGGCGTTGTACTTGAAGGCGTGGTAACGGATGTACTTGCCGTCGTCCCAGCCCTCGGTACCCTTCGTCTCCTCGTAGGCGATGATCACGGAGTCGTCGATCTGGCCGATGTTCGGCCGCGAGGCACCGACCTGACCGTGGTCATAATTGCCGGCAGGATGCAGTGCAACGTCATTGCCCTC
>JAWOGY010000052.1:0-36466 GCA_046496425.1 Vicinamibacterales bacterium
TAGTCCTCGCCGCCGGGCGCGCCCTTGTAGACCGACCAGGTCTTGCCGCCGTCGGTTGTCTTCCACGATACGGTGGCCGCCATGATGACCGTGTCCACGATCTTCGGGTGGGGAATCGGCACGGGCAGATCGCCGCCGCCAATGCGCCCGGACGGCCTCGTGTCGGTCGTGATGCGTGTCCACGACTGACCTGCGTCGTCGCTGCGGAAGATGCCCGTCGTCCCGCGGCTCCCGCTGGATCCGGGCTGTTCGGTGAACGCGACCGCCGCGTACAGCCGCCGGTGGTCAGCCGGAGAGATGGCGAGGTTGGCCTGGATCACGTGAGGAAGACCGTTGGTGAGGGGTTTCCAGGTGGTGCCGCCGTCGGTCGACTTGAAGATCCCGCCCCCCGTCCCTGCCCACACCGCGTTCTCCCATGGGCCCTGCCGCTCCTCCCACAGCGTGGCGTAGACGACGTTCGGATCGACCGGGTCGATGTCGACGTCGTTGCCGCCCGTGTTCTCGTCCTTGTAGAGCACCTTCTGAAATGTGCGGCCGCCATCGAGGGATCGGAAAATGCCGCGCTCCTCGTTGGGCCCGTACGGATGGCCGAGGGCGGCGACGAACAGCCGATTGGGGTTGCGCGGGTCGACGTCGATGCGCGGGATCTGCTGCGCGTCGTTGAGGCCCAGGCGCGTCCACGTCCGGCCGGCGTCGGTCGACTTGTAGACGCCGTCACCCGTCGACAGGTCGGGCCGGTGCAGGCCTTCGCCGCTGCCGACGTAGACGATGTTCGGATCGGAGGGGGCCACCGCGATGGAGCCGATGGACCCGGTGGGCTGGTCGTCGAAGATGGGCACCCACGTGCGTCCGGCGTCGGTCGTCTTCCAGACGCCGCCGTTCACCGCCGCCATGTAGAAGGTGTGGGGCTGACGCCTGTGCCCGGCCGCGGCCACCGTCCGGCTGGCGCGGTACGGGCCGATGTTGCGCCACTTCATGTCGGCGAAGAGCGACGGGCTGACGCGCGCGGGCTCCTGGGCCGGTACGGAGGCGATCATGGCGGCGACTAGCCAGGCGGCGGCAAGGACGAGACGGCGGAAGAACATGTCGGCGCTCCAGGTGTGGGGACCGGCGCAGTATAGCGCGAGGGCGCGCCCCGGTCCGCCGCCGCGTGTCCGGCCACCACGGACGCGGCCGTCAGGCGACGCTGCCCTGGACGACCCGGAACTCGTCCTCGAACTTCGTGAGCCGGCCGGCGTGGATGCCCTCGTCAGGCCGCGCGATGCCGCCCAGGGAGTTGACGAGGTCCATGCAGTCCGTGAGCCAGCGGTCGATTCCGGCGTGATCGGGCGCGTGGCGGGGGTTCGAGTCCACCGGATACAGGACGGACTTGGCCGACCAGAAGTCGAGGGCCACAGGATCCTGGCTGGCCAGCAACTGGTTCGCGCGGTGCGTGGCGCTGGCCGGGTAGCCGCCCAGGGCCTTGTGCGAGACCCAGATCGCGTCCATCACGTTGAGCACGGGCGGACGGACCGCGGCAATCATGCGGCCGCATGTCTCGCCGAGGGAGGCGTAGTGGCGCGCGGCGGAACTGCCGTCCGACATCGAGACGAGACCGTAGAAATGCTTCACGGCCCCCGTAATCTCGGACCCGCCCGTGTCGTGGTGCTTGAGCACGGGCACGTTCAGTAATTTCAAGTTGCGTTCGTGTTGCGCCCCCGTCCACACGCCTTCGAGCAACTCCACGCGCCGTCCGCCCGCCGTGTTGAAGCAGGGATAGGAAACGTTCTGGATGCGGCGGTATCCGTTCGTGACGTGGTCGTCGGCGCCGATGAACGTCGATCGGACGGGGTCGAGCAGCGTGGCCGAGACCCGGAGATCCCGGAATACCTGGTCGACGAGGTAGACGAAGCTGTGGCGCTCGTCGTTGGCGTTGGCGTGCACGGACGTGTCGCCGCCGTAACTGCTCGACGTGTCGCAGCGCAGGCTGCCGCGCCCCTGCCCATTCTCGATGATCACGACCTCGCCCGTGAAGCCGTCGGGATGCTCGAGGATGCGCTGGATGAGCCCCCGCACGACATCGCTGTTGGTGCACCCGCGGTACTTCCACTGCGCGTTCACCTTCAGCAGCACGACGTCGCCGGCGGCAATGAGGCCCGAGGGGCCGCGTGTTTCGCCCGCCGTGGCCGAGCGATGGAACATGAGGCCGGAGCGGCCCATGAGCTGGACGAGCGCGTCAACGCCGGCGTGGTGGTTCGCGGCGCCCGTGAACGGCTCGTCGGGCACGCCCCGGAGGTGGAAGATGACACTGCCCGAGGGCGGGGGTTGGAGAGGCGGCACCGGAGCCGGCGTCGGGTTCGGGGTCGGGCTCACCCCCGTGTCGCCGCCGCACGACGCGATCAGCGGTCCAATGAGCGACGCCTTCAGGAAGTCCCGGCGCTTCATGCGGTCTCCTCCTGTCAACAGCCGTCCGCCTGTATGTTCCGCGGGCAGAGCGGTTCTGTCAAACGGGATGCGCCGAGGGGCTACAATCGTGCTCATGAGCGGGCTCGCGATGGTCGTCGCCGTGTCGGCAGTCATCCAGGCGGCCGCCGGCGCTCGCGCCCTTCCGTCCCAGGCTCCGCTCCCGCCGTCTGCGCTTCCGCTCCGGCTGACGGGAATCCTGTTCGATGAGGCCCAGCCTGCGAGGTCGGCCTGCCTCATCCGCTGCGTCGATCAGCCCGGGCGGCACGGCATTTTCCTCTCGGGCGAGCGCGCCTGCGACGTGGCAGAGGTCCGCGAAGTCAGGCAGAACACTGTCGTCATCGAGAATCTCGAGGCGAAGCGGCTGGAACTACTGGCGTTCCCGGCCACGGCGCCCCGGGCGGTCACGCCGTCCCCCGTGGCAGACCCGGTCCACGACGCCCCGCCGCCGCCGGAGCCGATCCAGGTTGCTTTGCCCAGGGAATCGGTCCAGGCCGCCATCGCAAATCTGCCCGAACTCCTGAGTTCGGCGTTCGCGGTCCCGCGGTACCGGGAGGTCGAGGGCGGTCAGCGGGTGATCGATGGATTCACGGTCACGCAGGTCAGGCCGTCCGGAACGGCCGAACGGTTGGGCCTTCGCAGCGGCGACGTGATCCTGGACGTGAACGGTCAGGCCCTTGACGGGATGCCGACCGTGATGCGGCTGTTCAGCGGGTTGCAGGCCACGCCGCAGGTGACGATCACCGTCCTGCGGGACGGCCTCCGCATGCGAGTCGTCTTCAACACGAAGTGATGGTCGGCGGCAGCGGCGCGGAGCCGTGGCGCGCGACCTGGAGGCAAGACCATGGAGCGAACGGGGAAGACCCGCCGCGTGCTGCCTGCCGCGTGTGTCCTGCTGATGGTTTCGGTGCCCTGCGGCAGCGGAGCCGACAACGACGGGGTTCCGAGGTGGACGCCGTTCGAGCAGGTTCTGGAGAGCGCAATTGAGTACGCCAACCCGCCGCAGGAAGCCAGCCTGACGGCGGTCTTCACGTCGCCCCTGGGCAAGGCCATCAAGGTGTACGGCTTCTGGGACGGCGGACGCACCTGGCGGGTGCGGTTCGCGCCTGATCAGCTTGGCACGTGGACCTGGAAGACGACGAGTTCGGACACGAACAACGGCGGCCTGCACGGGCGGAGCGGCACGTTCGAGTGCAGCGCCCAGGCCGGCACGGGCCGGTTCGCCGGGCACGGTCCCATCCGCATCTCCAGCGACGATCGTTCCTTCGTGCACGACGATGGCGCGCCGTTCTTCTTTCTCGGGGACACGGTCTGGAATGGCGCCCTGCTGTCCACGAGGGACGACTGGGATACGTACTTGCGGACGCGAGCCGGGCAAGGGTTCTCTGCCGTGCAGTTCGTCGCCACCCAGTGGCGCGCCGCGCCAGACGGCGATCTGAAGAAGGAACTTGCCTACACCGGAACGGAGAGGATCTCCATCAATACGGCGTTCTTCCAGCGGCTGGACGAGAAGGTGGCTGCGCTGAACCACGCGGGGCTGCTGGCCGTGCCGGTGATGCTATGGGCCATCAACGGCGGGTCGAATCCGCAGGTGAATCCTGGCGTTTCGCTGCCGGAGGATCAGGCGGTCCTGCTTGCCCGCTACATGGTGGCCCGGTGGGGCGCGGACCAGGTCGCGTGGATCCTGGGCGGCGACGCGGACTACCGCGGCGCGAAGGCGGAGAAGTGGAAGCGCATTGGCCGGGCGGTTTTCGGCGACATTGCCCACGCGCCGGTCACCATGCACCCCGGCGGCATGCAGTGGGTCTGGCAGGAGTTCGCGGACGAGAGCTGGTATGGATTCGTGGGGTACCAGAGCGGCCACGGCGATGACGACAAGACCCTCAGGTGGCAGATCGATGGCCCGCCCGCCGTTGATTGGATGAAGCAGCCGCACCGCCCGTTCGTGAACCTGGAGCCGTGCTACGAGAACCACGTGGCCTATCAATCCAGGAAGGCGATCACGGCGGAGCAGGTCCGGCGGGCGATGTACTGGTCGCTCCTGCACACGCCGGCCGCCGGGGTGAGCTACGGTGGCCACGGCGTGTGGGGCTGGGATGACGGTACGCGGCCGCCCACCGACCACGCCGGCAGCGGCATACCCCTGCCCTGGCAGCAGGCTCTGACCATGCCAGGCGCCACGCAGATGAGGCACCTGGCTCAGTACTTCACATCGATTGACTTCGGGCGCCTGCGCCCGGCTCCAGAGGCGGTGGCCAATCAGCCGGGCAGCCAGGAACCGAAGCGGTTCATCGCGGCAGCCCGCACGGACGGGAAGGGCCTGCTGGTTCTGTACGTGCCCGAAGACCGTGCGGTGGACGTGAAGGCCGACATGCTGCCTCCCTCCCCGCGCGCGTCGTGGTTCAACCCCCGCACCGGCGAAATCAGCACGGCCGTGGGCGAAGAGGCGGACGGCGTGCTCCGATTCCGCACGCCGTCCGAAGGTGACTGGATCCTCCAGTTCGTCGCGCACGGGAAGCCGTCGAAGTACTAAGGCGCGCGCTGGTCGGACGCCGAGGCGTCGGCACCAAACCCCGTGATGAGCTGGGCGTCGCGCAGCCTCGGCCCGCGCACGAGCGCGAGCGTCTTGCCGTCGCGGGAGACGGCGAAATCGAACAGGAGCTGATCCTCGAACGACGTCACACGTATTGCGGGGCGGCCGTCCAGCGGGAGCAGCCAGAGATTGCCGCGATCGCCCGGCATGGTATTCAGGTACACGCCGTCATCGGTGAGCACGAGGCGGCTGTTGACGGCGGGAGCTTCGGCGGGCAGGTCCGCCAGGAGCGGCCCGCCGTCGATCGACGAAACGCCGATTCTGAATCGTCCATCGGCGGCGCGGTAGTAGAACGCCACCCGCTGGCCGGATGGATCAATCGACGGAACAATCGACGGAGCGGTCGAAATCTGCCGCCGGCCGCCATCCCGGCCGTCGCGGAACAGGTGCGGCACTCCTTCGACGAGCGCGCCGAACACGACGGATTCTCCATCGCGCGAAGCGGAGATGACATCCGCGCGGACGTCACGGGCAAGGGTGCGCGGGGACGAACCGTCCCCGGGAACGGCCCGGATTTCGACGCCCGACCGGCTGCTCGCCACGTGGTAGATCGTCCCGTCGTCGGCAACTGCCGGGAAGGCCAGCGTTTCGAACGAGGCTCCTGCGGTGAGCGGGCTCCGGTTGGCGCCGTCGGCGCCAGCGCGCCACAAGCTCGATGCGCCGCCCACCTCCGAGGAGTAGACGATGCTTCCGTCGGCGGCAAAGGCCACGCCCTGCAGGCCGTCCCGCGTCGATCGGCTCACCCGGACCGGCCGGCCACCGTGGCGCGGCAGCGTCAGGACGCTCGCCGACACGATGCCGGAAACCGACACGAGCGTCCGCCCATCCCGGGTCAGCGAAACGATGCGGTGGTCGTTCAGATCGCTCGTGACCCGGCGGGACTCGCCATCGGGATACGAGACGGACCAGATCTGCGCGGCCAGCTGGTCGGGCGCCCGCGCAATCACCAGCAGCGACTTGCCATCCGGCAGCCACGCGGCCTGGGCCGCCACGAGCCAGCCCGGGTCCGCCAGCGTCGACACCGCGCCGGTCTCGACAGACACCTGAATCAACATCGCGCGGACATCCGACCCCGCAGACCCCCGCCGTCCGAGCGACGTCACGATGGTCTTCCCGTCGGGCGACCACGCCGGTCCGCCGAAGAAGATCCCGGCGACGTATTCCGGCAACCTGACGCTCATGAGCGCCGTCGCGTTGCCGCCGTCGGCGCCGGCGACCATCAGCGAGGTCTGGTCGAGTGACGGATGACGCAGGCGCAGGTACGCCATCCGGCGCCCGTCCGGCGAATAGGTCGGCGGCGAGTCGATATTGCCGACCAAACGCTTCGGCGAGCCGCCAAGCATCGAGATGGAATAGAGCGCTCCCTCGGGATCGTCGTGGGATTTGACGCCGTACACGATATCGTTCCCGTCGGGCGTGAAGACGTGGCTCCAATACCCGACGCTCTGCTCGGAAATCAGCCGCAACGTCTGTCCGCCGGCTACCTGCTGGATCCAGAGGCTCTGGCGGCCGTGTTCGGACTCGACATAGGCGATGTGGCGGCCATCGGGCGACACCGTGGCGCTGATGACGTTTCCCGACGCTGTCAGGGGCGTGACAGTCAAGGCAGTGCCGGCCGCGGCTCCCGGAACGGAGCGTCCAAGCACCGAAGCCACGCCGAACCCCGCTGCGAAGCCGAGGCCGGCCAGCACGACAGCCAGCAGCAGGCGCTGCACGTTCGAGCGGCCAGGCTGAATCCCTGGCGAAGCGACTGGTGATGCGTCGATCTGTCCGCTCAGCAGGAGGCGGGCTTCCCCGATGTCGCGGAGGCGCCGTTTCGGATCGCGCTCGAGGCACCGGCGCAGGAGCGAGACAACAGGGGACGGCGTCGCGCGCGGCAGCCCTTTGAGGTCGGCTTCGTGCGTCAGTACCGCCGCCAGCGTTTCGGTGGCGCTTTCGCCGGTGAACAGGCGAACGCCCGTGAGCATCTCGTGCAGCACGACCCCAAAGGCCCAGATGTCCGCGCGCTTGTCGACGCCCTTGCCTTTCGCCTGCTCCGGCGACATGTAGGCGGCCGTGCCGATGATCATGCCCGTCGCCGTCATGGCCGTGAGGGTCGGGGAGTTCATGGCGTCCGCCGTCGCGGCCGCGCCATCCGGTGCGGCCGCTTTGGCGAGACCGAAGTCCAGCACCTTGACCGTGCCGTCCTCGCGCACCTTGATGTTTGCCGGCTTGAGGTCGCGATGGACGATGCCCTGCTCGTGCGCGGCCTCGAGCGCGTCGGCAATCTGCCGGGCGATGGGCAGCGCCTCATTGGGCGGGATGGCCCCGCGCGCGATCCGCCGAGACAGGTCCTCGCCCTCGACCAGTTCCATGACGAGGGCATGCACGTGCCTGGCCGGATCCGACGGCGAGGCAGGCTCCTCCAGGATGCCGTAAATCTGCGCGATATTCGGATGGTTGAGCGACGCCAGCGTCTGGGCCTCGCGATTGAACCGCGCCACGCGGTCCGAGTCGTGCGCGAACAGCTCCGGCAGGATCTTGATGGCCACGTCGCGGTTGAGCTTCGGATCGCGCGCGCGATACACCTCGCCCATTCCGCCCGCCCCCAGCGGCGCGGTGATCTCGTACGGACCGAATGCGACGCCGGGTGTGAGGCTCATCTGGCTTCCACGACGTCCATTTGTGTGAACAGGAATTTTGATGGTATTGGTGATGTCGCGCCTTGTCAAACCGCGCGAGGGAGAGGATGGCCGCAACCTGCAGACGACAACCGCTGCACGCCCTTGCGGCTGCGCGGATCCGGAGGCCGTGCGCCCTGGCCGTGGCGCTAGCGATCGTTGCCCTGGCGGCGGCATGCGCCGGCAATTCACCCGAGTCATCCTCATCCAGTTGGCCGTGGGGGACCGACTCGGTGACACCCGCCGAGTTCGCCGCCGAACTCGCCAGCGCCACCGGCGCCGACAAGCCAGTCGTCGTCTGCACGGCGCCGCCGTTTCTCTATCGGGTCGGCCACATCCCCGGCTCAATACTTCACGGCCCGGCATCGGCTCCCGAAGGCCTCGACAGCCTGACGAAGTGGGCGGAGACGCTGCCGCGCACAGCCGACGTGGTGATCTACTGCGGGTGCTGCCCGCTGGCGCACTGCCCCAATCTCAGCCCGGCCTACAAGGTGATGAAGAGGCTCGGCTTCACGCGCGTGCGCGTGCTGCTCATCCAGGACAGCTTCAAGGCCGACTGGGTCGACCGCGGCTATCCGGTCGAGCGCTAGACATGGTGCGTGGCAACATCAGGACGTGGTCGTCGACGCCGGGGGTTCAGGGACTCGAGCGGGTCTTCGAGTATCTCGCGCGGACCGACCTCGCGGCCCTGCCCCTCGGACGGACCGAGATCGAGGGCGACGAGGTGTACGTCCTGCTGTCCGAAGCCGAGACGCGTCCGCCCGAGCAGGTCCAGTTCGAGACGCACCGGCGCTATATCGACATCCAGATGGTCGTGCGGGGCCAGGAGTCCATCGGCGTCGCTCCTCTCGCGGGGCTCGTGACCACCGAGCCGTACGATGCGGCCAGGGACATCGAGTTCTTCGCGGTACCGCCGCAGTCGCAGACCCTCGCCCTTGGCGCGGGCGACTTCGCGGTCTTCGCGCCAGGCGACGGCCATCGGCCCAGCCTGAACCTTGACGGCCCGCACGTCTCGCGCAAGGCCGTCGTCAAGGTGAGCGTGGCGTATTGGGAACGGCAGCGCGCGGCGCCGTCGCGCTAGCCGCGGGCCACGTCCAGTGCTCGTTGTCTACGTGCGCCTCGCGCAGGATCGCGGTGACGCGCCTGGCGAGATTCGGCTCACGCGTGGCGATATCGATCGCCTCGCCAGGGTCGCTCGCGAGGTCGTAGATCTGGATCGGCGCCGCCGGTGACTTCAGACGGATGCCCTTCCAGCGTCCGTCCAGCAGAACGGCCTGACTGAACCCGCCTTCGTAGAATTCCCAGTAGAGATACGGGTGCGTCGCCTGGGCGCCGCGGCCGGCGAGTGTCGGCACGAGGCTGAGGCTGTCGATGCCCGCGGGCGGCCTGGCGCCGGCCAGTTCCGCGAACGTGGCCATCAGGTCGCCGAAGTAACCGACGTGCGCCGACGTGCCGCCGGCCCTGATCTGCCCCGGCCAGCGCGCGATGAACGGCACGCGGATGCCGCCGTCGGTCAGGCTGCGCTTGATGCCGCTGAACGGGCCGTTGGCGTCGAAGAAGTCTGGGTCGTACGCCGGGCCTCCTTCCTTGTGCGGACCGTTGTCGCTCGTGAAGACGACCAGCGTGCGATCGTCGATTCCCAGCCGTTTCAACTGTGCGAGCAGCGCTCCGATCCGGCCGTCCATGCGCGTGATCATCGCCGCCTGGCCCTTGAGCGGGTCGGCCCAGTCCTTCGACGCGTAGGGCCCGTAATCGGGCACCTCCTGGCCGTCGCCCAGTGCGCGTGCACGCTCGTTGTTGGCGTGGGGCACGGTCAGGGACAGGAAGAGGAAGAACGGCCGATCCGCGTGTCGTTCGACGAAGCCGGCAGCCTCCGAGAAGAACAGATCGTTGGCGTATTGCACGCGCGTGGTCGCGTAGCCGGCGCCGGGCACCGGGCCCACGGGCGTCACGACGTTGGGCAGCGGCACCTTCCCGGTGTTCCGCCAGACGAAGTCCGGGTAGTGGTTGTGCGCGTGCGTCTGGTTGACGACGCCGTAGAAGTAGTCGAACCCCTGCCGGTTCGGCTCCCCCCCGGAGCCCATTTCGCCGAGGCCCCACTTGCCGATGAGCGCCGTCGTGTAGCCGGCATCCTGGAGCACGCGCGCCACGGTCGTGTCGCCGGCCGTCAGCGTCTGGGCGGCGTAGTTGCCCGCGCCGGCGTTGCCCCGCACGCGCGTGTGCCCCATGTGCCGGCCGGTCATGAGCACGCTGCGCGACGGCGCGCAAACGGTCGAACCGGCATAGAACTGCGTGAAGCGCAGCCCCTCGGCCGCCAGCCGGTCGAGATTCGGCGTCTGGATGATCTGCTGCCCGTACGATCCGATGTCGCCGTAGCCGAGATCGTCGGCCAGGATGAGGATGATGTTCGGCCTCGGCACCGCCTGCGCGGCGGCGTCTACGGCTGCAAGTGCCAGAAGGCCGGATAACAGGTACGGGACAGGCTGGTGCATCGGATCGTCCTCCTCGTCTGGACCGTATAATGCCAGATTGGCGTGAGGGATCCGCGCGCAACCGTCTGAAGGAGTCCGCCGTGACCGAACCCGAAGAAGATTTTGCCGCGATGTTCGAAGCGTCCCCGCAGGCGCGACGCTTCGAGCGGGGAGAAACGCTCGAAGGCGCGATTGTCGCAATCGGTCCGGACGTGGCCTTCATCAACGTCGGCGGCAAGGGCGAAGCCGTCATCGAGCTCGACGAGCTGAAAGGCGACGACGGCGTGCTCGAAGTCGCCGTCGGCGACCGCATCCAGGCGGTGGTGGTGTCGACCGAGGGCGGGCTGACGCTCTCGCGGAAGCTCGCGCGCGGGGCTGCAACGGCGCGCCAGCTCGAAGACGCGTTCCGGGCGGGCCTGCCGGTGGAAGGCAAGGTCGAGAAGGCGGTGAAGGGCGGCTACGAGGTCCGCATCGCCAGGCAGCGCGCCTTCTGTCCGTTCTCGCAGATCGATCTCGTCCGCAACACGACACCGGCGGATCACGAGGGGCGCGTCTACGCGTTCCGCATCATCGAGTACAAGGAAGGCGGCAGGAACCTGATCGTGTCGCGGCGGGCCCTGCTCGAAGAAGAGCAACGGCTGCGCGCCGCCGAAATCCGCCCGACGATCGTGACCGGCGCGGTGTTGACCGGGCGCGTCACCTCCGTGCGCGAATTCGGCGCGTTCGTCGATCTCGGCGCGGGGATCCAGGGCCTGATCCACGTCTCCGAGCTCGCCTGGTCCCGGGTCTCGGATGCTTCCCAGCTTGTCGCGCCGGGCCAGGACGTCACGGTCAGGGTGCTGCGGGTCGACGAGGACACGCAGAAGATCGCCCTCAGCTTGAAACAGCTCGCCGATGATCCCTGGTCGGATGTCCCCACACGGTACGAAGTGGGCCAGCTTCGCATGGGCCGCGTCACGCGCCTCGCGGAGTTCGGTGCGTTCATCGAGTTGGAGCCGGGCGTCGAGGCGCTGGCGCATGCCTCCACCTTTGCGCCAACGGGGCGGCAGGATAGCTGGTCCCAGTCAGTCGCCGTGGGGGTCACGGCGGCGTTCGAGATCCTCAGCATCGATCTCGAGCGGAAGCGGATCGGCGTCGCGCTGGTCGACGGCCTCTCCGAACTGGACGGCGACGCTGCACCCGAGCAGCCCGGAGCGGAATCCGCGCAGGGGTTCGGCTCGCTCGCCGACAAGCTTCGGGGAGCGCTCGAGCCCCGGCGGAAGTGAGCAGGCGCGGCGTCGATGGCGCGGTTCACCTTGCGGCGGCTGGCGGAGCGTGATCGGGCAGCCTGAACACGAACCTCATCCACGACCCGGGCTCGGACTCCGCGGTGATCGTCCCGCCGTGGCGGTGCACGATTTCGCGGACGATGAACAGGCCGAGGCCGCTGCCGCGGGGCGCGTCCGGCCTGCCGGCGCCGAACCTCCGGAACTTCCCGAACAGCTGGGCGAGCTGCTCCGGGCCGAGTCCTTCGCCCTCGTTCCAGACTTCGCACCGGAGGTCTGCGCCATCGGGACGGCAGGCGACACGCACGCGGCCGCCCCGGCGCCCGTACCGCAGCGCGTTGCCGACGAGATTCCGAACGACGACGCGCAGCAGGTTGGCATCGCCCGTGATGGGCAGCGACTCGGGCAGGTCAGCCTCCAGCAGCATCGAACTCCGGGCCGCCTCCTCGCCCAGTTCCTGCACCACCGCGCCGGCGACGTCACGGGCGAAATCGCAGGGCCCGAGGTCGAGCGTCAGCCGGCCGGTCTCGATGCGGGCAAGGTCGAGGAAGCTGCGCGTCATGGCCAGCCCCCCGTCGAGCGCCGCTCGGAGTGCGTGGACGAGCCGGGCCTGCGGTGCGGAGAGCGCGCCCATCATCCCGCCCTCGAGCGCCTGAACCGACCAGGTCATCGTCCCCAGGATGTTCTTCAGCTCGTGCGACACGAAGCCGATCATGTTCAGATAGCTGTCGTTCAGCGTCTTCAGGGAAGCGTTCGCGGACTCGAGCTCCTGCCGTGCCGCCGCCAGCCTCTCGTCGCGCGTGCGGAGCGCCTCGGACATCCGGTTGAATGCCGCCGTGAGCACCCACACCTCGTCGCGGGCGCGCGGTTCATCGAGCCGCACGTCGAAGCTGCCCGAGGCGACCTCTCCGGCGGCACGGGCGAGGCGGTTGATCGGCCGCGCGAGCCGCCGGGCCAGCCGCGCGCTGACGAGCACGGCGATGAGCGAGCCCGCAAGGCCAACGCCCCCGTACCACGCGACCATCGAGCGCCGCAGCGCCACGAAGCGGGCAGCTGGCAGCCCGACCGACACGCTGGCTGCGGACCCGCCCGCGATCTCGCGCAGCGCCGCCACGGCGACAAGGTGCTGGCCGGATGGTGTTTCCTTTGTTCCGTACCAGATGGCGCCACCCCGTACGGCACGCAGGACCTGCGCGGCCAGCAGCGCGGGCCCGGAGGATGCCGGTCCCGCCGGGGCCGGCCGGGTCGTGAGCACTTCCGTGTCGTCGAGATATACGGAGGCCACGACGGCCGGCGGCGACTCCTCCCCCGCAACCGTGAGGGAACTGAGTCGCTGCAGCAGCAGCGGGCTTCCATTGATGACAATGCCGGCGACGAGCGTGCCGGCCGGCTGCCCGTCACGGTCGCGCGCCGGCGCAGCCACGATAAGCGCGAGGGCCTCGCGCTTCGGCGCGGACGCCGTGCGCCGGACGATGGCCTCCCCTTCGACGGACAGCCGATCGGCGCCAAGCACCACGAAGCCGGCCCGGGTCTCTCCCTGGAGCGCGGCCCTGACCGGCTCGTCCGCGAGGACGTCTCCCGTCCGGTACGGCGGCGTTGTCCGCGTCCTGACGCGGCCGTCCCGATCGGTCAGCAGGAGGATGTCGAATCCGACCTGCCGCCGGATGGACTCCAGCTCGCCGATGGTGGCGGGCGACCCGGGGTCCGCGCAGGCTAGCGCCACGCGGCGGCCGCCGCCGAGCGTCTCCACGAGCAGCAGCCACTCGTGGCGCAGGGTGTCGAACCTGCTCAGTTCGGCCTGGAGATGAAGGGTGAGCGCGGCATTGGCTTCGCGGACGGCTGCTCGATTGATCAGCCAGACGCCCATGATGCCGGCGAGGACGGCAAGGCCGCTCGTCAGGCCGACGAACGCCAGAACGAAGCGCGTGTGCAGGCGGGTGAGCACCAGGTTCCTTGCCGGGGCCGGTGCTCATCCTGTCACAACGGAACCGGACGAAACAAGGCGGGCATGGCCGCGAATCAGGCCGGCGGAGTCACCGCTTTCCGGGCGGCCGTGGCACGAGGGTATCGAGGGCACGGCGTGCGAGGGCGTTGTCCGGGTCGAGGCGGAGGACCTCCTGGAACTCCGCAATGGCCTCCGGGTACCGGTCGAGCTTGACGAAGGCCAGCGCCAGGTTCGCGTGCGCGACGGCGAAGTCCGGCGCGAGCCGCAACGCTTCGCGGAAGTGCCGGATAGCGTCCTCGACGCGCCCCGACTTCTCCATGAGCGCGCCGAGGTCGTTGTGGACGATAGGCAGGTCCGGGGAGCGGCGCAGTGCGTCCTCATACGCCGAGATTGCCGCGCGGGGCAGACCCTCGGCCGAGAACGCCAGCGCGAGCGACACGTGGGGGTCTGCCGAATCGGGCTTCAGCCCGGCCGCCGCCTCGAAATGCGCCCGCGCCTCGGCGAACCGCGCTTTGCCCAGGAGGACAGAGCCGCTCTGCATGTGCGCGGTGTACTCGTCGATCTGCAGTTCGACCATGCTGGCGCGAGTCCACAGCGCCATCGTGTCCTTCCAATGCCACAACTGCGACCGCGTGGCCACTGAACACGCGGCAACCGCCACGATTGTCGATGCGGCCAGCGCCGCCTCGCGCCATTTCCAGCGGGAAGTCAGTTCCGCCAGGCCCCAGACCGCCAGCAGGTACAGACCGATCGAGGGCAGGTACGTGAACCGGTCGGCTCGCGCCTGCACGCCCGCCTGGACCAGCCCGCTGACCGGCAGCAGCGCGACGAGGTACCAGCCCCAGCCGACCGCCAGGAACGGCCGCCGGCGCGCCGTTGCGAGCACCACGGCGGTCAGGCCGGTCAATACGAGGACCGCGGTCCAGACGCGCCACGGCGGGATCTCGGAAGGCAGCGAGTAGTAGGCCGCGAGGCCTGCCGGCCAGACCGTGAGTCTCACGTAGTCGAAGTACGAGAGGAGCGCATTGAGGAGGCGGCTTGGCAGCGAGAGCTGGTCCAGGCCGAAGACGGCCTGGTTCGTGAGGTGCGCGGCAACGGTCACGACGCCGACGCCCAGGCTCATCGCGACAAGCGGCCACTTCTCTCTGACGAGCGCCGGCAGCCGGCGGCCCGCCATGCGCCCGCCGCCGGCGTCCCCCGCGGTGCCCAGGCGGCCGAGCGGCCAGATGTCGAGAAGCAGCAGCACGATTGGGAACATCACGACCATCGGTTTCGACATGAGCGCGAGCGCGAACGCCGCCATGACGACGGCGAAGCCCCGCCGGGTCGGGCGCCGGGCGTACGAGGCGTACGCCCAGAGCCCGATCATCCAGAACAGGCCGCTCAGGACGTCCTTTCTCTCGGTGATCCAGGCGACCGACTCGACGCGCAGCGGGTGCAGCGCGAAGAGTGCCGCGACGGCCCAGCTCCGGACAAGCGCCCCCGTCGTGCGGAAGAGCCAGAGAAACAGCAGCAGCGCCGCGGCGGTGTGCAGGAGCAGGTTCGTGATGTGATGGCCGGCGGGGCCCTGGCCGAAGATCGCGATGTCGGCCATGTAGGAGATCCACACCGCGGGGATCCAGAACCCGGCATGCGGGGTCGTGAGGGCCCACCTGACGCCGCTCCAGGTCAGGCCGCCGGTCACGTTCGGATTCTCGAAGACGTACGTCGGGTCGTCGAGGTCGACGAAGTCGAAGTGGCGGACGGGCGCGAACACCGCGATGGTCAGCACCGCCAGCGCGGCTGCGCACGCAAACGCCAGCCAGGCCCGCGATGAGCGGCCGCCCCCGCCCGACACATCCATCCCGGGATTATGAATCATGTGGGGTGCATTTTCCGGGTTGAACCCGCTCCCGGTGACCTGCGATACTCAGGGCCGTCACGGGGACCGGCCGCCCGTTCATGCGAACAGGAGTCAGCCATGCCTACGAGGACCCACACCACGAAGCCGGTTGGCGCGCTGCCCACCCGCCGCACGTTCCTGCACCATGCCGCCGTGGCGGCCGGAGCAGCGAGCGCCTTCACGATTCTGCCGAGCCGCGTCGTCGCCGGGCAGCGGAAGCTGGCGCCAAGCGACAAGCTCAACCTCGGCGCCGTGGGCGTCGGCGGGATGGGCGCGTCCAACCTCGAACGATGCGAGACGGAGAACATCGTCGCGCTCTGCGACGTGGACGCCCAGCTTGCGGCGAAGACGTTCGCCAAGTACCCGCAGGCCCGCCGCTACGGCAATTTCCGGGAGATGTTCGACAGGGAGAAGGACCTCGACGCCGTCATCGTGGCCACGCCGGACCACACCCACGCGGTCGTCACGATGGCGGCGATCCAGCGCGGCATTCACGTCTACGTGCAGAAGCCGATCGCCCACGCGGTGTGGGAGGCGCGGCTGATGACCGAATCGGCGCGCAAGCACAAGGTCGTCACGCAGATGGGCAACCAGGGACATTCCGGCGAGGGCCTGCGGCTCATCTCCGAATGGGTCGCCGCCGGCGTGCTGGGGCAGGTGAAGGAAGTCCACGCGTGGACGAACCGGCCCGTCTGGCCGCAGAGCGTCGAGGTAGAGCGGCCGAAGGACCCGCAGCCCGCGCCGGGAACGCTCGACTGGAACGAGTGGATCGGCCCGGCGCCAACGCGGCCGTTTCACCCCACCTACCATCCGGGGCGGTGGCGCGCATGGTGGGATTTCGGCACCGGCTCGCTCGGCGACATGGGCTGCCACATCCTCGATCCGGTCTTCGGAGCGCTGGATCTGAAGTACCCGGTCAGTGTCGAGGGTTGCATCTCCACCTACTACGAGGACTTCTGGAAGCTCGTGGAGCCGAAGAACGAAACCTATCCGCGCTCGACGATCGTGCGCTACAACTTCCCGGCCCGCGGCAATCTCGCGCCGGTCCAGCTGACGTGGTGGGACGGCGGCCTGATGCCGGCCCGGCCCGCCGAACTCGAGGCGGGCCGCAAGCTGGGCGACGAGGACGGAGGCGTGCTGCTCATCGGCAGCGAGGCCACGCTCATGGCGGGGTGCTACGGGCGCAGTCCGCGCCTGGTTCCAGAAACGCGCATGAGGGAGGCCCGCCTGCCGGAGAAGACCCTGCCCAGGATTCCCGAAGGCGAGAACGGCCACGAGCAGGACTGGGTGCGCGCGTGCAAGGGCGGCGCGCCCGCGTGCTCGAACTTCGACTATTCCGGGCCGCTCTCCGAGATGGTGCTGATGGGCAACCTGGCGGTGCGCTTCCCGAATCGGCTGCTGCTGTGGGACGGCGCGGCGATGAAGGTGACCAACGACGACGCCGCCGACGGGTACGTGCGGCGCCAGTACCGCGACGGCTGGACGCTGTAGCTACGACTGGTGCCGCTTCTCGTGGTGCAGGATGACGTACGCCAGCGCCGGAAGCAGCACCAGCGCGCCGACCATGTTCATCATGAACATGAAGGCCAGCAGCAGGCCCATGTCCGCCTGGAATTTCAGCGGCGAGAACATCCATGTGGCGAGTCCGACGGCCAGGATGATGCCGGTGAAGAACACGCCGTTGCCCGTCACCTCGAGCGTCTTGAAGTACGCCTCGCGCACCGTCTCGCCCGCCCGGTAATAGCTGCGGAACCGGCTGTAGAGATAGATGCCGTAGTCCACGCCGACGCCGACACCCAGCGCCGCCACGGGCAGCGTGTTGACCTTCAGCCCGATCTCGAGGACGGTCATCAGCGCATAGGACAGCGTCGAGACGAGGCCCAGCGGAATCAGGATGCACAGGGTGGCGCGCACTGACCTGAACGAGATCAGGCACAGCAGGACCACCGCCCCGAAGACGCAGAGCATGATCGGCCACTGCGCCGCCGCCACGGCCTCGTTGGTCGCGGCCATCACGCCCACGTTGCCCGTCGCCAGCTTGAACGACACGTCCGCGTTGCCGTGCTCCGCCTCGAACTGCTTCACCGCGGCCACGATCTCCTCAATCGTTTCGGCCTTGTGGTCGCGGGTGAAGAGCATGACGGGCATCACGCTGCAGTCTGCGTTCAGCAGCCCGCTCGACGTCGGCACGTAGGTCACCGACTGCGTGAGCACCGACTGGTTGCGGGCGAGGACGCGCCACTTCGGGGACCCCTCGTTCCAGCCGGCGTTCAGCGTCCTGGCGAGCCCGGGGAGATCGACGGCGGACTTGACGCCGGGCAGGTTCACCATGCGCCACGAGAAGTCGTCGATGGTCGTCATCACGCCGTGGTCGACGCACCCCTGCGGCTTCGTCTCGGCGATCACGTTCAGTACGTCGACGCCGATCGAGAACTTCGACGTCACCACGGCCGTGTCGGTGTTGTAGCGGGAGTCCGCCCGCAGCTCCGGCACGCCGCGGTGGAGATCGCCGATCTGCACCTGCGCGCCTTTCCACGCCCCGGCAGCGCCGAGCGCCACCGCCAGCGCCGCGATGACAATCGCGGGCCCCCGCGATGCGACGCCCGAAAAGCGTCGCCAGAGCGGTTCCATCAGGCGCCCGCGGCGGTGCAGGCGGTCGGGGTAGCGCGCATCGAACTGGATGTAGGACAGCGCGACCGGCAACAGCAGCAGGTTGGTGAGGATGATGGCCGCCACGCCGATGCCGGCCGCGATGGCGATCTCCTGGATGACCCGGATCTCGATGAAGAGGATCGCGACGAACCCGACGACGTCCGTGGCCAGCGCGGCAAAACCCGGCACGAGCAGGCGGCGGAAACTCCTGCGCGCCGCCGTCACGCGGTCGGCGCCGTCGAAGACCTCGGACCCGAACGAACTGATCATCTGGATGCCGTGGCTCACGGCGATGGCGAAGACCAGAAACGGCACCAGGATCGACATCGGGTCCATCCCGAAACCGAGCAGGTTGATCACGCCCAGCTGCCAGACAACGGCCAGGGCCGCGCACACCAGGACCAGGAACGACAGCCGGTGGGACTGCGCATACAGGAACACCAGCCCGCCGGTCAGGAAGAAGCTGCCGAGGAAGAAAAGCACTACCCGCTGCGCGCCGGAGGCCATGTCGCCCATCACCTTGGCGAACCCGATGATGTGCACGTCCACGACCGAGCCGGCCACGAAGTCGGCGTCGAACTTTTCCCGCACGCGCGTCTCGATGTCCTTCGCCACCTCGAGGAAGTCGAGGCGCTGCCCCGTCGTCGGATCGAACTCCAGGAGCTCCGCCGAGATGATGGCGCCCGAGAAGTCGTTGGCGACGAGCCGCCCGACGATGCCGGCCTTGAGGATGTTGCGCCGAACGGCCGCCAGGCCTTCTGGCGTCGTGCTGAAATCTTCGGGAATGACATCGCCCGCGGCGATGCCGTCCTCGACGACCTCGGTGTAGCGCACGTTCGGCGTGAAGAGCGACTGCACGCGCGCCCGGTCCACGCCCGGCAGGAAGAATACCTCGTCGGTCGCACCCTTCAGCGCCTCGAAGAACCCGGGCGTGAACATGTTGCCGTCGCGGGCCACGATGGCCACCAGCAGCCGGTTTGCCCCGCCGAACTCCTGCTGATGCTTGACGAAGGTGGCCATGTACGGGTGCTTGAGCGGCAACTGCTTGGCGAAGCCCGCGTCGATGTGCAAGCCCGCCGCCGACCAGACGAATCCGATCGTCGCCAGCACGAATAGACCGACCACGACGGGGCGGTGGCCGAACAGCAGATTCTCGAGGCGCGCGGCGAAGGTGGGCTTCGGCATGGCGTGGCTCGGCTAGCGGGGAATCTCGATGCGCCGCACCCCGCCTTCGCCGACGAGGAGCAGCGTGCCGGGAGCTCCGGCGACGATGGCGGCGATGGCCTTGCGGTCCGGAAGGTCCTCCCTGCGGACCGCCGTGCCCGCCTGGTCGCTCCACAGGATCGTGCCGCCCATGCCGCCCACCACGAAGCGGCCCTCCCCGAGGTCGAGGGCACAGGTCAGGGTCTCCTCGGTGCCGGTCGCGATCGGCGTCCAGGATCGGCCCCCGTCGGGCGAGCGAAAGAGGTGGCCCCGCAGCCCGAAGGCGACCAGCGCCCCGTCCGGCCGCGGGAGCAGGCCGAAGAACGATCCCTCGTAGGGCGACGGCAGCGGCTGCCAGGTGGCACCTTTGTCGTCGGACCGGTACAGGTGGCCGGCCTCGCCCGCGAGGAAGAGCGTGCCGTCGGCGCCGGCGGCAACCTGGTTCAGGTGGAAATCGTCCTCGCCGTGCGCGGTGCCCGGGGTCCACGTGTCGCCGCCGTCGCTCGTGGCGAGCAGCCCGCCGTAAGCGCCGACGGCCAGGCCCGTCCGCGCGTCGGCGAACCACACGTCGAGCAGGGGCCGCTCGTGCTCGGGGGCATGGTGCACGCGTTCCCACGTCAGGCCGCCGTCGCGGGTGCGGAGGACCACCTCGTCGTGACCGACGGCCCAGCCGAGGCGGGCGTCGTGCATGTAGACGGCGGTGAGGAGAGCTCGGCTCGGCACGTCGGCCTGACGCCAGGACCGCCCCTCGTCGGTCGACACCAGGATGTGCCCGCGCTCGCCCACGGCCACCACGAGGCCGTCTCTCACGGCCGCATCGAGCAGCAGCGAGGAGGACGCGAGCGGCGCCTTCTCCGCCCGCTCACGGGACTCGCCCGGCTGCCCGGCCGCCGCGACCGGGACAAGCCACAAGATGAGGGCCAGCGCCGCCGCGGCCGGCGGCGCCGCCCTTCGAGTCGAGCCCTGCGGAAGGACAGGCACGGTCAGCGCACGCCCTCCACGCGGAGCGCGTCGGCCGTGAAGTCGGCCTCCGCGCGCTTCAGGTTGAAGTTGTGCGGCCGGCTCTCGTTGAAGAGGCCCATGACCAGATAGCGGCCCGCCTGGAGGTCGGTGTGCACCTCGGCGGCCGTCCACACGAGCGGCACGTTGTAGAAGTTCATGACGTGCCCTTCGGACACCCGCCACAGCTGGTCGCGGTTGTCGTACTGATCGACGATCAGGGCCGACCAGCTGTCCTCGTCGATGTAGAACACCCGCTTCTTGTAGATGTGACGCTCGCCCGGCCGCAGCGTCGCTTCGACGACCCACACCCGGTGCAGCTCGTAGCGCAGGTGCTCGGGGTTCATGTGCAGCGGCGTGACGATGTCCTTGTTCTTGAGCTTCGGGTCCTGCAGCCGGTAGCTGTTGTACGGCACGTAGACTTCGCGCTTGCCGGCCAGCTTCCAGTCGTAGCGGTCGGGCGCCCCGTTGAAGAGGTCCAGCTGGTCGGTGGTCCGCATGTTGTCGGCCGCCGTGCCCGGATTGTCATACGCCACCTGGGGGGCGCGCCGCACGCGGCGCTGTCCCGGATTGTAGAGCCACGCGTCGCGGGGCTTTTTCACCTGGTCGAGCGTCTCGTGCACGAGCAGGATCCCGCCCGCGAGCCGAGCCGGCCCCGTGACCGTCTGCTTGAAGTAGACGAGGCGGTTGTTCAGCGTGGCGGGTGTTGTCGTCGGGAGGGCGTAGACGACCATCGATTCCTCTTCGAAGGTCACCTCCGTGAACTGGCCGCCGCGCGTCGGGGCCGCCTGCGTGAGCCAGCGGGCCATGGTCTCGCCCCGGTACCGCAGCAGGTGGTTCCAGATCACTTCCGAGCCGGTCTTCGGCATCGGGAACGGCGGGCCGGCCAGGGCGCCGTCGACGCCGTTGCCGTTGTTGACCAGCTTCGCCGTGCCCGCGTTGCGCGCCGCGGCGTCGTAGATGCGCTGCGGCACCGCCGCGGAGCGCCGTGTGGGGTACACGTGCATCTTGAACGAGGCGTACGCCTTCAGCATCGCCTTGTGGCCCTCGGAGAGCTGGGCGGCGTACTGGCCCGCGTTCTGCTGCGTGATCGTGACAAGCGGCTTGTCCGCCGCGAACGGGTCGACGTAGTGCCGGCCGGGCGTGTAGCCGGCTGGCGGCTTTGTCAGCCCGCCGTCCCAGGCGGGGATCGTGCCGGCCGCATTGCCGGCCTTTTCGCCGCCGAGCGGCGTCAGGTTGGCAGGAAGGGACCCGCCCTGCTGCGCGGAGACCGCCGTGAACGCCGCCAGCGCGGCGATCAGGACGAAGGAAATGGTCGCGACGAGTCGTGCCGTGCTGCGCATGGGCTCTGCCTCAGAATGAATACTTGATGTTGGCCGCGACGAAATCGCGGTCGTTGATCAGGTTGTACCGGTCCGCCCCCATGAAGGTCGTGTAGCTGAGATCGATCTCCCAGTTGATGCGGTACTGGAATCCCAGGCCCAGCGTGAGCGACTTGCGGCCTTCGAGGAAGTTCCCGCCCGGGCCCGGCGAGATACCCGAGACGTCCTGGGCGAACGAGAAGCGGGGAATCATCGACACCGCGCCGAACGCGTTGTTGTATTCGAAGCGTCCGGCCAGCACGTAGCCCCAGGCGCTCGACGTCGGAAACGCCGAGGCGGGCTCGGTGCCGGGCTGGATCCCGGCCGTCTGGAACACCGGATTGCCGCTGGTGTACGTGCCGGGCCCGTCGAGCCGGAGCGTGCTCTGGTCCGGCAGGTCGTGCACCGTGCTCCACGCCCCTTCAGCCACCAGCACCACCTGGTCGGCTCCCAGGATCTGGCTGAAGGCCTTCGTGCCAGTCACCTGGACCTGCGTCGTGTCGAAGCGGCGGAATCCGTCGATCTGCTGGGAGAAGCCGTAGGCGCCCGCCTGGTTCTGGCTCGCCAGCAGGTTGCCGAGGCCGATGAGGGGCGCCAGTTGCGGCAATGGCGGCAGCAGGCGCAGCGGCGTCAGCGCCGCGTAGAGCAATTCGGCGTCGTCCACCTGCAGCGGCACATCCCAGCGGTGCGAAACCTCGCCCTGCAGCGCGATGCCGGTCCGGGCGAGCTGGGTGTTGAAGCTGGCGCCAAGGAGTTGGATGTCCTCGGGATAGACGAGGAAGTAGTTAGCCGTCGCGGCGTAGTTGCCCGCGAACAGCCCGCTGGCGGTGCCCGTCTGGGCGTTGAGCAGCGGCAGGCGGCTGTGGTAGTTCAGGAAGTAGAGGCCGAATTCCGTGTCGCCCAGCGCGGGGGCGAACAGGCGCAACGCGACGCCGTACTGCCCGTCGTCGCGGGCCTCGAGGTCCTTGCTACGCTTCGGCACGGCGCTCCCCACCGGGCTGTATGTGGGGGGCAGGGGCGCATGGCCGACCGCCACCGTGTCGGGTACGGCGCCGAAACCGAGCATCACTTTCGATGCGCCCGCCCCCGCGAAGTCGGCCGTGCTGAAGTAGCTGCCGACCGGGTCGATCTTCGTCTCCTGCCAAGCGTACTGGTAGAAGGCTTCGAAGGAGGTGTTGGCGGACGGCTTGATGCTGAACTTGACCGCGCCCACCGGCATCAGGGCGTCGCGGAGTTCGGCGCCGGGTACGCGCAGGACGCTGACGTCGACCGGATTGATGGCGTTGATGCCGCCCTGGATGAAGGTGCTCTCGCCCCAGTTGATCACCTGCGAGCCGCCACGGATTTCCCCGGCACGCGACCCGGCTTTGAAGCGCCACCACAGGAAGGCGTCGCGGAATTCCGCGCGGGCGCCGACACGACCCTTGGCAGCGTTCGTCAGCGGCGTGCGGGCCCGATCGCCGTTCACGTTGACGAAGTCATAGAAGGCGAAGGCGCGGACGAAACCGCCCACCGTCTGCTTGTAGCTGAACTCGAACTCGCTCGTGATCTTGGCGGCGTTCGTGAACAGCCCCTTCTTGTAGTTCTGGATGCCGTCGTCGCCGTTGACCGAGAACGCCGTGCCGCCGGCGGAGACGCCGATGAGCCGCTTATCGGGATCGGCGACCCTGAACCCGAGGCCATACGTCAGCGTATTGCCCCAGCTCCACTTGAATTCGGACGGCGCCCTGTCGGCTGGCGCCGCCTCCTGGCCGGCTGCCGGCTGGGCCGACTGGGCCGCGGCAGCGACAGGAAGCGCGCCGACGAGGACGGCGAGCACGACCGCGGCGAGGCGGACCGGCTTGCCCGTACGGGACGATGACGGGACGAGCGATGGCATGGGGCCCCCAAAGTAAGCGAGTTCTCATCAGGCGTCCGCCTCCTCATCGGGCCGCCCGCGGGGCGCTGGCAGCCAGATCAGTCGGGGAGCGGCACGGCCGGAAAACCGAACGGTCATTGTAGCAGGGTCGACTGGCATTCGACGCCAGAAGAGTCGAATCGACCCGGTCACCGGGCAGTCGGTCCAGCGTGTGGTCCAGGAGTGGCTCGCGGGGGAGTGCCGGGTGGTCGTCGGCAGCGATGGGTGGCCCCGGCAGTTGGCGCAGCCCCGTGACACCGCCTGCAACGCTTGACTTTCGGTCATGCCCAATATTTCATTGGTAATTGAAAGATGTCACTGGTGTCCAAGCTACAGTCCGTCTTCATCCTGCTGGCGCTCGGGTGCGGCTTGGCGCTCGGGCAGGTGACGTGGATCGCTCAGCATGCTTGAGACGTTCTCCACCTGGCCCGTGGTGTGGCAGGCGCTCGCGGCCACAACCTTCACCTGGGGTCTGACGGCCATCGGCGCTGGCGCCGTCTTCTTCTTCAAGGATGTCAGCCCCAAGGCGCTCGATACCGCGCTCGGCTTCACCGCCGGCGTCATGATCGCGGCGAGCTTCTGGTCGTTGCTCAATCCCGCCATCGCCCTCGCCGAGGAGATGGGCATGGTCAAGTGGGTTCCGCCAATCGTCGGCTTCATGGCCGGTGCGTTCTCCATGCGCCTCGTCGACTACCTGCTGCCGCACGTGCATCTGTTCGGCCAGATGGAAGAGGCGGAGGGCGTCAAGACGCGATGGCGGAAGACCACACTGCTGGTGCTGGCGATCACCCTGCACAACATTCCGGAGGGGCTCGCGATCGGCGTGGCGTTCGGCGCGGTCGCGGCCGGTTTCGATTCCGCCAGTTTCTCCGCCGCCGTCGCGCTGGCGATCGGCATCGGCATCCAGAACTTTCCTGAGGGCACGGCGGTCGCCGTCCCGCTCCGGCGCGAGGGACTGTCGCGCGTGAAGGCCTGGTGGTACGGTCAGCTCTCGGCCACAGTCGAGCCGGTCGCGGCCGTCATCGGCGCGCTCGCGGTGGTGACCATGCGGCCGATCCTGCCGTACGCGCTGGCATTCGCTGCCGGCGCCATGATCTTCGTCGTCGTCGAAGAAGTCATTCCGGAGTCGCAGCGCGGTGGCAATAGCGACCTGGCCACACTGGGCGCGATGGTTGGTTTCGCCGTAATGATGACGCTCGACGTCGCACTCGGGTAGCCCACACATTGGGACTGCCCGCTCTTGACGCGGCGCAGCTCGTCCATGTCGGCCCATTCGTTCACGATTCGCACTGCTGCCTGTGCCGGCGACCGCGCTGGTGCTCTTTGTGGTGATTGCCGCGGTGCTCCCGCAAGTCCTCGAGCGCGGCGACGTAGCGAGAATCCGCGGCGGGCACGACCCTGGTTCGCGAGCCTTGCTCACGCCGCCCAACCCTCCAAAGCCGGCACGAACGAGGCGCGGTTCAAGCGCGGGCGACACAGGCGTGACCCACCCAAGTGCCGCAAATGCGCCTGATCTCGAGTGTTCTGACCGGCGAAAGGTGGGGCGAGATGAGGTTGTCCGCCTTCACGTGAGGGCTGGCTTGCCGAGCCGAAGCTCACGGAAGAAAGTTGTGCAAGCTGGACGTGAGCGAAGGGCCCTTCGACTCACTGGCGTTCGCTCAGGGCATTCTCCGTGGGCTGGCCTGCCATGAGCGAGCCTGGCGGCTCGCGGGCGGGTGAAGCCAGGCGAGTCGAATGGCGGAGAGGGTGGGATTCGAACCCACGTGCCGGTTACCCGACAAGACGCTTTCGAGGCGCCCCCGTTACGACCACTTCGGTACCTCTCCGACTGGGACAACTTAGGGTTTCAAGACCTGCGGACGGCCCGCTAAACGAGCCCAAGAACGGGTCTTGAAACCGCTCAGGAGATTATACCCCGGACACCGTGGGCCAGGCCCCTTTCTCACCGCCGCATCCTGAAGAACTCCTGGATGATTGCCCGGCAGTCCTCCTCGAGCACGCCGCCAACCACCTCGATGCGGTGATTGAGCGACGGCAGTTCGTGCGCGCGGCATGACGACACGATCGCGCCGGCCTTCGGCTCGGTCGCCCCGAAGACCAGCGTGCCGATCCGCGCGTGCACCATGGCGCCCACGCACATCAGGCACGGCTCGATGGTCACGTACATCGTCGTGCCGACCAGCCGGTAGTTGCCAAGCGTGAGGGCGGCCGCACGCATCGCCACGATCTCCGCATGCGCGGTCGGGTCGTTGGCCCCGACGGGTTGGTTGAATCCCCGGCCCACCACGCGTCCGTCGAGCACGACCACGGCGCCGACCGGCACCTCCCCGGCTTCGAAGCCGCGGCGGGCTTCGTCGAGCGCAGCGCGCATGAAGGTGTCGTGCGGGTCCATGGCGGGTTCCGCCATTGTAGACACCCGGAGGCTGACGAGTCACGCTCGGCGGCGTGTTCTGGCGTCAATCAGAGGGCCGCCATCTGGCATCACTTGTGCAAGCTCAAGTGGCGAGTGCCAGAGCGAGATCGGCCGGGCCAGGAAGCCCACAGCGGCAGTTGGTGGCCGGCCGTTCCCAGTGATAGAATGGCGGAGAGCACCGGCTCTCGTGGTTTTCATTCAACCGGCCGCCGCGAACCGGGTGGGCGCCGGCGGCAGGGTCTGCGCTGCGCACGCCACGGCTTCAGACGCCGGGTCGTTCGGCAGGCCATTCGTGGAGGAGACAGCATGAAGAAAGCCATGTTGGTGTTCGCCCTGATCATGGGTGTCGCACTCGTGGCCGGCCCCGTGCTTGCCCAGACGGCCCCGGCGAAGGTGGTCCTCAAGGGCAACCCGATGGGAGGCGTGAATTTCGATCACGCCAAACACGCCAAACTGCTCGGCGACGCGAAGTGCGACACGTGCCATCACGCCTCGAAGCCGGAGATGGCGCTGAAGTCGAAGAACCAGAAGTGCCAGGACTGCCACACGAAGACCGTGGCGGCGCCGATGAAGACCACGTCCAAGATGGCCTTCCATGATGCGATGGCCAAGAAGGGCCTCTGCGTCGATTGCCACGTCAAGGAAGCCGCGGCCGGCAAGAAGGCCCCCTTGAAGTGCAACGAGTGCCACACGGTGAAGGGCTAGACGAGACACACGCGAAACGGGGTGGTCCGGGACGACGAACGCGTCCCGGCCACCCCGTTCGTGTGTACGTCGCAGCCGGGCGGTTTACAAGTCGCCCCCGCCGCGCGCGACGCCATGCCCATGCGGCATGGGCTGGCCCGGCTGTTGCGGCCCGATCCGGAACGGCCGCATCATCTCGTTGTCCTCGTGCGACACGATGTGACAGTGCCACACGAATTGCCCCGGTGTGTTGAACTGCGCCCGCACGCGCGTCACCTCGCCGGGGTACGCGGTGACCGTGTCCTTGAATCCCGTCTCCCACGGCTCGGGCGGCCTCGGCGCCGAACCCGGCGCCACGCGCACGGTCTGTTCCGACTCATCAACCTCGATCGCCTGACGGTTCACGACTTCGAAGACCTCCTCGTGGATGTGCATCGGATGCGCGTCCGCAGTGGCGTTGTAGATCTCCCAGACCTCGGTTGCGCCCACCGCCGGGGTCTCGGTGACCGGTTCGTCCCACATCCGCTTCGCCCAGACCCCCGGAGCGACATTCGGGTCGCCAGCCACAGTGCCAAGCAGCGCCTCCGCCGGAGCGTCGTCGAAGTACATCGACATTTCCTCGATGAGCGCCAGAGGACGGGTCACCGTGGCGGCCGGCAGCGGGGCGATGGCCGGCAGGGCCATGAACTGCGGGGGCGTGGTGGGGTCCGGCGCCGCCGCGGGCACGACTCTGAACTGCAGGATCTCGCCCGTGCTGGCCGAGTCAGCCGCCTCGAAGTCGACGCCGGGCACGCCTCCGCCGAAGGGTTCGTCCGGCCCGACGTTTCGGAGCGCGTGGTTGCCAGGCGGCACGTTCGTGAAGTCCACGATCATGTCCGCGCGCTCCGCAAGGCCCAGGAGCACCCGGTTGCCGAGCGAGGAGAGCCTGACTGGTGCGGCGAGAAAGCCGCCCTCGTTGCCGATCTGCCAGACGTCGACACCGGGGATCCCGTTGAAGTCGAGGATGAGGAAGCGCGAGTCGCAGCCGTTGAGGAACCGGATGCGGTAGCGGCGCTTCTCGACTGTCTGGAACGGCCAGGTGTTGCCGTTCACCATCATGCAGTTCCCGAAGAACTCCGGATTCCAGATCGGCGAGATGTCCGTGTTCGGGATGTACGGCCCGCCAATCTCGTCGAAGAAGGCCCGCGTGTCCGGATAGAACAACGACCCGTCGCTGTTGAACGACCTGTCCTGAATCGCGATCGGGATCTCGAAGTACGTCTTGTTGGGCGGGAACTTGTCGCCTTCGTTCGGTGCGGGGCCCGGCAACACCGCCGGCCTGCCGGTCCGGGTGTCGATGACCGCATCGTCTCCCGCCGGACCGCCCCGGATGATGTAGAAGCCCGCCGGACCCGCGTAGACGTTGAGCCGCGTCATGCCGAGCGTGTGGTCGTGGTACCAGATGGTCGAGGCGCGGTTCGCGTTGGGATACTGGAACGTGGCGAACCCCGGTCCCCACTCCGCGCCGAAACCTGACTGGGCTTTGCCCTTGAAGAACTCGTACCAGGTGCCTTCCTTCGCATACCCACCGGGGATGTTGCCGGCCGCCGGCAGATACCACGCCTCGGCGTAGCCGTCGCTCTCGTCGCCGACGCCGACGGCGCCGTGGACGTGTGTGATCATAGGCACCGGGCCCGCGTAAGGACCCGGCGTCGAATCGAACGTCGGACGGGTGTCGCGACCCATCATGCCGCCAGGCGGGTTCGCCCAGTGCAGTGTCGGGTCGACCGGCAGCAGGTGCGGCAGGTAACCGCCGGCGCCATCCTTCAGGTCGTTGATCCACTTGATGCGCACCGGCCTGTTCCACCTGGCTTCGATGGTCGGCGATGGGGCGTTGTGCAGTAGCAGGCCGCGCTTGTCAGCCGAGGAGACCGCGCCGTAGCCCCAGACGGTCGTCGGGGGCATGCCCGCGGGCAGGATCTGCTGCGAGAACTGCCGCATCGAGATCTCGTAGTAGTCGATGTTCTTGCCGCCGGTCGCTTTGATGCTGCCCGCCATCGGCATAACCGGCGGGATGAGCAGGGGCGTCGTGTACTTGGGGACAGACACGGGGTTGAGCGTGCCTCCGGGAATCTGCGCCTGGACCAGGTACTTGACGCCCGCAATTCTCGTGGAAAAGTACAGCCCTCCCCCGGCCGCGGCTCCGAGCTTGATGAAACGCCTCCGTGTCGTCTTCACAGTTCAGCCTCCTTATGCCTGCCAACCTCCGCAACGCGAAGCGGAACGGACCTCAATACAGGCCACGCGAACTCACACGCGGGTCATTGGCGGCGCGGGAGACGATGCACCCCGTACCGGGGACCGCGAAGATGGGACGGCCGCCATCCGACCGGGTATCGATGAATTGAATGGGGTGAAATTCCTATCTTACTGATAGGTGCAACGTTCGTTCCTGTGACCGAGCCGGAACGAGGATAGGATGATCCGCGAGCGCCTGGCACGTATCACGTTGTTTTACAATGGCTTACAGACAAGCTACCGAGCCGTTCCTAGTCCCAGGTGGAAGGGAACGCGTTACCTGAAGTCCGCTCCAGAGTAGACTTTTTTCCAGCAGTCCGAGCGCCAGACCCGCGCGCGCCTGTGCCACGATACCTATTCGGCCCACCAGGGCGTCGAAGACGACCTCGGCCCCCACGTCCAGGCCGGGCGACGTGTCCAGATCGGCGACAGGACCTTCACGGAGGCGATGCCATGCAGATAGGGATGATCGGACTCGGCCGGATGGGCGGGAACATGGTGCGCCGCCTGATGCGCGGCGGTCACGACGTTGTGGTCTTCGACCTGAACGCCGCGGCTGTGGCGGCACTCGCGGTGGAAGGCGCCATCGGCACGGAATCCCTGGACGCGTTCGTCGCGGCGCTGACCGCCCCGCGGGTAGCCTGGGTGATGGTGCCGGCCGGGGAGCCCACCGAAGGCCTGGTGCGGGCTCTGGGCGAACGCCTTCAACCGGGCGATGTCATCATCGACGGCGGCAACTCCCACTACAAAGACGACGTCAGGCGCGCCATCGACCTCACGCCGCGGGGGATTCACTACGTCGATGTCGGCACGAGCGGGGGCGTCTGGGGACTCGAACGCGGGTACTCACTGATGATCGGCGGTCCGGCCGGCATCGTCGGTTATCTCGAGCCCGTCATCCGGACGCTCGCGCCCGGCAACGACGGCGTGCCGCGGACGGCGGGACGTGAGCGTGGTACGGCTGACAGCGGGTACTTGCACTGCGGTCCGGCCGGCGCCGGGCATTTCGTGAAGATGGTGCACAACGGCATCGAATACGGGTTGATGCAGGCCTATGCCGAAGGGCTCGACCTCCTGCGCAGCGCCGGCGCGCTCAAGCAGCCGGAGGGATACCGGTACGAGTTCAATCTGCCCGACATCGCCGAAGTGTGGCGTCACGGCAGCGTCATCGGTTCGTGGCTCCTCGATCTGACCGCCATGGCGCTGGCTGAGAACCCGGACCTGTCCAATTACTCAGGGGTGGTGCAGGATTCCGGTGAAGGGCGATGGACCGTCGAGGCCGGGATTGAAGAAGCCGTGCCGGTGAACGTGCTGGCGGCCGCGCTCTTCGCGCGTTTCCGGTCCCGGCAGCAGCACACCTTCGCCGAGAAGGTGCTCTCGGCCATGCGGTTCAAGTTCGGGGGCCATGTCGAACCCGCGTCGGAGAACAGGGCATGAACCAGAGCACTCACGCCGGCCAGGCCTCGGGCGCTACGGATTGCGGACAGGCCGACGCACCACAGGCGGTGCGGATGGCGGATCCCTGCACCGTCGTGATCTTCGGTGCGACAGGCGACCTCGCGAAACGGAAGCTGGTGCCGGCGCTTGTCAACCTCTCCAGCCGGGGGGCACTCCCGGACGGGTTCAGGGTGGTCGGCGTCGGGCGCAAGCCGATGTCGGACGAGGCGTACCGGGAGAAGGTGCGCCAGGACCTGGCCGAGTTCAGCCCGATCCCCCTGGACGGCACGCTGTGGGCGTGGCTTGCACCGCGGGTGTTCTATGCCTACGAAACGCTCGGGGACCCGGCCAGCTACCTATCGCTGCGAGAACGCCTGGCCGCGCTCGACGGGCCGGCGCCCCTCAGCCGGGGGTACGTGTTCTACCTGGCCACGCCGCCGGCCGCGATGGCCGGGATCGTCCTGGGATTGGGCGCCGTTGGCCTGCTCCAGGAAGCGTCTCCCGGCAACTGGAGGCGGGTGATTCTGGAAAAGCCCTTCGGCCACGATCTCGAGTCCGCGCAGGCGCTGAACCGCCAGTTGCTATCCGACCTGGCCGAACCGCAGATCTATCGCATCGATCACTACCTCGGCAAAGAAACGGTGCAGAACCTGATGGCGCTCCGGTTCGCCAACGGGATCTTCGAACCGATCTGGAACCGGCGGTACGTGGACCACGTGCAGATCACCGTGGCCGAGACCGTGGGCGTGGAGGATCGAGGCGGGTACTACGACACAGCGGGGGCGTTGCGGGACATGGTGCAGAACCACATGTTCCAGCTCCTCGCGCTGACGGCCATG
Organism: Vicinamibacterales bacterium; assembly: GCA_046496425.1. Lineage (GTDB taxonomy): Bacteria > Acidobacteriota > Vicinamibacteria > Vicinamibacterales > JAKQTR01 > JAKQTR01. The sequence continues at coordinate 31,021 of JAWOGY010000052.1, forward strand.
GAACCGCCGAACTCGTTCCGCGCCGATGCCGTCCGCGACGAGCGCGTCAAGGTGCTGCAGGCCATCCATCTGTGCTCGCGCGATGAGGTCATGACGTGGATCGTGCGCGGACAGTACGCCGCGGGCGTGTCAGGCGGCAAGGCGGTACCCGGCTATCGGAGCGAGCCCAGCGTACCGCCCGGGTCGACAACCGAGACGTACCTCGCCATGAAACTGCTCGTCGAGAACTGGCGATGGGCGGGCGTGCCGTTCTATCTCCGCACGGGCAAACGGTTGCCGGCGCGCGTGACCGAGATAGCCGTGCAGTTTCGGAGCGCCCCCCTGAAACTCTTCAGTGACACGGCCGTCGAGTGCCTTGCGCCGAACCTGCTGGTTGTGCGCGTCCAGCCCGACGAGGGCATCTCTCTGCGGTTCCAGGCAAAGGTGCCCGGTCCGCAGGTCAGGCTGGGGACGGTGCAGATGGATTTCAGCTACGCGGACCACTTCGCCAGCACGCCCAACACGGGCTACGAGACGTTGCTCTACGACTGCATGACGGGCGACCAGACGCTGTTCCACCGGGCCGACATGGTGGAGACCGGCTGGTCCGTCGTGGCCCCCGTCCTGAACGTGGTGCAGCAGGAGCCGGCGGCGCTCCTGCACGACTACGCCGCGTCCACGTGGGGTCCCGCCGCCGCCGATGCGCTGCTTGCGCGGGACGGCCGCTCCTGGAGGAGGCCGGCGTGAGACGGCCCGCCTGCCCCCGGACGCGTGGCGACACATGACTGAGCACGAGCGTCTCCGGGTGTTCGCCTCGGCCGATGATCTGAGCAGCGCCGCTGCCCGCCTGTTCGCCGACCGGGCGTGCGAGGCCGTCGGGTTGCGTGGGCGATTCACGGTGGCGCTTGCGGGCGGGTCAACCCCGAGGGAGCTCTACCGGGTGCTGGCCGACGATGAAGCCTTGCGGGGCGCGGTGTCGTGGCCGGACGTCCACGTCTTCTGGGGCGACGAGCGGCACGTACCTCCCACGCACGGCGACAGCAACTTCAGGATGGTCCGCGAGGCGATGCTGGACCGCGTTCCGATCCCCCCGCACCAGATCCACCGGATCGGGGCGGAGGACCCCGACGCGGAGCGTGTGGCGCTCGCGTACGAAGAGACCATTCGTGCATCGTTCGGCCTCGCCGACGGGGAGTGGCCGTCGTTCGACCTCATCCTGCTGGGGATGGGTGAAGATGGCCACACGGCATCGCTGTTCCCCGGAAGCCCGGCCGTGCACGAAACTGCCCGCTTCGTCGTCGCGCCGTTCATCGAGAAGCTCGGCGCCTGCCGCATCACGATGACCCCGCCCGTCTTCGCGCAGGCACGCGACATCGCGGTGCTCGTGGCGGGCACGAACAAAGCAGACGCCCTGCGCGAGGCCCTCGAGGGTCCGTTCCTGCCGGACCGATATCCGGTTCAGCGTCTGCGGGATTCGATCGGCACTGTCACGTGGCTCGTCGATGCTCCGGCCGCATCGGCGCTCTCGCCCGGTCTCTGCCGGGCCTGAGGACGTGGAGCGGACGGCCGCCTTGACATCGAGCCTGGGTTCACCTACGATAGCAAGTAAATACTTGCTAGCAAAGCAGAACCCATGACCGCCAGAAAGCCAACTCAGGAACGACGCCGGGAAATCGCCGACGCTGCCATCAAGATCATCGGCGAGCGGGGCCTTCGCGAATGCACCGCAGCGCAGCTCGCCCTCGAGGTCGGCATCACGGACGGCACGATCTTCCGGCACTTCAAGGACAAGCACGAGATCATCCTGGCTGCCCTCGACCGGCTCCAGGAACTCGTCGTCACGGCGCCGCGGGCGGGAGCCGATCCCGTGGAGCGGCTGCGGGACTTCGTCACGAGCCGACTGCACGCGGTCGCCGTCGAGCCCGGGCTCCACTCGCTCCTCTTCTCCGATCAGATCGCCCATGCGTTGGGGGCCGAAGGCCCAAGGCAGGTAGCCGCCCTCAGGGATCGCGGCCGGGCCTACGTCAGGTCCTGTCTTCGTGAGGCGGCCGACGCCGGCCTCATCCGGCGGGATCTGGACGCTGATGCCACGGTGCTGCTCATTACCGGAATCGTCATGAGCTTCCTGTTCGCCACGAAGGACGGGGCGCTGCACGCACCCGTTCCCGACATGGAAGAACGGATCTGGCAGACCATCTCGTCGCTCCTCGCACCGCCGACACAGGCCACCTCATGAAGAAACGAAGAACACTCCTCGCGTTCGTCGCAGGCGGCGTGGCGTTTGTCGCAGCCTTCGTCTGGCTGCTGACGACTCACGGCCCGCTGGCCCCCGTGGGTGTGGAGACGGGCAGCGCCGCCCGCGCCGATCTCAAGCCAAGTGTGTTCGGCATCGGCACAGTGGACGCGCGCCTGGCGTACGACGTCGGCCCCACGAGCCCGGGCCGGGTGCTGCGCGTGATCGTCGACCAGGGCGACGAGGTGAAGGCAGGGCAGTTGCTGGCGGAGATGGATCCCATTGACCTGGACCGTCGGGTCCAGGCAGCGGGAAGCGCCAGGGCAGGTTCGCGCCAGGCCGCGCAGGCTGCAGACGCGCAGGTGGCCGAGGCCGGCAGCCGCGCCAGCCTGGCCCGGGTCAGCCGTGACCGGGACCGGGAACTGTTTCGAGAACAGCTCATCAGCCAACAAGCCCTGGACAACAGCACATATGCCGCCGCGGCTGCTGAAGCGGCTCATGTCGCCGCGCGAGCCAACGCGGCTGCCGCCGCGCAGGACGCGGCACGCCTCGAGGCCGAAGTGCGTGGCGCGGGCAGCGTGCGGGACAACATGAAGCTGGTGAGCCCGGTCAACGGGGTTGTCGTGTCACGGGATGCGGAGCCGGGGACCACGGTGGTCGCGGGCCAGACCGTCCTGCGACTCGTCGACCCGGGCAGCCTGTGGGTCAATTCCCGGGTTGATCAGTCACGCGCGCACGGCGTGCACGTCGGACAATCCGCACAGATCATCCTGCGTTCGGCACCCGACACGCCGCTGCCGGGCCGGGTTGCGCGCGTGGATCTGCAGAGCGATCCGGTCACGGAAGAGCGTGTCGTGTCGGTTAGCTTCGACAAGCCGCCCGACCGGCTGTACCTCGGCGAACTCGCAGAGGTCACGATCCAGTTGCCGGGCCAGGCCGGCGTCCTCACCGTCCCGAGCGCGGCCATCGTCCGGCAAGGGAGCCAGACTGGTGTCTGGCAGGCGGTGGGAGGGCGTGCCCGCTTCAAACCCGTCAGCATCGGCACGCAAGGCCAGCCCGGGATCACACAGATCCGCTCCGGCCTGACCGAAGGTGAACGGATCATCGTCTACAGCTCGGCCCTGCTCACCGATGGCGTCCGGGTGCGCGAACAGAAGGTCGAGCGGCCATGATCAACCTCGCCCGGCGCGACGTCGCCAACCACCTGGGACGCTACCTGCTGACGGGATCCGGCCTCGGGCTGCTGATCGGCGTCACGCTGACCATGGCTGGCGTGTATCGCGGCATGGTCGACGACGCCAAGGTCCTGCTGCGTGCCGGGCGGGCCGACATCTGGGTGGTCCAGCAGAACACGCTCGGGCCGTTCGCCGAACCCTCCAGCCTGCCGGACGACGCCCGTCGCAGCCTGGAAGGCCTGGCCGGTGTGGCAGAGACCGGGAACGTTGCCTATCTCACCATGCAGGTGAGCCATGCGGGAAAAGACATTCGCGTGATGGTGGCCGGATTCGAACCCGGGCGCCTCGGCGGGCCGGGTTTCCTCGTGGCCGGCCGGCCCATCGCCCGCGCCCACTACGAGGCCATCGCCGATGCCAAAACGGGATTCTCGGTGGGTGACCGCGTTCGTATCCGCCGCCACGACTACACGGTGGTCGGCGTGACCCGGCGCATGGTGTCGTCCAGCGGCGATCCCATGTTGTACGTCTCGCTCAAAGACGCACAGGAAGCCCAGTTCCTGAAGGACAACGAATCCATCATCAACGACCGCAACCGCCTGGCGGCCAACCCTGCCATCAACCGCCCCGGTGTCCCGGGCGTGCTGGACGCGGTCGAGGCCATCCAGACCAGCAGCCACAAGGTCAACGCCGTCCTGGTGCGAGTGGAACCGGGGCACAGCCCGCGCGAGGTCGCCGACGACATTACGCGCTGGAAGCACCTCACCGCCTACACGAGCGCGGACATGGAGGACATCCTGGTGGCGAAACTCATCGCCACCTCGGCCAAGCAGATCGGTTTGTTCCTCGTCATCCTGGCGATCGTGAGCGCCGCCATCGTGGCCTTCATCATCTACACGATGACGCTCGGCAAGATCAAAGAAATCGCCGTCCTGAAACTCATTGGCGCCCGCGATCGCACGATCGCCGCGATGATCATGCAGGAGGCCCTGGGGCTCGGCGTCATCGGCTTCTTCGTGGGCAAGTTCGCCGCCACATTGTGGGCGCCGGTGTTTCCGAAATACATCCTCCTGGAGACCGGCGACGCCGTGCGCGCCTTCGTCATGACCCTGGCCATCTGTGCGCTCGCCTCAGTGCTGGCGATTCGTGCCGCGCTCGGCGTCGATCCCGCGGAAGCGATCGGCGGGTAACCCCATGAACACCACCCAACCCGCCATCCTCATCGAGAACCTGACCAAACGATACGGGAGCGGACCCACCGCCGTCGACGCGCTGAAGGGCGTGGACATGCGCATCGAGCCGGGGGAAGTCGTGGGCCTCATCGGCCCATCGGGCTCAGGCAAGACCACCCTGTTGAAGTGCCTGGGCGCTGTCATCGAGCCGACCTCCGGGCGGTTCACACTGGCCGGCGACGTGATTTACGACAACGGGTGGAAGCGATCCGACCTGCGCGCCCTGCGCCGTGACCGTATCGGCTTCGTCTTCCAGACGCCGTACCTGATTCCATTTCTCGACGCCACCGACAACGTGGCGTTGCTCCCCATGCTGGCCGGCGTGGCCAATCCGGAGGCGCGAGCGACCGCGCTGGACATGCTGACCGCGCTGGACGTCCAGCACCGGGCCTCCGCCCGCATCGCCGAACTGTCGGGCGGCGAGCAGCAGCGCGTGGCGATCGCCCGGGCGCTGGCCAACAAGCCGCCCGTCATTCTCGCCGACGAACCCACGGCGCCGCTCGACAGTGAGCGGGCCCTCGGCGTGGTCAGAATCCTGAATCGCCTGGCCATCGAGTTCCGGACCGCGATCATCGTCGTCACCCACGACGAGAAGATCATCCCCACGTTCAAGCGCATCTACCACATCCGCGACGGCAAGACGTACGAAGAACGCGGAGAAGGACGTCAGGTGTAGTGTCGTCGGAGTCGGAGGCGCAGACGGACTGGAACCGACGCCGTCCTCGTCGGGACGCCGAGGGAGGGACGCCGAGGCCCTGGCCTCGGCCGTGCCTTGTGCCATAATGCGCGCCGGGTGGTTGCACCCCAAGGAGGCACCCGCATGCACATCC
>JAWOGY010000091.1:0-5631 GCA_046496425.1 Vicinamibacterales bacterium
CGATCGCCTGGAACGAGAAGAAGATCGCGGCGCGCTGCTGCCGGTTGCGCCAGGCATCGTAATCGACGATGTCCGCGAGCAGCGACGGCAAAGCTATCGACGAGAGCCCGAGGAAGAAGCCGAAGCACGCCATGATCGCGGCCATCGGCGCGAGCGCTCCCGGCCCGGGCTCGAGGAGCAGCACCGCGAGCAGCGTCGCGATCATCCCGGCAGCTGCAAGACTCCACGCGCGGTGCTTCTCGAGCCGCCGCATGACCCAGAGCCACAACGGCATGCCAAGGGCCATCGCGAGCGTCATCGGCAGCGCGATCTGGGGCACCTTGTCGCCGAGTCCCAGGTAACGGCTGGCGTAGATGACGAACAGGCTCGCCACGGCCCCAGTGGCAAGTCCAAACAGCACCTGGGTGGCTAGGAAGTAACGCAACGGCGGCGTCTCGAGGAGCGCGCGGTACAGGTCGCCCGGGCGCAGCCGTCTTGCCGCCTTGCGCCGCGTAGGCTCGGGCACGGTGCGGCACAACAGCAGCACCGAGAGTGGCAGGCTGACGACGATGAACCCGCCGATCGCGCGCATGACCTCGGGCGTGAACGTCGAGGCACCGCCGAGCAGAAGCATGGGCGAGACCATGAACAGCACGCCGCCGGCGAACCCGAGCAGTTGCCGCCACAGCGCGATGCGCGATCGCTCGTGGTAGTCGCGCGAGAGCTCGGCCGCCATCGCCGTGTGCGGGATCTCCACCAGCGTCCAGCCGAGCGTCACCACCAGGTACCAGGCCACCAGGTAGCCGGGGCCGGCGCCCGGCGAGGGGTTGTAGAGAAACCAGGCGCCCGCCGCGACGACGACCGCCCCTGCAACCATCCAGGGCTTGCGCCGTCCCGAACGGTCTGAGAAGTAGCCGATGAGGGGATCGGTGAGCCCGTCGAACAGGCGCGCGACCAGCGTCGCCGTGGCGAGGCCCGCGAGCGTGATGGCGCTGTAGTCGAGGTAGAAATTCGGCAGCACCGCCGCCGTGGGCGACATCAGCATCGACAGCGGCAGGTTCACGAGGCCGAAGGCAATCAGCAGCGGCGTGGGCAGTCGGGACGGCGTCGGCGGCATCGTGTAGGGTGCACTCGGGCTTGAAACCCGATTGTCGTCCATGTGCGGGAGCAAAGACCATGCGCAAGCGCGCCGCCGCCACGTCCGCCCTGCTCGTCCTCTCGCTTGCGGCCGCCAACGCGTCGGACCGCGGGAATCAGGGCATCGAGCCGGCCGATGCCTTCCTTGCAGCCTTGTCGGGCCATTGCGGCAAGGCCTATGCGGGGCGCATCGTCGCCAACGAGCCTGCGGCCGCACCCGGGGCCCCGCCCGATCCCTTTGAGGGCAAGACGCTCGTGATGCATGTGCGCGAATGCACGCCGCAGGTGGTCCGTGTGCCCTTTCACGTCGGCGAGGACCACTCGCGCACCTGGGTGATCACGCGAACTCCGGACGGCTTGCGCCTAAAGCACGATCACCGTCACCAGGACGGCTCACCGGACGTGCTCACGATGTACGGGGGTGACACCGCTACGGCGGGCACGGCCGGGCGGCAGGAGTTCCCGGTGGACGCCGAATCGAAGGCGCTATTCGAGCGGCAGGGTCTCAAGGCCTCGATGACGAATACCTGGGCCATCGAAATCGAGCCAGGCCAGCGCTACGTGTACGAGCTCGCCCGTCCGGGCCGACTGTTCCGGGTCGAGTTCGACCTCACGAAGCCCATCGCGCCCCCTCCCCCGCCCTGGGGCAGCGACGCCGCGCCCTGAGCGCCGGGCTCCCGAAAAGAGGGACCCCGCCGAAGCGGGGTCCCTGTGGTTATTGGCCGTCCGGGGTTACCACTCCGGCGGCAGGCCAACGTCCGGCTTGCTGTAGTCGCAGACGCCCTGCGGGAAGATGTTCCGCAGGGTCGCCGCCTCTGCCGGGCTCGGTGTCCACATGCCGTACAGGCCGCGAGAGATGGCGGTGTCCACCGGCATCAGCTGACACTTGAACAGGCTCTGCTCGAAGGGCCCGCCGGCGACCCGCCGGGTCGTCGAGTAAAGCCGGAAGCGCTGCGTGCAGGCGCCGGGGGCCGCCTCATCGAGGATGCCCGCCCACACGTCGTCGCCGGCGGCGATGGGCGTGCCGTCGGTCTCGAAGCAGCGGTCCACCGCCTCGGCCGGTTTGTTGGCGGCCACACCGACCTTCGGATTAGCGGCGATGTTGCCCATCCACTGGTCGATGACGTCGAGCGCGTACGGCGTGATGTCCACGTTGCCCGGCCCGTTGATGAACCAGACCGACTGGTTGGACGCGTCGCCGTCGGCGTTGAGCATCCGCTTCCTGGATGCGAACGACTGGTGCGAATTGTGCATGTCGAGCACGGTCTCGAGGTAAGGCCGCACGTCGAGGATCGGAATGTCGATGTCGCCCATGAACACGAGACCCGAGCGGTACACCGCGCGCATCGCCTCGATGTCACCCACGTTGCGCGGCGCCGGGGCGTTCAGTGGATCGAGGCTGAACACCTGGTTGCGACGGCTCCAGGGATCGAAGCTCGATGGCGGCGCGCCCGGCAGGAACGGGAAGCCTTCCTGGATCATGTCGGGCTCGTTCTTCCAGCCGCCCACGACGCCGTTGAGCTTCAGGAACTCGAGGGGCGTGATCTGACCGCCGGCCACCGAACGCAGGCCGTACTGCACGCCGACGTTGTCCCAGTAGTTGCGCGCATAGCCGTCGGCGGCCCGGCCGACGATGTTCACGATGTCGCCGAAGTGCGACCACTCGGTGGAGGCGATGGCAGACAGCGGGACGAAGTTCGCCTGGTTGGCGGCCTGGCCGAAGTTCGGGTTGAGCGCCAGCGGCGACAGGCCGCGCCAGCCGTTGATGCACTCGGTATTCCCCGGCAGGCCACCGCGAAACGGGTTCGGGAACGTATTGCTGGCCGCCATGCCCTCGAGAAGGGTGCGGTTGGTCCAGGTCGCCCATTTCGGGTTCGCCCCGTCGAGCACGTCCATGAAGTGCTCCATCAGTTCGCAGTCGCCCACGTGCACGGCCTGGGTGACCATGTCGGGATAGGAGACCTGCGGGATGCCCGCGTCGATGAGGCCCGGATGGTTCTGCGCATAGACGTACTGCTGGATCGCGCCGCCCGAGCCGCCGATGCCCACCGTGTAGCGCGGCACGTCGTAGAGCTCGATGAAGCGTTCCTTGAGCATGAGCGCCGACTCGCCGCCGACCTGAAGGTTGTAGTGCGTGCTGGTGCGCGTGCCCGACGAGTGCAGGATGGCGTAGCCGCGCTCGAGGGCCGGCGTGTAGAGCATCGCGCCGGTCGACACCGAGCCCTGCGTATGGCCGATCGCCACGCCGCCGTCGAAGCGGTAGACCACGCCCCCGTTCCACCGGGTGCGGTCGAGGTCCGACGGGTCGTCGTCCCATGGGATGGGAACGGCGATGCTGTAGATGAAGCGGTTGATGGTGCCGCGCTCCCAGCGCACGACGACCGGTCCCGGCGCGCCCGTGCTCGTGGTGGCGGCCGCATCGCCGGGAATCGGGTCGCCCGGCAAGAGGGATTCCCAGGTGCCATTGCTGCGCAGGTAACGGTAATCCACGCGCGTTTCGGCCGAGCAGTTACGGCTCAAGCCGACGACTGCGCCCGAGGCGTCGAAGACCTTGGTCCCGGTGGCCGGATCATCCGCAATCGGCTGCCCCAGTCCCTGGCGGACGGTGTTGCACACGAACGGATACTGATGCGGGCCGGAGAAGATCGGACCCGTGATGGGGTGATTCCTGAGCTTCAGCCGCACCGCAGCCGGGCGACCCTTTCCTTTGCCATTGGCATTCACCTGCACGGTGTTCTCGCCGAACGCCAGTCCGTCGACGACACCCGTCAGCGTGCGTGTGCCCGGCATGAGCGTGAACCGGTTGCGCTGGTTCTCGCCGTTGACCCACACCTCGACCTGCTGCGGCGGTACCGTCTGCGGCACGCCGATGTGCAGGCGCGCGTCGCCCCCCGAGACCTGGTCGGGCGCGGAGGATACGACACGGACCTCGAACGGTACGCTGGCGGGCGTACCGGGCTTGGCGTTGTTCGCCGCGTGTGCGGCCTGCCCTGCCGCGAGCAGGGCAATGAACGGGAGAATCGTGAATCTCATGTTGTTCCCCTGAAAGCCTGGATCGTAGTTGTCGTCGCCGGATGCGAAGCCGGCCTGCCCCACCATACCGGCGCAATGCTGCGGTGGAAAGAAAAAAGCGCGTTCAGCGATCGCGCTGCAGCAAGATCTCCCAGAGCGCGAATCGGTGCAAAGAGCAGACCGGCACACACCTCGGGCGCCCGCCCCAGTTAGAATTCCGCCGATGAAAATCTTCTCCCGGCTGTTCGACCGCGCCCTTCACTGGAGCAGGCACCCTCACGCGGAACGTTATCTCGCCGTCGTGAGTTTCACGGAGTCATCGTTCTTCCCGGTTCCGCCGGACGTGCTGCTGGCGCCCATGACGCTCGCTCGGCCGGAACGTTGGTGGCGCCTCGCCGCGCTGACGACCGTCACCTCTGTCCTCGGCGGACTGCTCGGCTACCTCATCGGTTACGTCGCGCTCGAAGCCGTGACGCCGCTGCTGCACCGGGTCGGCTACTGGGGCCACTTCGAGACCGCACACGACTGGTTCGCGCGCTATGGCTTCTGGGCAATCTTCGCGGCCGGCTTCACGCCCATCCCCTACAAGGTTTTCACGATCGCGGCGGGCGCGGCCCACATGGGGCTGCTGCCCTTCACACTCGGCTCCTTAGTCGGTCGCGGGGCCCGCTACCTGCTGGTTGCGGGTCTCGTGCGCTGGGGCGGCGTCCCGATCGAGCATCAAATCCGCCGCTACGTGGACGTCATCAGCTGGACCACGCTCGGGATGCTACTTGTCGGCTACCTTGCGTGGTCCGTCCTGCGGTAAGCCTCTGGTCCGCTAGGTATTTCTGGCTGCGAACGGTCGCAGTCCCGGAACCTGAAATCCGGTAGATTCCAAGGCGATCGCTTCCAAGCCGGAGTCCCGATCTCCGATGCGCATCGACCGCTACGTCCACGACGAGCGCCTGACTTGGGGTGCGGCGGGGGTCTTGACGGTCGTAGCCGCACTGCACCTCAGCGGTATCGCGGGCCTGCTGGTCGCACCGCCCCCGCAGGTGGTCGTTGCGGCCGCGCCGCCCGTTTTCCAGGTCAGCCTGCAGAAACTGCCCCCACCGAGGTTGCCCCCGGCGCTCCAGCCGCGACCGGCGGACGCGCCGCCCCCGCCCACCGACGCGGTCGAGCGCCCACGCCAGACGCGCCCCGTGCCGATCCTGGTGGATACGCCGACCACCGATCCCGTCCCGCCCGACACCCACGTCAAGAAATACGAATTGGGCGATGAAATGCTGCCCGGCGTACCGGGGCCGCCGATGCCGGAGGGCACGGGCGGCGAAGAGTTGTACGCGGATGCCGCGCCGGTCGAGGAGACCCCGGTCCTGTGGAACCTCAAGCTCGTGGACATGCGGCCGCCCGTCTATCCACCACGCTGCCTGCGCCTCGGGATCGAAGGGCGCGTGAAGGTCCGCGTGCTCGTGGGCGAGAACGGCCGGCCCCAGGAAGTCAGTGTCGGCGAGTCGAGCG
>JAWOGY010000161.1:0-15841 GCA_046496425.1 Vicinamibacterales bacterium
CTGGACCGCCTCGCGGAAGGTCCGCGGCGGGTGACGGGGAACCCGTCGGCACGCGGCCGCCGTCTCCAGCAACTCAATCCGGCGTGCCGGGTCCTTTTCCACCGACGCCAACCGCTCGGCCTCCCGCGCGTGCCGTTCGGCGAAGGCCAGCGCCCCTTTCAGCGCGCGGCGCGCCGCCCGCCAGAAGTACAAGCTTCGCGCCTCCGGGATGGCGCGGGGCTGGAACCCCGCGATCCGTTCCTCGATCTCCGCGAGGATCGCCTCGTTACCCTTGGCCAGCGCGGTCTCGAAGTCCAAGACGATGCGCCCTTCCGGGCAGGGGTCGTGAGGCGCGGTGTAGAGGCCGATGGTCCAGCCGCTCTCGATGAAGGCGCCGTGCACGAACGACGACTTCCAGAGCCGTTCGCCGGCCGCCATCATGCACCGGTCTTCCCAGTAGCCGCACAGGTCCTTGAACTCCTCGAGGTCCTCGGCGGAGATCAGGAACTTGCCCGACAGGACGGTGAGGCCTTCCTGCTCCGCCCGCTCGCGCGCCAGCGCGATGCCTCCGCCGGTGCCCTGCTCGGCCACCCTCTGCTGTGCGTCCTGTTCCTGCCGGCGAATTTCGCGGAGGAACGGGCCGGCGGCGTAGTTCGCGTACGGCACGGCACCGCGGATGAAGCGCGTCTTGTTGCCGGCGAGCCGGTCCATCGGGTGGATGACCGGCGTGAGGTGCTCGAGCGCGAAGGCGTGGTCCTCGGCGCGCCGCTCCAGCGTCTCGAGGCCGTCTGTCCGGCGGTGGGAGCCGGTGAGGTGGCGGAGGTACTCGACGTCCACCATGAGGGGCGAGGACAGGTACCGCTGCTTGAGCGCCGCGGTCCTGGGAGAGGACGGGAGCCCCCTGACCTCCCTGGGCACGAAGGCCGGCGTCTGGAGGTCTGCAATGGTCATGGCAAGCGCAATATACGCCTGTCGAGGGCCCAATCCCAATTCCAGTCCCATTCAGAAGATCCATCCACGAGCAGGATAGGTCGACCCATTGGTTCCGGAGGTATCGAGACTTGTCGAAACAGCCTGCCGTCGACAGTTTCGTCGCCACCTGGTGTGGGCAGAACGGAGTGTCGGGAAGGTGGCTCCTCAGGTAGGACTCGAACCTACAACCCTCCGGTTAACAGCCGGATGCTCTGCCATTGAGCTACTGAGGAATATTGGCCTGACGCTGCGGTCGCCTGAACGGACCGCGAACCCTGATCTTAGCCGGATCGCGGGAATCGGGTCAACGCACGGGGCCCGCGGCTTAGATCAACGCACCGGTCGCGGCCGCGGAATGGCCTCCAGCCGGGCGATGCGCCGGACCAGATGCGCGATCTCGCCCTTCAAGCCGCCGTGCTGCGCGGCGTCGCGCCGGTCGATCGCGTCGACGCTGTCCCTCAGCCGCTGCAGGTCCGACCGGAGACGCGTCAGCGGATCGTCTGCGGCGCCGTCCAACACGTGCGCATGCTCGTGTCCGCCGGTGGTGACGGGTGGCAGATACTGCACGCTGCCAGGCCGTGACCGTTCGAGTTCTTCCACTGCGACGTCGGCGCCCGCTGTTCCCACTGCCGTCCCTCCTGCCGGAAATCGCCCGTCATTCCGGGCCGAGTGGCGTCGCACCCTCCCGATGACGTCGCGATCCCTGAACGGACACCAGCAAGCACGATGCCCGACGGCCGGTGGGTTCGAACTTGAATACGTGGCCGGCGGCACACGGCACGCCGTCGACCTCAGCGGGTGTGCCTGGCTTCGAACGGACCACTCTGGGCCCGGTTTCCCGCCCCGCGCCCGGCCCGGCGGCGGCCGAGGCGAGGGGCGGGGGCCACGGTCAACAGCATGAGCAGAACAGCCGATGCGCCGGTCCAGGTCAGCTTCTTCATCATGACGGCCTCCTGCGATCACGATACGGAAGGCGGCCCGGCAGAGTCGTGTCGGGTGCGTGAATCGTCATGAGTTGCGGTGAGCAGCGGGTTCGGCGGTAGACTGCCCCCACGTGAGGATAGCCATGACGAAACAACTGACGCTCACCTGCCTGCTGCTGGCCGCGTGCTGCGCGGCGGCCGGCGCCCAGACCCGGACGGTGACCTTCGTCCCGACCGCCGGCGTGCCCACCTTCGCCAGGCGCGAGCCGATCCTGCGGGTGACACCCGGGACGATTGTCGAAACGAGAACGTTCTCGAAAGCCGGCGACTACTACGAGCCCGCCGGGCCCGGCCCCTGGCCCGGGGAAGTCGGCCCCTTCTACATCGAGGGCGCCACGCCGAACGACACGCTCGTCGTGAAGATCCTCCGCCTCCGGCTCAATCGGGACACGGCGATCTCGGCCATCAATCCGACCGGCATCGCCGGGCTGGCGGCCGACGGCCGGACGCGGATGATGAACGACCCGCTGCCGGCCCGACGATGGGTCTGGCGCCTCGACCGGCAGCGCAACGTGGGCATCCTGGACCTGCCGGGTTCGCGGTCGAAACGAATCGAGATCCCGCTCCACGCCATGCTGGGGCGGATGGCCGTGGCGCCCGCCGGCGACGAGGCGTGGGGCGGACTCTGGCCGGGCAATTTCGGCGGGAACATGGATGCCTCAGACATCCGGGAGGGCGCCACGGTCCACCTGCCCATCTTTCACGAGGGCGCGTACTTCTACTTCGGCGACGTGCACGCGGCCCAGGGTGACGGCGAGGTGATCGGCTCCGGCCTTGAAACCACCGCGGACGTGACGTTCCAGTTCGAGGTCATCAAGGGCAAGACGATCCGATGGCCGCGCATCGAGGATGCCACACATATCATGGTTGCGGGCAGCGTGCGCCCGCTCATCGACGCGTTCCGGATCGCGCACGTCGAACTCATCGAGTGGCTGGCGTCAGACTACGGCTTCGACCGCCTCGAGGCCTTCCAGGTGGTCTCCCAGGCCGGCTCGGCCCGCGTCGCCAACATCGTCGATCCCAACTACACGGTGGTTGCCAAGTTTCCGAAGTTCCTGCTGCCGAGGTAGGTCCGCCGGCACCCCGACACACCGCCGGGCGCCGGGCCACTCCATGCGCAGGGCGACGGTCGGCGAGATTCTCGTGGCGCGGCGGGCCGGCAGGTAGCACGCCGCGAGGGACGCACCGGCCAGCAGCAGCGGAGCCACGGCGAAGACGAGGGGATCGAAGGCGCTCACCTCGTAGAGCATGCTCCCGACACCGACGCCAACCCCGATGGATATCAGGAAACCGGCGCCGATGCCCGCGGCGGTCAGCCACAGCCCTTCCTTCAGCACGAGCCACATCACCCCGCCCGAGGTCGACCCGAGCGCCATCCTGATGCCGATTTCGCGGGTGCGGCGCGCGACGACGTACGCCTTCACGGCGTAGAGCCCGACCACGGCCATGAAGACTGCGACGCCGCCGAAGACCATGAAGAGGCCGGCGCCCGCGCGCACCACCCAGTAGAAGATGCTCGAATCCCGGTGCTGGGTCATGGTCTGCAGGCCGAGCACGGGCAGCCGCTCGTCCACCCCCCGGATCTCCTGCCGCACGGCCTGCAACAGGGCGCCTGCGGCGCCGGGGCCGCCCCCGGCCGTCCGGAGATGCACGTTCATCCAGCTGCGGAACTGGCGGCCTGACGGGACGTACAGATGCGCGACCGGCGCCTTGTCGAACAACTCGTGGCGCAGCCCCGGGACGATGCCGACAACCTCCATGACTTCGAGCGTGTCTTCCTGGGTGTCCATGACGATGCCGTTGCCGCTCGTCGGCGCGGCGTCTTCCTTCCGCGGCAGCTGGATCTGCTGCCCCAGGGCCTCCTCCCCGGGGAACAGCGCACGCGCCAGGGGTTCGTCGATGATGGCCACGGCCGGACCGGCCGAGTCCTGCTCCTCGGCTGCGGTAAACCCGCGGCCTCGCAGCACCGGCAGGCCAAGCGTCTTGAAATAGTCGGCGCCGGCAACATAGTAGACGGCCGACACCCCCACGCGGCGCCCGT
The DNA here is from genome assembly GCA_046496425.1 of Vicinamibacterales bacterium. Taxonomy (GTDB): domain Bacteria; phylum Acidobacteriota; class Vicinamibacteria; order Vicinamibacterales; family JAKQTR01; genus JAKQTR01. Next base: position 3,976 of record JAWOGY010000161.1, read on the forward strand.
CCTTGCCGAAGCCGGGCGGCGTGCCTCCCTTCTGCACGGTCTTCCCCTCGGTGATGCCCCCGAATGCCACGACCGAGGCCAGGCTGGCGGATTGCACGCCGGGAATCGACCGCAGCCGCTCCATGAGGCGCCGATACACCTGCCGGCCCTGCGCCTCGTCGTACCCGGCGAGGCTCGTATCGATCGACGCGACGAGCTGGCGGTCGAGCCGGTAGCCCGGGTCGGCCGTGCTGGCCTTGAGCGCGCCCTTCGTGAACAATCCGGCCGCGGTGAGCAGGCCCAGCGAGAGCGCAATCTGGGAGGCGACCAGCAGATTCGTCGCGCCGAACCAGCGTGCCCGGCCCCGGGACCGGTCCTCACCGCTCTGCTCCTTCAGCTCCGGCACTACGTCGGTCCTGGCGAGTTTCCACGCGGGCCCAAGGCCGAACGCGAGCGTGCTGAGCACGCAGAACGTCAGCGTGGCGGCCAGCACCCGGACGTCGAGACTCCCGTCAAAGGACAGCGGAACCGGCGACAGCGGCATCAGCGTGGCCACGAGCAGGTGAATGCCCCAGGTGCCGAGGATCAGACCGCCGGCGCCGCCCAGGATCGAGAGCGTCAGGCCCTCGGTCAGCAACTGCCTGATGATGCGTCCGCGTCCTCCGCCCAGGGCCAGGCGCATCGCGATCTCCTTGCGCCGGGACGTGCCGCGCGCCAGCATCATGTTCGCGAGGTTCAGGCTGGCCACCAGCAGAACGGTGGCGGCCATGGCCATCAGCAATACGAACATCCCGCGCATGTCGCCATCGTCCTGGGGGCTCGTCGAGATGCCTACGCGCGGGAGCCGGTGCGACGTCAGCAGCAGGTTCTTGTTCTCCGCCGGGTAGGCTTCTTCGAGTTGCGCCGACAGCGCGCGCAGCGCCGGTTCGGCGGCCGCCTCGGTGACGCCGGGTTTCAGCCGCCCGACGACCATCAGGGCCTCGTTGCGCCGGTCGGCAATCGATCGCGGACCCGATTCCCGCATGAAGTCGTTGAGCACGAGATCGGCGGCGCCGGTCGGGACCCAGACCTCAGGCGAGACCAGGACCGAGGTGCCGGTGAAACCCGGCGGTGCGATGCCGACGACGGTGAAGGGGCGCGCGTTGATCCGGATCGTCTTGCCGAGCATCGACAGGTCGCCGCCGTGGGCCTTCCAGTACTGATAGCTCACGACCGTCACCGCGGAGAGGCTGTCGGGCCGCTCCTCCTCGGCGGTGAACGTGCGTCCCGCCAGCAGGTCCACTCCGAGGGTCGAGAAGTAGTTGCCGGTCACGACCGACCCGAAGGTCCGCCGCGTGGCCTCCCCTTCGCCGAGGCCGACGAAGGCCAGGGTGAAGCCCATCACCTGGCTGAAGCTGGTGCCGCGGTCGCGGACGTCGACGTACGCGGGGTACGAGAACGACTTGTAGGAGTCGGGGCGCGTGCGATCCTGCGCGTAGATGCCCACGGCCTGGCCGGGTCGATCGGAGCCGACCACGGGCTTCAGCAGAAGCGCGTTGACGAGGCTGAAGATGGCCGCGTTGGCGCCGATGCCGAGGGCGAGCACCAGGATGGCCGTGAGCGAGAACCCGGGGGTCTTGAGCAGCAGGCGGACGCTGTAGCGGAGATCCTGGAGCAGATCGGACATGGTTCCCCCTGGCACGGCGGGCGAGCGAGACCCTTTCCAGAGACTACGCGCCGCACGGCGTCCACGTTCCATTGTGCCTGGGCCGGGCAGCCGCCGTCCTGCGCGATCTCCGCTCTGGTCGAACGCCGGCGGGCCGCCGACCGTCTAAGTGCACAGGGAGCGGCGCACCCGGGTGGAGACGCCCGCCTGCCGCACCCAGTTTCGAGGCCCGCCACCATGCCCGTTGAATCCATCGTCCAGGACCTCCGCATCGGCTTTCGCGTGCTCTCCAGGGAGCGGTCGTTCTGCGCGCTGGCTGTCTTCGTCCTTGCCCTGGGCATCTGCGGCGTCACCACGATGTTCGCCGTCGTCAACGGCGTCATGATCCGTGGATTCTCGTTTCCCAACGCCGACCGCCTGACGAACGTCAATTTCGTCGATCCGACCACCGCCAACTTCTTCGGCGTGAACGGCCGGATTCTGTCGATGGACTTCGAAGAGTTCGCGCCCGAGCAGAAGTCTTTCGAGTTGATGGCCGCCTACCTGAACGGGTCGACGGTGAACCTCACCGTCGACGGCGAAGCCCGGCGCTACACCGGCGCGTACACCACGGAGCACTTCCTGCGCATCCTCGGAGTCGGCCCGATCCTGGGCCGCGACATGACGGCGGCCGACAACCGGCCCGGGGCCGAGAAGGTCCTGATCATCAGCCATGGCACGTGGCAGCGGGATTTCGGCGGCGCGGCAAACGTCGTGGGCAAGGCCGTGCGCCTGAACGGCAAGCCCGCCACGATCATCGGCGTGATGCCACGGGGGTTCAGTTTCCCGAACAACGAGGAGATGTGGATCCCGCTCTACAGCGAGTTCCCCGTCCGGCCGAGAAACGACCCGCAGGCCAACAACCCGGCGGTCATCGGCCTCATCAGGCGGGGGGTGCCGCTGGACCAGGCCCAGGCGGAGTTCTCGGCCCTGGCGAAGCGGTTCGCGGCGGCCTATCCCGAGACGAACAAGCAGTTCGACGCCGCGCTGGTCGAACCTCTCATCAAGACCTTCACGCCGCTCCCGGTGCGGGGTCTGCTCCTGACCATGCTGGCCTTCTGCGTCGGAGTGCTGCTCATCGCGTGCGTCAACGTGATGAACATGCAGTTCGCGCGCGCCACGCTGAGAGCCAAGGAGCTGGCCATCCGCTCGTCGCTCGGCGCAACCCGCATCCGGCTGATCCGGCAGATGCTCACCGAAAGCCTGCTCGTGGCCGCCCTCGGTGCAGTCCTGGGAATCGGGCTCGCGTACCTCTCCGTCGACTGGGTGTCGTCCTCGTTCCACAGCCTCGAGAACGGGCCGCCCTCCTGGATGGTCTTCGAGGTCGACGGCCTGGCGCTCGTCATCACCGTCGGCGCCACGCTGATCGCGGCGATCGTCTCCGGGTTGCTGCCGGCCTGGATGTCGTCGCGCGCCCATACCGCGGCGGCACTCGGAGAGGGTGGCCGCGGCAACACCAGCGGGCGCATCAGCCTGCTCACGCGGGGCCTGGTGGTGTTTCAGGTGGTGATGACCTGCGTCCTGCTCGTCGGATCGATTCTCCAGGTGCGGTCCATCCTCAACCAGCAGCACATCGACTACGGCTACGACACGGGCGGCATGATGTCGGCCCGCATGGGGCTGATGGACGGCGCCTACCCGACGGCGGAATCGCGCAAGCTCTTCTACGATCGGCTGCTCCAGGAACTGCGCAATTCCCAGCAATTCGAGTCGGTCGCCCTGAGCAGCCGCCTGCGCATGGTGTTTGCGGGCGCCGGGCCCGTCGAGATCGAAGGCCGGGTCTACCAGGAGCGGCGGGATCGCCCGAATGCCAATTTCGAACAGGTCACCGGCGGATTCTTCCCCCTCATGGGCCAGAAGCTCATCGAGGGCCGCGACTTCACCGAGCAGGATCTCGACGCGAGGCTGCCCGTGGCGGTCGTCAACGCCGCGTTCGCGAGGAAGCACTTCGGGCGGGAAAGCGCCATCGGACGCCGTTTCCGCACGGGCGACGGCAGCACGCCCCTGTACGGTCCGTGGCGCACCATTGTCGGCGTGGTCACGACCGTCCGCATGATGGGGCCGTTCAACAACCCCAACGTGGACGAGACCGGGTTCTACGTGCCTTTCTATTCGAATCCGTTCGGCCCGGCGCCGCCCGAGCCGTTCGCGAACCAGTTCGCCACCGTGATCGTGAAACCTCGCGCCGGCCAGCGCCCCGAGGCGCTCGTGCCGGCGCTGCGGCGCGAGGTGAGCAAGGCCGACGCCAACCTGCCGCTGTACTTCGTCGGCACCCCGAAACAGAATCTCGACGTCTTCGTCGCGGTGAACCGCATCATCGCCATCATGTTCACGGTGTTCGGCGTGGTGGCCGTCGTGCTGGCCGCGGTGGGCATCTACGGCGTGATGTCGTTCTCCGTGAGCCGGCGCACGCAGGAGATCGGCGTCCGCATGGCTCTGGGCGCCGACAGCCGCCGCATCCTCGCGATGGTGCTCAGGCAGGGCGGGCGCCAGGTTGCCCTCGGCCTGGCGCTTGGTCTGGTCCTGTCGCTGGGCATCGCCACCGCGGGCGCCGACGGAATCGGCAACATGCTGTTTGGCGTCAGCGCGCGCGATCCCGTCGCTTACGTCTCCGTCTTCGCGCTGGTCGCGGCCGTCTCGCTCATCGCCGTCCTCGTCCCCGCGCGCCGGGCGACGCGGGTCGACCCGATGATTTCGTTGCGCGCGGAATAGGCGGCCCGCGGTCAGGGGCCTAGCCGGCCTGGATCCACCCGTCCTTGAGGCAGATGATCCGGTTCCCATAGGCGGCGTTCGCGTCGGAGTGGGTGACCTGGACGATGGTGGTGCCCTCGCGGTTGAGGCGCGTGAACAGCTCCATGATCTCCCGGCCCTGGGCCGAGTGGAGATTGCCTGTGGGCTCGTCGGCCAGGATGAGCTTCGGGTTGGCGACGATGGCGCGGGCGACGGCCACGAGCTGCTGCTGCCCGCCGGAGAGCTGGCTCGGAAACAGGTCCTTCTTGCCCACGATCTGGAAGCGGTCGAGGACGTCGGCCACGATGGCCTGGCGCTCGCTCTTCTTCACGTCGCGGTAGGACAGCGGGACCTCCAGGTTCTCGTAAACCGTGAGGTCGTCGAGCAGGTGATAGCTCTGGAACACGAACCCGGTGTGCTGTTTGGCCAGCGCGGCGCGCGCCTTGTGGGGCAGCGCGTGGACCGCGTGGCCGAGGAAGTCGAACTCCCCGGTCCAGTCGCCGTCGAACATCCCCAGGATGTGCAGCAGGGTCGACTTCCCCGCTCCGGACGGTCCCATGATCGAGACGAACTCGCCCTCGTGGATCTCGGCCGTGATCCGCCGGAGCACGTAGACCCGGCCGGCGCCCTGCGGGTAGGACTTGTCGAGGTTCCGGAGGGCGATCATCGGGGTCACGCCAGCGCCGCGGCTGCCGCCTCGTCGACGATCTGCCCGTCGAACAGGTGTACCGTGCGGTCGGCCTGGCGGGTGAAGCGCGGGTCGTGGGACACCATGCAGATGGTCGCACCCTGCTCGTGCAGCTGGTGGAGCAGATCCATGACGGCGTCGCCGTTGCGCGAGTCGAGGTTGCCGGTGGGCTCGTCGGCGAGCAGGATGAGGGGGTCTCCGACCAGCGCCCTCGCCACGGCGACCCGCTGCTGCTGTCCGCCGGAGAGCTGGCTCGGCAGGTGCTTGGAGCGGGCCGACATACCCACCTTCTCCAGCGCTCCGGCCGTGCGCGCCTTCCGCTCGGCGGCCTTCATGCCTCGATAGGTCAGCGGCAGTTCGACGTTCTCCGACACGGTGAGATCGCCAATCAGGTTGAAACTCTGGAAGATGAACCCGATGTCGCGATTGCGAATCCGGGCGCGTTCCGCCAGGCTCAGGTTGGCAACGGGGTGGCCGTTGAGCGCGTAGGCGCCCATCGTGGGCGTGTCGAGCAGGCCGAGGATCGACAGCAGCGTCGATTTCCCGCAGCCCGAGGGCCCCGCAATCGACACGTACTCGCCCTTGTCGATGCGCAGGCTGATCCCCGCGAGCGCGTGCGTCTCGACCTCGTCGGTGAAGAAGGCCTTCGTCACGCCCTCCAGCTCGATCACGGGTTGCGCCGTGGCTGTACCGCTCATCGCTGCCTCCTACTTCAACTTCACGCGGTCGAACGCGTCGAACTGGGACATGTCGGACAGGATGACCTGGTCGCCGGCCTTCAGGCCCTCCTTGATTTCGATCGTGTTCACGGACGTCCGTCCCACCGTCACCTTCGTGCTCACGCACGTCACGCCGTCCGGTTCGACGCGGAACAGGCTGATCACGCTTTGCTCCTGCCCGTACGCCGGGCGTCCCACGTAGAGAATGTCCGCGAGCCGTTCGAGCTCGATGGTCCCGTCCACGCTCAGGTCCGGCCGGGCCCCTCTCGGCAACGCCCCGTCCAGCGCGACGTCGACCGTCACGGTGCCGTTCTGCACGGCCGGATCGATGCGCGACACGCGGCCGGGAATCAGGCCGTTGCGGGTGTCGACCGACACGACCTGGCCCAGCACGATGTCCCTGGCCTGGGTCTCGGCGATCTTCAACTGCGCTTTCAGCCGCGCCGGGTCCGCCACGCGCGCGAGGTTGGTGCCCGGCGCCACCTGCTGGCCGACTTCCACCGGCACCTGCTGCAGGACGCCGGGTATGCCCGGCCGCACGTTCAGCTGGCTGACCTGGCTGCGGCGGAGCGCCACGAGCGCCTCGAGCCGGTCGACCTCGGCCTGCTGAACCGCCAGTTGCGCATCGACGGACCCCCGCATCTCCGCGAGACGCCGCTGTTCAATCTGGTCCCGCGTGACCAGGTTCTCGGCCCGCACCTGCGAGAGCTTGGAGATGAGCGGCGACACCAGCCCCTCGCGCGCCATCTCGGCGTCGGAATCGGCCTGGAGGCGGGCCTGGCGGAGCTCCGCCGACACGGTCGTCGCCGCGGCCTCCTGCGCGAGCACCTCGTTCTTGATGCGCACGCGCAGGCTGGTGAGCTGGGCCATCGCCCCCTTCAGCTGCTGTTCCGCCTCGAGAGCGGCCTGCGTCTGGGTCGGATTGCTGAGTTCGAGGATGACCGTGTCGGCCTCCACCGCCGTCCCGGGCTGCACGACGATCCGCTCGACCCTGCCGTCGGTGGCTGCGGGGACCCAGCGGATGTCCTCGGGCACCAGGGTCCCGAGTCCGCGGACCTGCCGTACCATCGGCCCGCGTTTCACCGTGTCGAGCCAGACGGTGGCTTTGTCCACCGAGGGTGCAGCCGGCTTCAGGCGGGACAGGCCGAAGGTGACCGCCCCGATCGCGACCACCCCCACGGCCCCGATCACGATGCGGCGATTGCGGCGATTGCGCGCGACACTGGCCGGCCGCTGGATATCGACCATACTCTCTAGCCTTAGACGAGAACCGGTGCGCGGAAGTTGACGAAATTCGCCGGCTCTCAGCCTTTCTACGTAGACCAGACCGAAGAAGTTCGACGATCGCGGCCCCGGAAGATCGTTCGACGGGCGGGGTGCTACGGGGGGACACCAATGGATTCTGCCGCCCAACCGAGAGCGACCGTCAGACGCCCCCTCCCGCACCCGGGCCCCGGCCGAAACCACATGGGCGGCGCGCCAGTTCCAAGGGCGACGGCCGACTGCCGACCACCCAACGAGCCCTTGCTCCTTACTCGTCCCGCAGCGCGGTCGTCGGGTGCAGACGCGCAGCCCGCAGCGCCGGAATGATCGTCGCCGCCAACCCCGTCGCCGCCAGCGCCACACCAGCGGTGACGAGGGACAGCGGGTTGGCGGGCGTCAGGCCGAACAGCATCGACCGTGCGGCCATGGCAGTCAACACGGCCAATACGCCGCCGGCCACGAGCCCGCTCCCGAGCCAGGCCAGAGACTGGCCGGCCACCATGCGGACGATGCCCGACCGCGTTGCGCCGAGGGCCAGCCTCACGCCGATCTCCTTTCGGCGCCGGACGACAAGGTACGAGAGCACGCCGTAGATGCCAATCGCCGACAGCGCAAGTGCCAGCACGCCGAAGCCCGCCGACAGGACCGCGAGGAGGCGCTCACGGTGCGTTGCCTCGCGGACGACCTCCGAGAGCGTCGAGAACTCGATGCTGATTCCAGGTCCGAGATCTCCAATCGTGCGGGCCACAGACGACCTGACGACAGATGGTGGCAACCGCGAGTGTATCAGCACATTCGGTTCACGATCGGGGTCGGCAACCTGCTCGATGGCCAGATAGGCCACGGGCGGCACGGACTCTCGCACACTCCGGTAGGCCGCATCCTCGGCCATGCCGACGATCTCGTACTGAACCCAGTTGCCCGGAGCGGTCTGGATATGGAAAAACCGCCCGGCGGGGGCTGTCGTCGCGAGCAGTCTCGAGGCGAACGTCCGGTTCACGATGGCCACGCGCTTGGAGTCAACGCGGTCACGGTCGTCGAAGTCGCGGCCCGACACCAGGGGCAACCCCGCCGTCCGAAAGTAGCCTCCTCCCACGTGGTGGAAGGAGGTCTCGCCCTCGGCTATCGCTCCGCCGCGGTCGACACGAATCGTGTCCTCCATGGCCATGCCGCTCATCGGGACGATGGCTGTGCGGGCGGCCGCATCGACGCCGGGTGTCGCGCGAAGGCGGTCCACCAGCGTCCGGTTGAGAGCTGGCAACCGGGAGTCCGGCACGCCTTGGCGGCCGATGGAGAGCTCGGCCACCAGCACACCATCCACGCGATGTCCGGTGTCAACGGTGACCAGGTTGCGAAAGCTCAGTGCAAGAAGCACGGCGCTGGCGACAATCGCCATCGACAGGGCTACCTGCACGACCACCAGCGCGCCCTGGAGGCCGTGGCGGCCCCGACCCACCGAGACGTCCCGACCGCCTGTCTTCATCATCCTCTGGACCGAGGTCGAGGTCGCCCGAAGCGCGGGTGTCAGGCCGAACGCCAGCGCGGTCGCGGCGGCCATCACGACTGCGAACCCGAGCAGCCGCCAGTCCAGTGGGAGGTCGACGAACAACGGAGCCTGTCCAGTGCTCAGCGAGGTCACCAGCAGGCGGCTCAACGCGCGGGCAAGGATCACGCCCGCCGCGGCACCCATGGCGGAGAGGAGGACGCTCTCGGTCAGCAACTGACGCACGATCCGCGATCGCGATGCGCCGGTCGCCAGGCGCACGCCGATTTCTCTTTCGCGCGCGCTCGCCCGCGCCAACATGAGGTTGGCGAGGTTGACGCACGACGCGAGCAAGACGACCCCGGAGAGGCCGAAGAGGAGCCACAGCGAGGTGCTGTACTCCTCCCGCAGGGACGAGGCGCCGGCGGCGCAGGGAGCCGCCTCGAGCTTGAACGCCAGGTAGTCCTTCGCCTGATCGGGATCGAACCAGGCCGACAGCGTTCGCTCGAAGAGGCCCGGAGAAACGGCCCGGAGCTGGGCCGTCGCGCGTTCGGCCGTCCAACCCGGACGCAGTCGCCCCATCACCGACAACCACCACACATGGCCTCCCTCGATCAACTCGGCTTCGGGATGAAGGACACCGGCGGCGCAGATCGGGACAGCCACGTCGTAGGACCGACCGACCTCGACGCCGTGGAACGTCGGAGGCGTGACGCCGATGATGTCGAAGGCGCGGCCGTCCAGGCGCACGCTCCGGCCGACAACGCCGGGATCCCCACCAAATTCACGCTGCCAGAACGCATGGCTGACGACAGCTCCGGTGGTTGCGCATCCCGGGCGGTCGTCGGCTGCCGTAAAGACACGTCCACGCGCCGCCGGCACGCCCAACACCTCGAAGAAGCTGCCGCTGACGTAGATCCCCTGGGCCCGCCGAACCTCGCCGCCACCCGCCAGGTCGAAACGGGTCGGACTCCAGGCCAACACGCCGGCGAACGCCGCCTGGCTCGCCCGGATCTGCTCCCACTGCAGGTTGGTCAACTCGGCGTAGCGGCTGAAGAAATTGCCGGCGCGTCTTCGCGGCTTGGTGATGCGCACCTCGACGAGTTCCTCCGCGTGGCGCACCGGCAGCACGCGCAGCCGCACGGCGTCGATGATCTGGAACATCGCCGCGTTGGCGCCGATCCCGAGAGCCAGCGAGAGCACGGCAATCGCCGTGAATCCGGGTGTTCGTCGAAGGAGCCTGAGGCCGAAGCGCGCGTCCCGCCAGAGCGTATCCAGGCAGCCGATGGTATTCATGGCGTAGATGTCCTCGCGAATCCGGAGCACGCTTCCCAGCTTGCGCTGTGCGGCGCATCGAGCCTCGTCTGGCGACATGCCGCGGGCGATGTGCTCATCGATCTCGATGTCGAGGTGAGCCTGCAGTTCGCGTGCGCGCTCGGCGTCCCACCAACTCCGCCTGACGTATCGCGTCCAGCGCATGTTGCTGCTCCGTTCGCTACTCCGTCGCCGGGCGGACAATGTGGTTGATGGCGCGAACGAGCAACTCCCAGCGGCCCGCCTGCTGGATCATCTGCCGCCGGCCCGCCGGGGTCAGGCGGTAGTAGCGGGCACGGCGGTTGTTCTCCGATGTGCCCCAGAAGGAGGCGATCCAGCCGCGGTCCTCGAGGCGGTGCAGCGCCGGATAGAGTGAGCCGTACTCGACCTGCAGGATCTCGTCGGATTGGCGCTCGATAGTGTGTGCGATGGTATGGCCGTGTGCTGGCCCCAGGGCCAGCGTCTTCAGCACCAGCAAGTCGAGGGTGCCCTGGAGCACATCGCCGTCGAGCGGAGCAGATCCTCGTTTCGGCATGAGCGGATCATACTCCAGAAGATTATCTATTGGAACAAGTCATCACAATCAGACTGTGAGTATTCATGTTTCTATCTGCAGTGATTCCGAAACGCTGCGCAACAGACGATTACCTATGGGTGAAGTCCCATGCGCTCGCCCGCATCGGAAGCGCGAACGGAGCGACGCCGCCAGGACGACGCGTCAGTTGCCAGGGGGCCTTCCCGGCGCAGCCGCCGGCTGCATCTTGTACTCCTTCGGCGGCTCCACCCCGAGGAGGTGCTCCACGAAGTAGTCCCACCGCCGCCGCATCATGTACGGCCCGTCCGCGCCGAAGCCGTGGGCCTGGTGCGGGAACAGGATCAGGTCGAAGTCCTTGTTCGCCTTGACGAGGGCGTCCACGACGAGCAGCGTGTTGTACGGCGGCACGTTGTCGTCCATCAACCCGTGGGCGAGCAGGAGCTTGCCCTTCAGGTTCTTCGCGACGGTCTGGTTGGCTTCGGCCTCGTAGTTGTCGCTCCCCTTCCCGTCTTTCACGAGCAGGCCCTGGTAGCGCTCGCCCCAATCGTCCTCGTACACCCGCTGGTCGTGATTACCCGATTCCGAGATGCCCACCTTGAAGAAGTCGGGGTAGCGGAACATCGCGTCGGCGGCGATGAACCCGCCGCCCGAGTGGCCCCACATGGCTGCGCGGTCGATGTCGATCCAGGGATGGCGCCCGGCCAGCTCCTTCATGCCGGCCACCTGATCGGGCAGGGTGTTGTCGCGCCCCATGGCGCCGTAGTACGCGTCGTGGAACGACTTGGAGCGGCCGGGCGTGCCCATGCCGTCAATCGCCACCACCACGAACCCCAGTTCGGCGAGCGCCTGGTTGTCGCGCCTGGCTGCGCTGAAGCTGCGGCTCCCCACGCTGCCGGACTGCGGGCCGGGATACGCGTAATTGATGATGGGGTACTTCTTCGCCGGGTCGAAGTTGGTCGGGCGGAACATCATGCCGTAGAGGTCCGTCTTGCCGTCGCGCGCCTTCACGCTGAACGGGATCGGGGGCTTCCAGCCGGCGGCCAGCAGCTTCGAGATGTCGGCCTTCTCGAGCGGCATGATCACCTTGCCGGCCGAGTCGCGCAGCACGACCACGGGCGGCTTCTCGCTCGTCGAATACGTGTCGATCAGGTACTTTCCGGAGGGCGACAGCTGCACGCTGTGATCGCCGTCCTCGGGCGTCAGCGACACGAGGCCCTTGCCGTCGAGCCCGATCCGGTACGCGTGCCGGAAGTACGGGTCCTGCCCTTTCTCGCTTCCCATGGCGACGAAGTGCAGGACCCGGGACTTTTCATCGAGGCGGATGATCGGGCTGACGCGATACGCGCCGGACGTGATCCGGTTCTTGAGCTGGCCGCTCGCCAGGTCGTACAAATAGAGGTGGCTCCAATCGTCGCGCTGGGAGTTCCAGATGATCTCGCCCGTCTCCCACAGCACGCGCCAGCCGGTCAGC